>DKNE01000006.1 GCA_002470645.1 Patescibacteria group bacterium UBA7396
AAGTATATGGGGTTCTGTCAAATAGCTGGTTCAATAGTTTCTTTTATAATATTATTTAAGTTTTCTATATTTGTATCTTCAACTGCTTTTAATTCATAAAAATTTATTTCTTCAGAATATTTTTCTCATGAAAATCACTTTAGTTCAATATCCAAATCTTTTATAAATTTCTTTAATCTATCTAAACTTACAGAAATTTTTTCATTATCTTGTTCTTTCAAATAATCAATTTTAGAAATTTTTTCTTCTAATCTCCATATATCAACTGATAAATTAATTAGTTTATTGATATCTATATTTTTCATTTTTTCTATAATAAAAAAGTTAATTTAAATTGTAGAGAATATATATATTTTATTCTAAAAATCAAATGAAAAACTGAATAAATAAAGAAACTTTAATATAAATTTAATGTTTAAACTTTTCATTATAATAAGTAGATATTAATTTTATATTAATTTTTAAAAGAAAATTTATTTTTCTTATTTATGCCAAACAGCACATTTACAAGAATTGCCAAGTAAAAATTGAAACTAAGCGCTGACTTAAAAGAAAAAATTAGTAAAATATAAATCTATTTTATTTCTTAACTAATTAGAATATGAAGCCAACTAACGAAGAAATAAATAATACTAATGAAATTAGTATTAACCCTGATATCAATTTATTGTTACAAAATGAAAATATTTTTAAAATTCCTGATATTTATAAGCAGGACTATAGATGAAAAAATAATGAAGAACAAAAAAAGATGATGAAAAATTTTATTGAAAAATATTCAAAAAAAGATGCAGGAAATGAGGAAAAAGATGATAAATTTGATGATGTTATAGACTTTAAGGAAGTTCGGTTCGAAGAGGTGAATAATCGATGAGAAATAGAATATAGGGAAGGTAAAAAACCTAAAAATATTAAAAATAAAAAACCTGAAGATGATAAACTTTATTCATTTAAAGTTAATGAATTAGTTGAATTAGAAAAGTATTTAAAATCTAAAATTATAGGGCAAAATCATATCATTGAAGAATATATTAATAGTTTTTTATTAAATACATATCGTGATGATAATAATAGTAAAAACTTATGAATATACTTTAATTTCTGACCTTCTTGAGCAGGAAAAAATTATATATGGGAATTAATATCAAAAAAATTAGATTTTTGATTCTATAATTATTCACTCAGTTCCACATACTACGTAGAAGCAACATCGCTACTTTGAAGTACAGACTGATTTAGCGTATCTAATTCATCTATTTTTGAACACATTGAAAATATTTCATCTAAAAAGAAAGCTACGATAATTATTTTTGACGAAATTGAAAAATGAGTATCTTCAGAAAATTGAAATCTTTCAACTTTCTTTACTGCAGTCATGAATATTATAGATAATAGATATGTTAACACAAAAAATAGTAATATTGAGATAGATCAAGCAAATTTTATTTTCGTTTTTAATTCAAATATTTGATATGATGAATATGAGTCAAATGAAAATAATAATAAAATATGATTTAATATCTGAGAAAATAATACGGTTACCAAAGTAAGTATTGATGCAGAATATATCGAAAATTATTTTAAAAATAAACAAAAAATTAATATTTCTGTTTTTAATCGTATAAAAAGATGAAATAATTTTTTCTTTTTTAATTCATTAGAAAAGTCATTATTTGAAGAATATTTCGAAAAAGAATATAATAATCTAAAAAGTGAACTTTGTTACAATTTTGACTATTCTCGGGAACAATTGCCTAATGTGTGATTATTTCAAGATAAAATAAATAATTTTGATTATACAAAGTGATATCGTTGAATAAATGATATTGTACATATTGAGACTAAGTTATTTTTAATGAAAAATTATATATTTAAAAATCAGTTTAGAAAATGAAAATTAGTCTGATTAAGAAAATAAAATAATATTGTTATAGTATCATATTTATTAACAAAGAGAGGAACTTTTTAGAATTCCTCTCTTTTTGTATTTTCCATTAATAAAAATTATAAATCAAATTCATTATGAATGATTAGTTTTTTGTAAATATTTCAGATCATTTTTAATAATGAAAATGATATTAAGATAATTATTTTTAGAAATGTAATGATTTTATATTTATATTTTTTTAGGATTTTTTAATATTTATTGTTGAGGATTAATATTAAATTATTTCACTTAGCTGTTTCAATTTATCAGCACAAGCAAATAATTCAGTTGCTAATTTAATTCTTCATCTTCATTTATCAGCTTCTCAATCTTTATAAATTTTAGATGATAATAGTTCTAAAAATTCTTTTAATTTATGATTTTCTAAATAAGCAATCGCTCTAGCTATTTGTTCATTTGTTAAAATTGTATCTTTTATATCAAAAGTATGTTTAGAGTTTTTTTCTAATTCATTAATATCTGTTATATATGGTTTACAATGATCCCATGCTTTTAAAATATGACTACTTGCCTCTTTTAATAATTTCACTAATTCTTCATTGTTATCAATTTGTTTTTCCAATTCAATAGAAATTGAATATAACATAGAAGCTAGAGGTTCATAAAATAAATCTCACATTTTTTTTGCAAGTTCTTCAAATGAAAAATCTATTCATTCTATTGTTTCTGTTCTAATATGTGATTTTGCTGTATCATCAAGTATAAAATCATTTTCTATTACTGATTTTTTATCTTTATATCAAGAAAAAGAAAATATTTCATCAATTATAATATTTAACATTAAATCAATATCTGGTTCAAATCTTCTATAATCAGCAACATCTATTTTATGTCAATCTCTTAAAGTTTTAATAAAAGATCATGCTAAAATCTCAGCTCTTTCTTGTAATCCACTTTTTGAATGTTTTACTATTTGACTGATTGAATGATTAACTGCTCAC
Source organism: Patescibacteria group bacterium UBA7396 (assembly GCA_002470645.1). Lineage (GTDB taxonomy): Bacteria > Patescibacteriota > Gracilibacteria > BD1-5 > UBA6164 > UBA7396. The sequence continues at coordinate 2,890 of DKNE01000006.1, forward strand.
TCATTTGTATTAGAAGATGTTTCATTATTATTTATCATATATACAAAGTTATTAATTAACATGATTATATCACTTTTTATTAAAAAAATCAATTATTTATTTTTAACTCTTACAACAAGAATTTCTCTATTATATGTTCAGTTATTAAATGTTGCATTTTGAAATACTCTACTGTTTATAAACTCAACTTCTGTTCACCTATATATTATTCATTCAACATTAGTGTTTCAAGATCAAGGTAGTTTTTCTCAAAAATGTTTATACATTGATAATGAAGAAATATCTTTAATTCATCAATTACTACCTCTTACAATAATAAGTGTATCTTTATCAGGAAAATTAGTTCATAAGAATATATCATTTGTTTCATTAGCTACATAAGTATAAGCGTCTAAAATATTTTTATCTCATTGTTTAAATCATTCTACTTTACCTGCCTTTATTAATTCCGCAATCTCTAAATTTGTAGCTCTTCTTCAATCAATTTCAACTTTATCGTGTGTAATCCAAGAATAATGACTATCTCATCTTATAATATGTTTTCACTCTAAATCAGGCATTTTACTTAATGCTTGATCAAACCTTTCTAAAAAAGCTATTTGTCATTGAGTTAACTCTTTTGTTCATCTTAAAGCTCAATTTATATTCTCAAATAAATATTTATCAGTAGATGCAAATAGAAGCATAGCATCTGTTCTATTTACACCATATTTTGCTAAATCTTCTAATGCTTTATCTATCATTCATTGATAATTAACAGGTTTCTTTTTTCTTAAAAATTGATCTCAATATTGTAATTTTTTATATCTTTCAATAAGATCAAATCATTCTTGTGTAAATCAACTATTATTAACTAAATTATAAAATTCTTTTGGTATTCATAATACTTCTAATTTTTCACTTGGTTTTAATTTTTCAAATTCAGATAAACTCATTCTACTACTGATAAATTCAGCATCAAGTAAATCAGTTTTAACAGATTTCCCACAAATTCATTTTTCAAGTAAGACTTTTCTTTCTTCTTTGCTAAATCAAGCATCTTTTAATATTCTAACTTTTTCAGATATTTCAGCTTGATTATAATTATATATTCAAGATCATTTTCTATCTTTTCAAATATTATGTGCTTCAATTATCGATCTTTCTTGTTCTGGAGTAAAGTTTTTTCACTTCAAATAGGAACTTGCAACTTCTAATCTCTCTTTATCTCATAATTTAGCAATATCTTCAACTAATAGTTTTTCAAAATCTAATTGTTTTTTAGGAATTAATTCATCAACTTTTCATCTAGTTTCTCATATAATACCTTTAACTTTAGGATTTTCAATAAATCTTTCTGCAGGTTTTTTAAATTTTGCTATTTCCTTCATTCATAATTTGAATCATTTTTTTCATACATAAGCTCAAGCTCAAACTCATGTAGTTATAAGTCATAATTCAGCAACTGATTTTCATCTCTCATAGGCATTTCAAGAGAGTAAATCCCAAATACTTTCTCAAATTGACTCAGCTACTTTTTTAAGTCATTCCCAACTAGCTAATTGTTTTAAAGATTCTAAAATTACTTTTCAATTTGTTTCCCAAACTTGAATAGCTAAATCATAATTATCTAATATTAAAGTATCAACTATTCATTTCTCAAAATTTTCTAAAGCATTATTATTATTTTGATTATTATCAATTCATAATTTTTCATAAAGCATTGTCCTAGCTTCACTTATCATTGCTTCTTTGTCTAGTCTTTCCCTAGTCTCTTTTTGAACTTGAGATTCTAATCATTCTCTTAAGTTTTTATTTTCATTTACTTGTTTTACTGCTAATTCTTTTGATCAAGGTTTATTTTGGTTATTTATATAATTTTGTTTTATTTGATTTTCAGCAATCAAAAAAGAAGAAGTTTGTTGTTTATTTTCTCCCTCTTTACTTTTTCAGTTTTCATAACTAATTGAAAATCATTCATTCATAAATACTAGAAATACTTATATTAGTTTAATTCTAGCATATTGTTTCTAATTATTCAAAAAAATCCACCTTTTCTCCAAAAAATCAAAATTTCATTATATATAATATTTTCATTTATTATCTAATTAAAAAAATATGGAAAAAATTATTAAATGAAAAATATATAATACAGAAAAATCAGTATTAATAACAAATTGTTGAATACATAATTTAGAACTCAATCTAGACGAATTAAGCGAGATACTATACAAAACAAAAAATTGAGAATACTTCTTATATAGCTATGTTTGTAATATTATAAATTGAGAAAATAAATTATGAGGAAATCTAAAAATAGTGGATATTTTTGAGATTATGAGATGGTTTGAAAAAAGACAAAAACACTTTGATGAAAATGAAAAAAAGAAATTTTTTAAAGAATTTTGAAGATTTTTCGTGGAGGCATAAAAAAACTGAAGATCAAATCTTCAGTTTTTATCTTTTCTTATGATCTTCGTATCTGAATTTTATAACTTTATCTATAGTCTCCCGAATTCTATCTCCCAAATCAACTCACGTATATCAAATATTACCCCGTATGTATATTATATAAGAATCTTTCTCAAACTCTTGAAAAACAGTATCAAATCAAGAAAAAGTATTATTTAAAATATCAACTATCTCATAATCTTTTAAATTATCTTGTTGCATCAAAATATTTAATTCATTTTTTAATTTTTCCAAATCAAATCATCTGTCTTCTATTATATCTATTGCAACAATATCATCATTTAAAATTGCTTGAAAAAGATCTCAATTTTTAGAAAATCAGTCAGGAATATACATCTCAAAACTATCTATATAAGTAACTCAAATATCAAAGGAATTTCAAGTAGTTACATGAATATAAAATTTTTCTCCATTAAAACATATATGCACATTTTGTTTATAATACTCTATCTTTGATAGAATATCATTTTTAATATTTTGCAAAAAACTCATTTTTTGACTTAAAAAGGGGTCTGATCTCATAATAAAAAAATTAAAAATTAAAATATAACAAAAGTTTGTTATTAATATTTCATTATATTAATTTTTAAAATTTATTTAAAAAAAATTATTTTCAACTCCATTTATCAAAAATCTTTTGAATATTTTCATCATCCATATTTATAGTTGAAGCATCATATTCAATATATATTTTGTATTCAACATCATCTAAATTATTATAACCTAAAGACTTTATTTCCTCTTCATTTTCTTCTAAAAATTTATCCTTAATTTGAGTAAAAATTGATAACATAATTGTTCAGAAAGTAACTTCTCAATATTCTGATTTTATATCATCAAGATCAATAACTAAATTATATTTTTCAGTTAACCTAACTAAAAGATCTATACTTAGTTCTCAACATCCTAGTGTAATTCAGATAATAAATATTCTACCATATATAAAAAAATTAAAAATTAAAATATAACAAAAATCTGTTTGACAGAACCCCATATACTT
>DKNE01000004.1:0-4374 GCA_002470645.1 Patescibacteria group bacterium UBA7396
CTAATGGAAGTACTTCTGCTCAATTTACTTATTCTTGTAATGCGTGAGTTATTTCTCTCACTTCTACTGCTAATAATGCAGGGGCTTGTAATACTGGATATACTTTTAATAATAATTATTCAAGTCCGGTTTGTACTGCTAATTGTCCGGCAGGAATGGTTGTAGAATGAACTAAATGCATATCATGACTCAGAGGAAAAAATTATTTTCTTGATGCATACAACGATTGTGTAAATACTTTTTGAACTACAAGCTTATGAGAAAGTGCAGCAAATGCAACATACCCTATGTGGAGTAATTATTCTTGATGAAATCATATAAACTATAGATGTTCAATGTGATCAACTTCTTGTTACCCTACAACCTATCCTCCTAGCAAAACTTTATGAGAAAGCTGTAGTGGCTGAGCAACTACCATTAATAGCACTTTTTCATCTAGTCATACTTCAAAATCTTGTCCCTGAACTTATGACCAAAAAGCATATTATTATTGCATAAAAAATCTATAGTATTCATAAAAATCTTTTGACTTTTATAAATTAGCACATATAATAATTATGTGCTAATTTATTTTTTAATAGAAAATAATATGAATATCGAAAAATTTACCATAAACGCAAGTTCTCGTATAGCTGAGAGTCAAAATCTGGCAAATAATTTACATAATCCTGAAATCACTGACTTTCATTTACTTTACTCTATACTCGAATCAAGCGATAGTGTAGTAAAAGAAATTTTACTTGATTTAGGAGTTGATTTACTGATTTTAAAATCAAGTATTAAAAAAGAACTTGATAATCTTCCAAAAATAGAAGGTCATTATGATTTGAGAATGAGTTATACCCTCAATGATATTTTAAGGGAAGCCGAAAATATTGCGAATAAAAACAAAGATGAATTTATAACTGAAGAACATCTTATTTTGGCTATTTTAAAAAACTGAAGTGAAAAAATAAAAAATATATTCTCTACTCTTTGAGTTAAGTATGATGATATTTTAAAAGTTATTGAAAAATTTAGAAACTGAGAAAAAGTTACCTCAAATGATAGCGAAAACAAACTCAATGCACTAAAAAAGTATGGAATAGATTTGGTTGAACAAGCGAGAAACGGAAAAATTGATCCAGTTATCGGAAGAGAAGAAGAAATAAGAAGAACGATTCAAATATTATCTCGTAGAACAAAAAATAATCCAGTTCTTGTATGAGATCCTTGAGTTTGAAAAACAGCAATTATTGAATGAATTGCGAGAAAAATAGTGGAAAAAGAAGTTCCAGAAAATCTTTTATGAAAAAGAATTATTACTCTTGATATGTGAGCACTTTTGGCTTGAGCAAAATATAGATGAGAATTTGAAGAAAGACTCAAAGCCGTTATCAAAGAAGTAGAAAAATCCAACTGAAATATCATACTTTTTATTGATGAAATACATACCATAGTTTGAGCTGGAAATCAGGAATGACAAGCTGATGCTTGAAACCTTTTAAAACCAAGTTTAGCGAGATGAGCTTTGCATCTTATCGGAGCAACTACTATCAATGAATACAGAAAATATATTGAAAAAGATCCAGCTCTCGAGAGAAGGTTTGCTCAAGTGTTGGTTGATGAACCTACAAGAGAAGATACACTCGCAATTCTCAGATGAATAAAAGATAAATACGAAACTCATCACTGAATAAAAATTACTGATAATGCTATCGTTTCAGCAGTTGAGCTCAGTATCAAATATATCACCGACAGAAAACTTCCAGACAAAGCTATTGATTTAATTGATGAAGCTCTCTCAAGTGCAAAGCTAAAAACTATTTCAAAACCTGTTGAACTTGATATTTTAGAGAAAAAAATAAGAAATCTAGAAATAGAACTCGAAGCAAAGAAAGTAGAATGAAATAAAAAAGAAGATTTAGAAAAATTAAGTCATGAGATAGCTTCTAAAAAAGAAGAATATAAAACTCTAGAAATTTCTTGGAAAAAAGAAAAAGATTTGATTGTGAAGTCAAAAGAATTGAGAGAAAAAATTGAAGAACTAAAAATAAAAGCAAAAAACTTTGAAAGAGAATCTAATTTTGCCGAAGTTGCAAAAATAAATTATAGTGAAATCCCTGCTTTAGAAAAAGAAATTTCTGAAATTGATACCAAACTTGAAGAAATTAAAAACTCAGGAAGGTCTTATTTAAGAGATAAAGTAACAGAAGAAGACATCGCAGAGATTATCTCAAAATGGACGTCTATTCCTGTTTCAAAACTTGTGCAAAGCGAAAAAGATAAAATATTGCATTTAGAAGAATATTTAAAAAAATCCGTTGTTGGACAAGATAAGGCTATTTTTTCAGTAGCAAATGCGATCAAAAGAGCAAAAGCTTGACTAAGTGATGAGCACAAACCTCTTTGAAGCTTTTTATTTCTTGGTCCTACTTGAGTGGGAAAAACTGAGACCGCAAAGGCTTTAGCACTCAATCTGTTTGACTCAAAAGAAGCTTTTATCAGAATTGATATGAGTGAATACATGGAGAAGTTTTCAGTTCAAAGGCTTATTTGAGCACCTCCTGGATATGTTTGATATGAAGAATGATGACAACTTACGGAAGCTGTGAGAAGAAAACCATATAGTGTCATACTTTTTGACGAAATTGAAAAAGCACATCCTGATGTATTTAATATCTTACTTCAAGTTTTGGATGATGGGAGACTTACAGATAGCAAAGGAAGAACGGTAAATTTTAAAAATACCATTATTATCTTAACTTCAAACATAGGAAGTAAAAAAATAATTTCACTCATAGAAGAAAAAAAATCAGAAGATGAAATAAACAAGGAAATGTTAAATGAATTAAAAAGCTATTTTAGACCTGAATTTATCAATAGAATCGATGATATCATTATTTTCAATCCGATAAATCACGAAATGATTTTAGGAATATTAGATATTTTACTCGGAGAAGTTACAAAAATTTTAGAAGCAAAAAATATAAAAGTGCACTTTGGTAATGAGTTAAAAGAATATCTCATAAAAGTATGATTTGATAGTGAATTTTGAGCTCGTCCTATGAAAAGAGCCATCACCAATATAGTACTCAACGAATTATCAAATTTTATACTCAAAGATGAGCTAAAATCTGGAGATGAAGTGCTTCTGAGTATAGAAAACGATAGATTAATTTTGAAAAAATAAACTTTACGAATAAGATAAGTACAATATTTATGATAATACAAAAAAATGACTCTCAAAGAAGTAAAAAAGATAAATTTTGAAGTATATAACTCAAAAACAAAAGAATTAATAGAAAAATTTGATAAAATTTGACCAAGGATTTTTGATATAGATAACGCAATAAAACTTTTTTGAAAAAATAAAAATATAAGTATTTTAGAAATATGATGTTTTTCTTGAAGAGAATATTCTTATATAAGAAACTTTACAAAAAATTATACTGGAATAGATATTTCAAAAGATGCTATAAGATACGCAAAAAATCAATTTTCTGATTGAGAGTTTATTATTTGAGATATAGAAGATTATAATTTTGAAAAAAAATATGACATAATTTTTGCATTTGCTTCTTTAATACATTCTGATAGAGAAACAACTCAAAGATTATTTGAAAAATTTCATAGTATACTTACTCCTAAATGAATCATATATGTTTCTTTAAAAGCAAGTGAAAAATATAGCGAAATAGAAAAAATTGATGAGTTTTGAACTAGGATTTATTATCATTATAATATTAATGAATACAAAAAAAATTCTGAAAATAAATTTAAAATTATCTATGAAGATACTCAAAATTTTAATCATCAAGAATGGTTTACTCTTTGTTTTCAAAAAATATAATTATAGAAAATTTTGAAAAAATAAAAAATTATCTATAATGAGAACAATTACTATTAAAAATAAATTATGTTAAAAATAGAGACTGGAAAACAAAATGAGATTCTAAGAACCATCAGTGAAAAAATTAAAACAGCTGAGTTGAACACATATATAAAATTAGGAAAAGAAATGATAAAATATATAAAAAATCCTGATAATAGATGAGTTTGACTTGCTGCCCCACAAATATGACACAATAAAAGATTGATAGTAGTAAGTTTACTCAAAAATCGGGATGATGAAAATTTTCAAACCGTGATGATGATAAACCCTGAAATATTAGAACATTCTACAGAATGTGAAATAGAATGAGAATGATGCCTTTCAGTTCCTTGAGAAAATGGAGAAGTAGAGAGATTTATCAGTATAAAATTAAGTTATATAGATGAAAATAAAAAATCAAAAATAATACTGCTTTCTTGAGTTTCAGCACGTATTGTTCAACATGAAATTGATCATCTCAATGGAATACTCTTTACAGACAAACTAAAAAAATAAATCGT
>DKNE01000004.1:4510-117888 GCA_002470645.1 Patescibacteria group bacterium UBA7396
ACGATTTATTTTTTTAGTTTGTAAAAGGAAAAATTTTTATTTATATTTAGAATAATCATACATTTTCATTTCACTATCAACCTTTCTAATAATATCAAGAATTACTGATACTATAATGATAAGTCATGCTCAAGAAATAATAAAGTCTATTGTTTGTCCCATAACTTTTCACATAATATATGGTAAAACTGCTATTAAAGCTAAGAAAGATCAACCAAATAGATTTAAACGAGAAGATACTTTTGTTAAGTAATCAGAAGTATCATTTCCTGGTCTAATTCATGGAATATATCATCCTCTTTTTTGAATACTTTCAGCAACATTATCAGTATTAAATGTAATTGATACATAGAAAAATGAAAATCAAACTACAAGTACGAAGTATATAGCAATAAATATCCAACTTGGATTTTGCATAGAAAAATGACTCATCATATATTCTCATAGTTTTTTTGCTATTTCCCCATTTTGTGTTGATAATATTTGCCCCAAAATAGATGGAAAAGTTACGATTGAAACTGCAAAGATGATAGGTACCATTCCAGCTTGATTTACCCTGATTGGAAAGTATGATTTTTCATCTCTTCCAGTTCTTGAATAGATAACTGGAAGTCTTCTATTTCATTCTGTAAATTTAATAATAATGTAAATAATTACTAAAGTTGCTATTAAAAGTCCTGCGAATAAAGCATATGCCCCTGCATTTAAATGCCCCATAATTACGTTTGGTACCCCTGATAATACTCAGGCAGTAATAATAATACTGATCCCATTTCCTATTCCATATTCTGTCATAACTTCTCAAAGCCATAAAAGGAAAACAGTTCCCGCAGTTACGATAAGCATACTCATAAGAACAAGAGAAGTATCTGAAGTATCAATAATAGTTCCACCAGCAAGTGAATTCAATAAAATAATCATACCATAACTTTGTACAAAAGCTAATGGAAGAGTAAGCCATCTCGTCCATTTATTAATAGTTTTTTGTCCTTGTTCTCATTCTTTTTGTAAATCTCCTACTTTTGGTATAATTACACCAAGAAGTTGAATAATAATCATAGCATTAATATATGGCGATAACCCCATCAATATAATAGAAAAATGTTCTAATCATCCTCACATAAGAGCACTAAAAAATGCCAGTCCAGATTGTTGTTCCATAACAGCTTTTAAACCTTCAGTATTTACTCCAGGAACAGGAATAACTGATAAAAATTTATATGCTAAAACGAGTAATAATACGGCAATTATTTTTTTTCTTAAACTCTCCGTACCAAATATAGATTTCATATGATTTAAAATCATAACATATGTATTAAAAAGTAAAAAATCGTGTTAATTATAATAAAAATAGAAAAAAGTAAAGACTAATTAAGCATTTTCTTGTTTTTCTTGATTTTCATTTTGTTTTTCTAAAGCATTTTCTTGTGATACTTGCTCTTTATAAGAGAGTATTGCTTCGATTTTATTTTCCTGGTTTTTTCCACAATATGGACAAACATGCCACTCTGGTTTAATTTCTTTTCCGCATCCAGTACAATCTTTCTTTAATGGTTCTGAGCAATTAGGACAAAACTTATAATCTATTTGTATTTCAAAAGAACATTTCGGACAACTCTGTTTTTTTTCATTATTTTCTTGCAGTTCTCAAATTTTTTCCTCTCCAAAATCAGAAAGATCAATCTCATCATCAATAGAAGCTTCTTCATAATACTTTTCAAACAAAGTTTTACTTGGTCTAATAAGTAAATATACCACTATTCAAAGCGGAGTTCATAAAAGAACAGTAAAAATAGAAAAAATTTGATACAAAATATTATTAGTTCTATTAATAATATCCTTTGTAACCCAAATAACAATTGCTATCCATACAATAAAAAAATAAATAACCACTAGTTTTAAAAAGCTTTCAAAAGTCAACATTGAAAACATTCATGATAAAAATCCTATATAGTCAAATGCTATCATCGCATCTAAAATTTTATTTATATATTCTAAAAAATTTTGCATATATTTGTATTAAAAATTAAGAAAGATTTGTCTGTTTCCATTTTTCAATTTCTTTGTGATTCCCACTTATAAGAATATCAGGGACTTTTTTTCACATAAACTCTTGGGGTTTAGTATATACAGGATACTCTTTTTGTCTATTTAATTTTAACGAAAAACTTTCCTCTAAATATGATTGTTTATTTCAAAGTACTCCTGGTATTTGCCTAACCAAAGAATCTATAAATATCATACTTGCTAACTCTCAACTTGTAAGGATATATTCTCAAATACTTACTTTATAATCTACATAAATATCGATAATTCTTTGATCTATACCTTCATAATGACCACATATAATAATAAACTCTTCCCCCAAATTTTCTATATAATATTCTGTTTTTTCTTGAGTAAGAAGATCTCAAGATGGTGACATATAAACAACCTTTATTTTTTTTCAAACTCTAAAAAAAATATTTTCAATTGCTTTTGATAAAGGTTCTGGAGAAAGAACTTGCCCATGCATACCATATGCTTTATCATCAACTCTTCCAGTTGGAACTACTGAAAAGTCATTTAATTTATAAAAAACTGCTTCAAAAAAATTATCTTCAATTGCTCTTTTGATAATACTTGATGAAAAATATGAATCAAAACTTTCAGGAAAAATACTTATTATATGAATTTTCATGTAAATATATCTATAAAATATTATGTGTGATAATATTATTTTTCCCTCTAAAATCAAAAATTTATCATAAGTAAAATTGACATTTAAAAAAAAATAATTATAAAAAAAATCTCTTTTTTTCAACATGTTTTTATAAGGAGCAAATCATGAAAGAAGATAAAAAGGGAAGTTTTCTCTCTACAGAACAAATTGTGGTTGGTTTTCTCTTAGGTGTCTTTATGACCTATTGGTCAATGGAGGCACTCATTGATGGGATTCAACTCACAAGTAGTCCAGTGATGGAAACTTTGATTGTTGCGGTATATCTGACGATGCTACTGGCATATGCTCAGGTAAAAATACCAGTCTTTTTTGCGGAGAGTCCTCGTTTATCAACCTTCATATTGGTAGTGCTTTGCGGACATGTATCACTGTTTTTTGATAGTTTTGCGGTAGTATTACTTCTGTCAACAGGAATTATTTTCATCCCAATAAAAGGAGAAAAAAACACTTTCAATCAATTTGTAGTGAAAACTTTTGCCGCATTTTGCGCGCTCACCGTTGGAGGAGGATTTTACTTAGGAGAACTCTGGGGATTGCCTTGGTTTATCAGTAATGGTTTGAATACCCCTCTTGCTGGCTTGCCTATTTTGGTAATTCTTACCCCATATTGCCTGCTTTTAGCAGGTATTGCGGCCATTTTCACACCTGTGAAAATGGAAAAAGTGGTTTTTAGTCGTGAACAAACAAAAGGAGTTATTGAATTTAGCCTGGGATTGCTTTTGATCATTTTGACACATTCTCCCTTTCTTTGCATAGGAGTATTGTTGATTTACTCAGCCCTCTCAAGAAAAACCATCTTCCTGATTGACACTTTTGTCCATGAACTGAAAGACGGAGCACTCAATGCCATTGGATTGATACTTATCGCGTGTCTCATCATCAATGCTGACTTGGTAAAATATATCCAACCTCATCTTGATGGAGTTGGGTTACTGATAGCTGCTGCTATATCATCTCCTTTTGCTGGAGCTATTGCTGCTCCTGTGAATAACTTGCATGATTTCTATGTAGGTTTATCTATGCTGATGATTGGCGCTCCCATGTTTGTATTTTCTAGCCTGGTGGCTATTGTGGTTTTTAAAAATCACATTACCTTTAGGGATATTCCTCATCCGGTTGTGAAAATATGTCATGCTATTGGTTTAAAAAACAAGGAGGGGGTGAATGAGGCTGTCTTGTATAGCATAACGATTTTTCCGCTCAATTTCATTTTGGCACTATTGCTTTATGCAGCGAATACTTCAGGATTATTTGTGTTTGTTGCAGAAATATTAGGAGTCAAGATGTGAGCGAGATTACAAAAAGGGATAATATTATCCCTTTTTTTATATAAAAAATTTGACTTGAAAATAAAAAATATATAATTCACTAGTTTTTCTAAATTTTCAAATTAACCTCTTGAAAATAATATTTATTTTTTCATCAGTAAATATGTTAAGAGTGTATCACTTAATATTATATGAACCCCCACCTCATATATCATAAACACATATTAGATATCTAAATTAATCTTAAAAAATTATATCACTTTTTTCATTAGTATTTATAGTGTTTTCATAGTTTTTACTCATTATTACAAATTTTAAAAATAAAAAATTATTATTTTATCTTTTTATTGACGTTATTTTATGGAAGTTACATTTTTAAGCTCGAGCTTATCATTATTTTTTTTGCTTACTGTTTCTGTTTTTACTTATCTTTTATCTAAAAAAATAAATTTTCCTTACACAGTACTTTTACTAATAGTATGATTGTTATTAATTCCACTCTCAAGAGTAGATTTTTTTTCATTCATAAATCACTTTCAACTTACTCCTGACATACTTTTTTATGTTTTTTTACCAATACTTATATTTGAATCGGCTTATAATATGAATTATAGACAAGTTATAAAAAACTGGAAGTCTATAAGTAGTTTAGCGATTATCGGTCTTGTAATTTCAGCTTTTACTATAGGTTGACTTATGTACTTTATTTTCCCATTATTAGGATTTCAAATTCCATTTTTAGTATGTTTATTATTTTGAAGTCTTATTTCTGCAACAGATCCAGTAGCTGTACTTTCTATATTTAAAAGTATTTGAGCTCCGAGAAGACTTACTTTAATTTTTGAAGGAGAAAGTTTATTTAATGACGGAACTGCTCTTGCTTTATTTTTAGTAATACTTTGAGTTATTTTAAGTTGAGAAATGGGTGCATCAACATATATTGAATGATTTGGTTCTTTTATGTCGATGATGATTGGTTGAATATTATTCTGAAGTTTTACTTGAGTATTATTTTCAAAAATAATCTGAAAAATTAAAAATAATGAAATGGTTGAAATTAGTTTAACTATGATTTTAGCACATTTAACTTTTATACTCTCTGAAGTGATTTCTCATCATGTAAGTATTTTGGGATTTGATTTAAAAATTTCTTGAGTAATTGCAACTTCTATTGCATGAATTATTATTTGAAATTATGGTAGATATAAAATATCTCCAAAAGTTGAAGCTCATATGAACCAATTTTGGGAATTTTTCGCATTTTTATGTAATTCATTAGTATTTATACTTATGTGACTTATTCTTTCTCATATAAATGTAAATTTCTGAATGTTTATTGTTCCTATCTTAGCAACTATTATTATTGTTATTATAGCAAGGGCATTAAGTATTTATATTCCTATTTGAGCTTTAAATGCTTTCAAATTAGAAGAACATATTCCTGCTTCTTGGCAACACCTTCTTTCTTGGGGAAGTTTAAGATGAGCGTTAGCATTAATGATGGTGCTTATGGTTCCTTGAGTTGGAGATTCTAATTATGCACAAGTTCTTGCTTTTCAACAATCAGTTGGATGGAATTTTAGTTTTGATATAAGAGAATTTCTAATCGTTATTACTATTTGAAGTATTATGTTTACTCTTTTCATCAAAGCAACTACTATTGGTTATATGATGAGAAGATTATGAGCAACTCAACTTCATGATTTAGAAAAATTTGAACAACAAGAATGAAAAATTTTGGCATACTTAAAAATGCTTGAAAAATTGGATAGTCTCTATCAAAAGAAATATCTTACTATTAGTGAAGTAGATAATCTAAAAAAGAAATACGAAAAAGAATTAAAAAATTCTGTTGAAAATTTAAAACAACTTATTAAAACTCAAGGAAAAGAAAATGGAACTGAGCTTATAAGAAGAGCTCTTTCTCTCCATGCTCTTGGAATAGAAAAACAATATCTCAAAGACTTATTTTCATATAATGAAATCGAAGAAAAAAACTTTAAATATATTCTCAATAAAATTAATAGACAAATAGAAAGACTTGAATCAGGAAAACCTCAATTAAAGGATATTGCTGATGAGAAAGTATCATTAGATTTTTTCCAAAAATTAGTAGCATTTTTCTCAAATGAAACAAATAATTTTATTGATAATTATGTTATAAATAGAACAAAAGCTATTATTACTAGAAAAGTAATTAAAGAATTAAAAATACTTGCTGAAATCAACTTTGGTTTTGAAAAAGAAATGTTTGATGAAATTATTGAGCTTTACAAAAAATTTAATACTCTTGCAAATGAGAAAAAAGATAATATTTTTGAAGAGCATCAAAGTGAAATTTCCGTAGTAGAAGGAAAACTAGCAGACAAATCTCTTTTAAAACAAGAGGAAAATGTTATTAATGATTTATATTGTAAAGAAATTATTACTCCTAAACTGTATGTTACTTTTATGGATGAAATTGAAAAAGAAATCCTAAAAGACGTAAAATCTATTGGATAGTAAAAAATCCTGAATAATTCAGGATTTTTTTGTTTTGAATTGATTTTTTATAGAAAAAAAATATTATGGAAAAAAATAACCTTTTTATCTCATGAAAAATTTTGATTTAACCAAACTTTTTTGATCAAAAACAAGAACAAAACTTTTAGAAAAGTTTTTTTTAGAATACGAATCTTGAAATAATGATGGCTTTCATATGAGAGCCTTATCTCGTGATCTTGATGAGCAAATTAACTCTATAAAAAGAGAGCTTGATAGTTTAGAAGATCTTAATATTTTAAAAAGTAGAGAAGAATCTAAAAAAAAGTTTTTTTTCATAAATAAAAACTTTATTCTTTTAGAAGAGTTTAAATCGATATTTTTAAAAACATATAATCCTTACGAAAGTATTAAAAAATTTTTCAAAACCCAAGATTTCTTAGAGTTGGTAATTATCAATGAAGAACTCGCTAAAAGACTCGTTTGAAATACTAATAATATTGTCGATATTTTTCTTATCTGAGAAATGGATAAAATTGCATTTAATGAGTTTCTTGCAAAAACTTTTTTTAATAGAAAAATTAAGTATGCTATTATCACAAAAGCAGATTTCCAAAAAAGACTTGAATATAATGATAAACTTATTTTTAATATCATGAAACAAAAAGGAAATCTATTTTTAAAAGACACTATTTGAGTTGATACCTATATAAAATAAAACACTGATAATTATCAGTGTTTTATTTTATAATAGGCAAGTATTCATATCATAGCCGCATTATCCATACAGTAGAGATTTTTTACTGGATGTAAAAAATGGAGACTATTTTCAAATGCTTTTTGTTTAATTTTTTCTCTTAAATCAATATTCGCACTTACTCAACCAGCAAGCATAATAGTAGAAACTCCGTTTTCTAAAGCTCACTGAACTAATTTATATGCTAAAACTTCATTCACCGCATTTTGAAATTCATAAGAAATTTCTTTTTTATCTTCATCATTTAAACTTCATTTTTCTGAAATTCTTTTATCTACCTCTCTTTTTACTGCTGATTTTAAACCAGAAAATGAAAAATTAAATTCATCTTTTTTGAGCCAAACACGTGGGAATAATACTTTTTTTGTTCCCTCATCTAAAGAAGTATGAACTATATATTCGCTCGATAATTTTGAAATAATTGGTCCTCATGGATAGCCAAGTCACATCATTTTAGCTACTTTATCATAACTTTCTCACGCTGCGTCATCTTCAGAACTCCCTATTTTTTGCATATCCCATAAAGATGGCATATAATAAATATCATTATGTCATCAAGAAACCGTTAAACAAACAAGAGGAAATGATATCTCTTCTTTTTTTCTTTCTAAAAAATTAGAAAAAATATGCCCTTGAATATGATTGAGTTCTAAAAGAGGTTTTTGTAAAATTTTTGAAAAAGTTCTGGCAAAAGTAATTCCTGTTAACAGTGACGGAATGAGTCCCGGATGTGAAGTAACCGCAATATAATCAATTTCACCCATTGATACTTTTGCTTGATTGAATACTTTTTCACATACTTCAAAAATTGCATTTGCGTGCTCTCTTGCGGCTATTTCTGGGACAACTCATCCTGTTGGTGCATGAATTTTAATTTGACTTTTTGTGTCAAGTGCGAGCAAGGTATCATTTTCAAAAATAGCAAGTGAAGTATCATCACAACTGGTTTCTATAGCTAATATTTTCATACTAAATAATTTTTTGTCTTCTAAGTAATATAATGCCCCCTATAAAAAACGTAACAAATACAAATATACTGAACCATATATGGTATTTTATATTTTCTTGTTTTTTACTCTCTGCGTAAGCTGTTGGAATTATATTGATTTTATTATTTTTTTCTATTTTATTTTCAACTTTTGTTGTAGATAGATTTTCTTTTTGTGGTTTTGGAAGTACCTCAACTATAAAATGTGTCGTATCGCTTTCTTCTTTATCATGTACCGTTAAAGAAATAAAATATATCCCCTCTCAAAAATTATAACTGGCTGGATTTTTTTTATCAAATGTTTTTCCATTCCCAAAATCCCAAAAATATTCTAAATTTTTTCCCTCACTCTGAGTCCCATCAAGATTTACACTACATTGATTTACATCATGACATGTCAATTTATTATTAAAAAAAGTTTTATTTTGAGAAATTTTTCACTGAAGTGTAATAATTGCTTTCGGTTGAATATATTCGCTTACTTGCTTTAAATTTTGTTTCGGTTGAATATATTCAATATAATCTTTATCAATTTCTAATATTGATGTTTTTGGTACTTCATAGGTATTGTGTTCTCAAAAATTTAAAAATGTTTTTAATTCAAACTCTCATATATCTGGAGTATTAATAGTAACTTGATAATTCCCATTTTTATCAGATTTTGTTTCATATATCAAATTGTCAGCATAACTTTTGAAGAAAAAATAATGCAAAAACCCTACCTCATTTTCTTGTTTTTCTAGCTGAATCATGATATGAGTATTTGGGAAAGTAGTTCCATATATTCTTACTCATGTTTTTTGTTTTGAAATTTTCTGTGAAAATGACTTTTCCAAAAGAGTAAAAAATTTTTCTTTTTTTTCTTCTCTTGAAATATCTTCAGTCATCAAATCTAGAAGAAGTGTACTTTGGGTATTAAATACAATATTTTTTTTCTCTCAAGAAAGATATACTATTTCATAATTTGATGTATTTTTTTGTTTTTTTACAGAAACTATTTCTGAAAGATTTTGTTCCGGAGTTAATATGAAACCTTCCGGAGGAGAAAATTCCCATCAAATTGAGTCAATGATTTTTTCATTACAAATAATATTCACCTCTTCTTTTCAAGAGTTATTGATATTGAGCTTGGTATCATATTTATAAAATTTTTTGGCTTGTTTTGGTTCCAATAATAATGATTGCGAGATCTTATATGGTTTACTTCCTGAAGAGATACTATCATCTAAACTACATCAAACTATATCAATTGCCTGCTCTCATGTATTTTGAATTTCGATAAATTCTAAATTATCAGTTCCAATAGGATTAGGAAGTATTTGAGTAATTTTAAGTGTATAATCTGGTATTTTTTCTATTTTTTGGATAATTCATTCATCTGATGACTCTTTATTTTGATTTCAATTTTTCTCTACTTGGTCTGATATTTTTGATATTTCTGGAGGTATATGAGAAAAATTTAAATATGATTCTTTATAATTTTCAGGATAATTTTTATCATATACTTTTAGTGTTACTCTAAAATCTCAAAATGGATAACTGACATATCCAGGATTACATTTTTCATTGGTATCTCAATCATAATTTCATCAAGGAAAACTCCATAAACATTTTTCTGAAGAGTTTTTTGTGATATAGTTGAGATTAATAGAGCAATCTTGCTTTTTACACAGATAGGTTTGGTCAAGTCATGACTGAATTTCAATTTTTGGATTTTCGATAAAAATAGGGAGTGTCCCTGAACTTCATCATCATCCAACATATACTGTTTTAGTAATAACAGGTTCAATATATCAAGTATTTTTAATTTGTAGAGTTTCTATTTTAAAAGAAAGTGGTTTTGATTTTTCTTGTATTTTATAGGTTGTTACAAAATCTCATACAGGATATAGAATAGTATTTGGGTTACATTTTTGTTCTTCTCACGTAATGTGTCAAATTCAAAAATCCCATTCACAAATATACTTAGTACCAATAGATTTAAATCAACTTCATTCATTGATTTCTAAATTATAATTTACTCTACATTCTGTTTGAGTGGTATCACAAGTAAATTTTTGAGTATTTTCATTTTCTTTTTCTAATAAATATGTCGGAGATTGAAACAATACCTTGGTAGGGAATAAAAATATCTCATTATTTATTTGCCCTGATGAAAAATGAGTTTCTACTCAAGTTCATGAAATAGTTCACGTATGAGATATAACTTCAAAAGTTCATTCCTGTCATCAATCAGGAATTTCTGGTATATCCTCACTTTCTTCCTGTATCTGTTCCTCGATTACTATTGGATTTTCTTGAGTATTTCACGTACTTTCTTCTTGAGAAGGAATTTCTTCATTTGGTATATTATCTGCCTCATCTTGCTCTTCATAGATTTCATCGATTTCTTCTTCATCAATATCTAAAGGAATATCTTGCGGAGGTAGTTCATCAACTATTTCTCCATTTTGAATCAAAAATTCTCTATTATAAGATATACTTTCATCTGTTTTTAGAAAAACTTTAAATGATGTCTGAAATATTCAAGTTCAATAAATAATAGTAGAAGGATTACATTTTTGCTCTTCTCCGGTAAGTTCTGTCATTCAAAAATTCCACTCACAAATATATTTTGTACCAATTGGCTTAAATCAACTTCATTCATTGACTTCTAAATTATAATTTACTCTACATTCTGTTTGAGCAGGATCACATATATATTGAGAAAGTATCTCATCCTTTTGAAGTACATAACTGGGATTTTGAAAAATAAGTTGAATATCAAAACTCGTATTTCCAGAAAATACTATAAAATTTGGCAACAATAAAAAAACAATTATAAAAAAACAAATACCTTTTTTCATATAGAATGGTTTATAACAATAATATTATGCATACTCTATTCCCTTGGTATTTATTTTTATAATTGATATCAAAAAAGCCGAAAATGCTCCCAAAAATATCTGTAAAAATAAATATATTTGAAATATATAAATATTTTTTTATTTGTCAAAAGAATTATAAAATTTGACAAAAATTTAAAAAAATATACAATTTTTAGTGTAATTTATTTTTTAATAATATTCATTATGAAATTACAAAATAAAAAAGGGTTTACCTTAATTGAACTTTTAGTTGTTATTACTATCATTGGTATCCTTGCTACTGGTGCTGTTGCGACTTATACATCTCAAATTCAAAAAGCAAGAGATACAACAAGAACAAATGATATAAAAGCTCTTCAAGCTGGTATAGAACAAGTATACCAAGATGCGGGGAATTATCCTGTTTTCACTAACTTTGGTACTGGAGTCTCAAAATATGTAGAAAGATTTCCAACTGACTCAAAAACAGCTCAAGCTTGTAATGGTGGAACTCCTTGTGATTATCTATATTCTGTAAGACCAGATACTACAGGAATTATAAATCAAAATTATAATATCTCTACTGGTTTAGAAAACTCTTGAAATGTTGACTCAAAAGCAAAAACAGATGGTTGAGTGATGAATTTAAGACTAGAATTTGGAGTTGGTTTAGCTAATTTTACTGGTTTTACTTGAAGTTGAGCTCTATGAACTCTTGCAAGTTGTGCTACAACTACTGATACAAATTATATGGTTATAAGAGGAAATTGTAATTAATAGAATAAAAAAAATCTGAAAGCTAGCTTTCAGATTTTTTTTATTCTATCAAATCACTTTTTTTAGCATATTTTATAGCTATAAACTCTATACCATACACTTGTGATAAAATCATAGAATGAAGTCTCATAGAGAGACAGAAGTCTATTTTTTTTTGTTTATATATTTCGTAAGTTTCTTGCATAGAGTTGGTTATTTCTACTCAAGATTTTATAAATTGAGATAAAAATTTTAAATCGTTTGCCATATCGTCCCCAGTATGAAAACTATGTGGAAGTAGCATAACTTTTCATCCAGAATGTAAAATAAAATCTATTATTTCATGTATGACAACTTTTTCAGTTTGTAGATATCAACTCCTGAGAGCAAGTCAAATAGTTTTCCCAGAAAAATCAGTATCTCGTATATCATTTAAACAAAAACTTTTTGCGTCCACTTTTTTGACTAAAAAATTTTTTTTATAATTTTTTAATCAAACCTCTCAGTTGTCTCAAAAAACTGGGTCTAAAATGATTTCTGATTTTATTCATAGATTTTTAAGCAATTCAAAACTTCCATTATCTCTGACAAAAACTTCTTTAGCATTTACAAATATTTTTTTAATTTTTTCTGAATTTTTATTGTGTTTTATATCAATACTCACTCAAAAAATGACAATTTCTTTTTTGAGTATTTTTATAATTTCTGTTCTAAAAAGCCACTGATTCAGAGGATTTGAATAATTCCCTGTTTCATTATCAAAAAAAATTCCTCCTCCACCTATAACAACTTTGTCACACCATTTGATGGTTTTTATAAAATGATAATAATTTTTTAAATTTCTCAGTATATTTTTAGGATTTCTGATTCATATAGGAAAATACTCTAAATATTTTATATTTTCATCAATATAAAAAATATCAGCTAAATCATAAGTAAAAACTTTAAATTGAGTATCGATTCCATATTTTTCTTTGAGGAGTTGTATTTCATTTTTCAGTATCAGTTCATCTCACAGATTTTGACATCAAACTGACATCATCACAGCAATTTTCATAAAGCCTTTGTAAAAAAATAGTTTTTAAGTAATATAACAAAAATTATTTATTAAACAAGAAAAAATGAAATTCCTCCTTACCTGCTTGGCTTGACTCGAAGCTATCGCAAAAAATGAAATTATAAAACAATGATGAACTATCGTAGAAGTAAAAGATAGACTCATTTTTTTTGAATGACCGAAAGAACTCATGGCAAAAATAAATCTCTGGTCAAGAGTTGGAAATAAATTATATATCGTTTTACACGAAAGAAAAAATACCGATAATTTTGATACACTCTATGATGATGTGTATAATATCGATTGGAAAAAATACTTAAATAGATACTATCCCGTAATAGTAAAAGCTACCTCTATAAAATCAACTCTTTCGAGTACTCCAGCCATTCAAAAAATTACCAAAAAAGCAATTGTTGATAAAATGACCAATAAATCAGGGAAAATGATGCCAGAAGAATCTGATAAACCGATCTTTGAAGTATTTACATTTTTTATGGATGATAGTGCTTATATTCTTTTAAATACCTCTGGGGAAACTCTTTATAAAAGGTGATATAAAGCCGATACTGGAGAAGCTCCTATAAAAGAATCTCTCGCAGCAGCACTCGTAATCCTTTCAAATTGGAAATACTCTGAAAATTTTTATGATATCTTTTGTGGAAGCGGAACGATTGCGATTGAAGCCGTGATGTTTGCAAGAAACATAGCTCCAGGACTCTATAGATATTTTTCTTTTGAAAATTGGAATTTATTACCACAATGATATTTTGATGAACTCAGAAAAGAGGCAAAAGAAAAAATCTTTCCTAAAAAATACTCAGTAATTGCTTCAGATATCGATGAGGAAGTTTTGGAGAAAGCAAGAATAAATGCAAAAAATGCTAAAGTAGATGATAGTATAACTTTTTTAAAAAAAGATTTTAAAGAGTACAAATATGAAAAAATGACTGGAACTCTCCTTTCCAATCCTCCTTATGGGCTCAGACTCAAAGACGATGATTTAAGGGGAATGTATAAAGATATCAATATGATTTTAGACAAAAATAAAGAATTATCTGGTGGAATTATCACGGCTTACACTGATTTTGACCATCTCATAAATCTCAATCATTATAAAAAAAGAAAACTCTACAACGGAAATGAATTATGTTACTTTTACGCAAAAAAATAAAGAATGTCTAAAAACATTCTTTATTTTTTGAAGAAAAAAATTCTACAATACTCTGAGAAATTAAGTCTTGATAACTCTGTATTTTTCCCTCATCTAAAACTATCTTACTCGCGTCAATAGTATCTTTGGTTTGTGAAGTAGCGAGATTTCACTTCGTCACTTCTATAAGTGAAGATGGAATTTTTGCTACTAAATGAGTAGCTGAAAAGTGATTTTCAAATTTATATGCTACATCCCTATCAAGTAAAATATTTTTTGCATTCCAATTTTTGACAAAAATATTATCAAGATGTTCAAAAGAATGATACTTTCCATTTGCATGTTGAGTAAGAATATTATCATTTCTTTGAGCGCCAGAATAGCCATTATTTAAAAAATTCCTTACATCACTCTCAGAAACTTCACAAGAAAAATTCCATCCAATAACATTATCTCTTGAGTTCATAGTATGTACATGTAATCAGTAATGTGCTTGGGACAAAAGATTTTCTATTTCTTGCATAGCATTATTATTGATATCACTCCAAAATTCTCTTTTTACAATTGATGGTATAGCCCTCTCAGGGATTCTATTAAGATCACAAAAAGCTCTGGGAACTTCTCATATTATTAGCAAAAGTTTTAAATCAGGATTCAAGCTTTTAATCGTTTCAAATATTCATAATGAAAGTTCTCTGCTTCACAAATCTGCCTCATGTTTTATATAATCATGAAGTAATGATGGTGAAAAATCCTTTTTAACTAATGTTTCTTGTATAAAAGGAATCCAATCGGGAGAATCTCAGGCATGAGGAGCAAAAATAAAAAAATCATATTTTGTGCCCATCTCTAAAGTGTGTGTGGTAAATACTTCATATGCTTTCATATTTTATTATTATCAAAATAAAAACACTAGAAAAATTCTAGTGTTTGCCTGGTTTTATGAAAAATCTCAAAAAATACAGCGAAAAACTAGAGAAAAAATCTCTTCGAATTACAACATGTATTATTATGAAAATCTTTCATATATTTAACTTAGTAATAAATTGCTTGGGATTATAATAATTTTTATAAATTTTGTCAAAAAATTATATATTTTTAATCACAAATGGTATAATGGTCTCTATAGTATCGTATCATTCTGGTAGATTTTGTAATATATCTTCTATTTTTTTTCCATTATATCACATAAGAGTAAGGCTTGAAAGAATTTCAGCTTTCATATCTTTTTTTATTTGTTGAGTGCTTCAAGCTTTTTTAGTAGAGAGGTTATTTTCGGTTTGAAGTGTTTTTATAAAATCTTTATCTGATAATTCAAGTACTATTTTTTCAGCCATTTTTTTCCCGACTCACTTTATAGATTCGATCGTTTTTTTATCATCTTCTAAAATCGCTGTTTTTAAGCGTCCACTTCCAAGAGAAAGTATATTTTGAGCAACTTTTCATCAAACTCATGATATTTTTATAAGCTCTTTAAAAAGAGTTCTATCATCAAAAGTAAGAAATCCAAAAAGAGTTTGTCCATTTTCAGTAATATTATGATAGACAAAAAGCTCTATTTCTTTTTTATCATAAATATGTGCATAAATGAGTTCATTTATAATGATTTCATATCCAATTCAGCTTTCTGTTAGTATAATAACAGAAGTAATTTCTAAATTTTTCATTTCTCATTTAATATAAGAAAGCATAGTGAGTGTATTAAAAATTAATTTTCATCCATTCTAGTAAAAACAAATTAAAAATCAAAAAGTTTGTATTTTTTAATATTTTCATATAATTAGCAAGTTCAAAAGGATGATGCAATAAAATACCTTTTTATTTCTTCCTTTTCTCTTTACTCTTTATCTAATTTGTATGATTGATAACATAATCAAAGCTATTTTCTGAGATCCTGATAAGAAAAAAATTAAATATTATAGTCAAATAGTGCAAAAAATTCATGCTCAGGAAGATGATTTTGCTTCTTTTACCCTTGATGATGTAAAAAATAAAACAGAAGAATTAAAATCTTTATTCAGCGGGCTTGACTTTCAAAACCCAGAGGATAGTAAAAAAATTAAAGAAACTTTAAAAGAAATTATGATTCCTGCATTTGCCAATTTAAGACAAGCAACAAAACTTCTAAATGGTCAAGAATTTGAGCTTCCATCAGGGAAAAAAGTTTTATGGAATATGATTCCTTATGACGTTCAACTTATTGGTTGAATGGCGATTCATGATGGACAAATTGCGGAAATGAAAACTTGAGAATGAAAAACGCTCGTAGCAACACTTCCAGCTTACCTCAATGCCCTGACTGGAAATCCTATTCATATCGTTACCGTTAATGATTACCTCGCAAAAAGAGATTCTGAAGAAATGGGAATACTCTATCAAGCACTAGGGCTGAGTGTATGAGTGATTACACACAATCAAAATCCAACTGAAAAATATAAAAATTACCATAGTGATATCGTATATGCTACGAATAATGAAATGGGATTTGACTATCTCAGAGACAATATGGTTATAAGAAATGAAGATAAAGTGATGAGTAAACCTTTTTTTGCTATTATCGATGAAGTGGATTCTATTTTAATAGATGAAGCAAGAACTCCTCTTATTATCTCAATGCCAGATAATGAACCAACCAGCAAATATATGCAATTTGCTCTAATTTCAAAAGAACTCATAGAATGACAAGATTATAAAATTGATGAAAAACAAAAAACAGCTACCCTTACTGATGATGGGATCGGAAAAATTGAAAAAATACTGAAAGTAGACAATATTTATGTTTCAGAACATTATAATGATCTCCACCATATCGAAAATGCACTTAAAGCAAGAGCCGTATATAAAAGAGATAAAGATTATCTCGTGGATGGAAATGGAGAAGTTCTTATTATTGATGAACATACTGGAAGAGTACTTTCAGGAAGAAGATATTCAGAATGACTTCACCAAGCTATTGAAGCAAAAGAAGGAGTAGAAATAAAAAGAGAAAGTAAAACACTTGCAAGTATCACATTTCAAAATTATTTTAGAATGTATTGGAAACTCGCTGGAATGACGGGAACCGCAAAAACAGAAGAAGAAGAATTTTATAAAGTATATGCTCTGGAAACGCTCGTTATTCCAACGAATAAACCAATAGCAAGAATTGATAATTCTGACCTACTTTTTAAAAATGAAAAAGGAAAATTTGATTATACTATCAAGCTTATAAAGGATTTACACCAAAAAGGACAACCTGTTTTAGTGGGAACTATTTCTGTTGAAAAATCAGAATATCTTTCTGATAGACTCAAAAGTGAATGAATTCCTCATAATGTACTCAACGCAAAACATCATGAAAGAGAAGCTGAAATAGTAGCTCTTGCTGGACAAAAATGATCAGTAACTATTGCCACCAATATGGCCGGAAGAGGGACTGATATCAAACTTTGAGAATGAGTTCGTGAGATCTGAGGACTGGTAATATTATGAACTGAAAAACACGAAACTAGAAGAATTGATAACCAATTAAGATGAAGAGCTTGAAGACAATGAGACCCATGAATGACTCAATTCCTTATCTCTCCAAATGATGAAATCATGAGAATATTCGGTGGAGATAAACTTTTTGGAGTGTTTAATTCTCCTATGTTTGCCTCTCTTCCAGATGAAGAACCTTTGGCTCAAAGTGGAATGCTTACTTCAAGAGTAACATCTGTTCAAAAACAAGTGGAATGATATCATTTTGATTCTAGAAAACATGTTTTAGAATATGACGATGTGATGAATAAACACAGAGAAATTATTTATGGAAAAAGAAATAAAATACTCAATAGTGAGAATATTGATACTGATGTAAAAGAAATGATATCTTCTCAAATTGATAAGTTTGTTTCTGCTCTTGTGATGAAAAATGTTTCTAAAGAAGATATCATAAAAAAAGTAAATGAATTTGTTGGTATCGAACTCATTAATGATGTAGTAGAAATAGATGATGTATCATGAAGTTTAGAAGAAAATTCTCTTTCTGCGTATATTGCCAAGATAGCAACAGGTGAAATAGAAAAAATTAAAGCCAACTTCAAAAACGAAGAAGATTTTTACGATTTAGAAAGAAGAATAGTACTCCAATCTATCGATGAATTATGGATGAGACATATTGATAGTATGAGTAAACTCAGAGAATCTGTAGCATTTGAATGATATGCACAAAAAAATCCTCTCATCGTGTATAAAGAAAAAGCTTTTTATAAATTCGAGGAACTTATCTGAGAAATTGAATATAAAACAACGAAAGCAATATTTAGTGTAAAGACAAATATTGAAATCAAACAAATGGAACTCAATGAAAAAACATTTGTAGTAACTACTGATGAAGAGAGTTTAAATATAACTCAAACTTCAAATGCAAATCCTCTTTTTACTCAACCTCAAAAAGAAGCCTGAAGCTCTTGAAATTGAGATAAGAAAAAAATAAGAGTATAAATAAAAAAGTTTCTGAACTCTATTCAGAAACTTTTTTTTATAAAGTCAAACAAAAAGTTTGCAAAAAAGCTTGAGTATATGATATAATAATACTGATTATTTTATAGATAATAATTTTATTATGACTCAAAACAATTTTGACCCTTCTAAACTCGATATAGATTTTTCAAATCTTGATGCAGAAACACCTGCTTTATGAGAAAGTGAGAAAAAAGAAAATCCTCCATCACCTCAAAATAATATATTAGAAAATATCTCTTCTCCAGAAGTTTTATGATCTGAAAATACTCCTCTTAGTATTGAAAAAGAAGAAAAAAATGAGGTCGATATTAATACGCTTTCAACTATTTTAACAGATTCAGCAATTAGACCAGATGTATTAAAAAAATTTGATGAAGAAAAAATTATTACTCCTCAAAAAGAAGAAAATAAAATTATATTTGATATTAATATCAATACGATTGATGATCTTTTAGAAATTTTATTGAAAAATCAGTACGATTTTTTTGCCATAGAGCCTGGACATGAATATGTAAAAATTTCATTCAAAAAAGATTCTGTATTAAAAGATACTAAATATATAAAATTCCCTGTTTATATGAGTCTTTTATTGAAAGCAAAAACTATTTCAAAACTTAATTTAGAAAATACGAGTGAAGAACAAAAAGGAAGCGGAATATATGAACTCAGAGGAAAGAGTATAGAAGTACTCTCAAAAACTATTCCTTGAGTTCATTGAGAAACCTTATTTGTAAAAGCAAAATTATCTGAACAAAAAGTAGCTAAAAAAGCTGTTCAAAAAAAATCTATATCAGCTGGAAGCGCATTTGGGTTTTTATGAGCTATATTATTTATTGCTCTTGTGCTTGGATGAGCCTTTTTAACTTTTGTAATTTTTAATGCAAAAACCCCTGAAGATGTAAGTTTCTTTGCAAGTTTAGGAATCAATCTCAATGATATCAATAGTTTTTTACTCAAACTTACTACCCTTATATTCTCTATCGTAATTGTAATAGAGACTATTGTACTTATTATACTTCTTTTTAAAGCTATTTTTACCAAAAAAGAATTTAAAAGAAAAAGAACCGTATGATTTATACTTTCAACTCTTATGCTTATTATTACTTTTTCAACAGCAAGTCTTTGGATGTATCTTGATAAAACTATAAAAGGGCTTCCAAATTGGTTAGAGCTTTCTTATGGAATGATTCAAATTTATGATAATAATCTACTCAATGATAAAAATGTTTGAAAAAATGGAGCTATTATACAAGACTATTCATCTTTAATTTGACCTATTGATTTAAAATTTGATGTTACCTATTTACAAAAAGAAGAACAAAGAATTGGTTTTAGAGTAACAAAATTTATTTGGAATTTTTGAGATGGACAAAGAGCAGAAAGTCAAACTCCAGAGATGATTCATACTTTTGAAAAAAAAGGAAATTATAAAATATCACTTACTCTTGAATGAGTTGATTCTAGATTTCCTGATAAATTAACTACAAAACCGGCTTCTGAAAATCCAGAAATAACACTTTCTTATATTGTAAATGTAACAGAAAAAGTATTGGAAAATGGGGGAAAAACAATTAGTTTTGATGCAAATGATCTCAAACCTCTTTGAGAAATCGAATGGTACTTACAAGATGATTTAGCGAAACCAGCGTATACTGGCTATATGTTTCAACCAAGTAAAATTTATTTTGAGCCTGATTTAATAGGAATGAAAATAAAAAATTCTCCTTCAAATTATATGAGTAGAATATTTACTATTAGATGAGAAACAAGTGAAATTGCTTGAGAAATAGTTTCTGAAGTTTCCTTCAATAATGATTTAGAATACAATTTTCATGTAGCAAATATTGAAAATAACTTTTGAGATTGATTTATTGAAAGCTTTACTTGGATTATTGATGGACAAGAAATCAAAAAACAAGGAGATATATTAAGATTAGAAGAATCTTCAACTATAAAATATACTTTTAAAGAATACGGAAACTATGATGTAAAAGTAATTTTAACAAATTCAAATGGGAAATCTACACAACTTACTACTAATATCCAAACAGCTAAAAAAATAAAACTTACCAATAATATTGATTTTTATGTAAACGGATCAAAATTAGATAATATAAAATATGATGCTAAAGTATTAGAATATTTTATTTATGATGTTGGGATTCCTACCAAACTTCAATTTGATGCAAAACATGTAAGAGCTGATAATCCTCTGTATGCATTGGAAGAAATCAAATGGGATGTTTGAAGCAATGGAAGTTATGAAGGAGAATGAAAAATATTTGATTATCAATTTAACTTTTGATGATTTGAGGAAGTAAGTGTAAAATATAAATTTGTTCATAGAAGAAATAAAGAAGATATAGTAGAATTTACTCAAAAAGTAAACTTTGAATTTGTTGAAAAAGAAGCAATTGTTGATTTACAAATTAAATCTGATAGTGAGTATGTTCCTGCTCTTGTTGCGTTTGATGCTTCTCTGAGTAAAGTGCAAAATGATAATATAGTAAAATTTATTTATGATTACTGAGATGGAGTAGTAGAAGAAAGGGATGCTATTAATCCTTGACATAGATATCTAAAAGAATGAAATTATACCGTAAAATTAACTATTGTAACTAAAAATGGAAAAGAGTACTCTACTTCAAAAAGTCTTGTTTTAAAATCATTTGAAGCTCAAGTTAAAATAAAAACAAGTATGAAAAAAGCTCCTGTAAATCAAGAAATTGATTTCCTATCAACTGATTCAACAGGACAAATAGTAAGGTATCATTGGGATTTTGGTGATGGAAACTTTTCTGCTGAAGCAAACCCAAGTCATGCTTTTAAAAAGGCTGGAACCTATAAAGTAAAACTTACTCTTGATTTTGCAAACAATAATGTAATGAGTGATGAAATAGAAATAGAAATTACAGAATAAAAAAGATGCCTAAGGCATCTTTTTTATTAGAAATCCCAACTTCCATTCATAGAAGTTGATTGAGAATAGTTTGTAACAGTAGTTTCAAAGAAATTTCCTTTTTCTGAATTATTATCTTGCAATCTATCAAGATGTTTATAAGGATTCGTAATCACATCTGGATAGAGTGGAGCAATTCAGAGCATAGAAAGTCTGTTATTTGCTAAATATTTCGTGTATTGATCAATATTTGCATGACTCATACCGATAATATTTTTTCCAAGAATATGTTTTGACCATTTTATTTCTTGTTCTACCGCAATTCCCATCATATCAGTAATCACTTTTTCATTGTAGATTTCTGGAAATTCTTTTTTAATTTCTTTAATAATATTTGCAAAAATCGTTACGTGAGTGAGCTCATCTCTTCTGATATAGTTAATCATTCTATCAGTTGCCACCATTTTTGTCTGATCAGCAAGCGTATCAAAAAATGCAAATCCATTATAGAAGTAAATACTTTCAAGAAGGAAGTTTCCAACCACCCCAGCAAAGAAATTTTCATCATTTGGAGTATCAATAAATTTTTGGTAAATTCCTCAAATAAATTTATTTCTTTCAAGTAAATGTTCATCATCTCTCCAGAAATAATAAATCTCTTCTCTATCACTTGAGTCAACCACTGTTTCAAGAATCGTTGCGTATGATTGAGAATGGATTGCTTCTTGGTATGCTTGAATTGAAAGAAGAAGATTTACTTCAGGAGCTGTTATATATTCTGAAAAATTTGGAAGATTTACGGTTTGAATACTATCCAAAAATATCAAAAATGATAAAATCCCTTTATACGCTCTTCTCTCTTCGTTTGTTAAAGAATTTTTAAACTGAATAGCATCTTCTCAGAGTCCTGAAACTTTTTCTGGAAGCCAAAAATTCCCAACCATTACTTGGTACATACTTTTTGCCCAAGAATATTTTGTTGCGTTAAGTTGAAAAAGTCCTGTTGTATTTCCTTTAATTATAGTTCTATTTTCTACAGCATCATTCCCTTTTGGGTTAAATATTGGGTTTGCTTTCATTATTTTTTCTGTCATAGTTTTTATATTTAAAAATTAACAAATGACAAACTACCAAGAAATTATTGATAGTTTGCGAATTTATGAATTTTTTGGAGGAGCTCATTCTCTCCTTACTTTTGGGAAGA
The DNA here is from genome assembly GCA_002470645.1 of Patescibacteria group bacterium UBA7396. Taxonomy (GTDB): domain Bacteria; phylum Patescibacteriota; class Gracilibacteria; order BD1-5; family UBA6164; genus UBA7396. The sequence goes on from DKNE01000004.1 coordinate 27,124, forward strand.
AAAGTGATAGAACTCTTACCCACTACAACTTACACATTCTTTTACATCAAGTGTCATACTTCTTACATAATACACAGTTTTAATTCCTTGTTTATGTGCTTTCATGTAATATTCATAGAGTTCTTTTGGTGATACTTTTGCTGGGTTTATGATCCACTCAAAACTAATTGATTGGTCCACCCATTTGTAAATCACTGAAACCATATCGATAACATCGTTCATGTTCATATTTACGTATTCTTTATAGTACCAAAAATTTTCTGAATTGAGATTTGGAGCAACTACGAGACTTGGAGCTACCATATTTGTTTCCACAAAATATTTTTTATAAATTGGAAGCATCGCAGCCGTTGTCCCAACCACTCAAGCTGTTGAAGTATTTGGAGCTGGTGCGAGATGGTAGGCAAATCTGAGACCTGATTTTTGAATATTTTTTAAAAGTCCAGACCAATCACAATTTGTTTTTGCATTTGCTTTGAACCATGCTTCATCTTTTCCAAGAACAATTCCTTTTGAATATTCACTTCCTTCAAAGAGACTATATGCTCCTCTTTCATTTGCAAGAGTATTTGATGATTGAAATACTTCAAATGCAAATTTTTCCATAAGTTTATCAACGATTTCTCTTGCTTCGCCACTATCATATGCGATTTTATTCACAGCTAAATACTCAGCAAGTCAAAGAAATCAAAGTCCTACTGATCTGTATTTTTTTGCAGTAATTTCTGCTTCTTTCATTGGATAATAATTGAGATCTATTACATTATCAAGAATTTTCATAACAATAGGAATCACTTTTTCTATCGTTTTATCATCATTCACTTTTGCAATATTGATTGAAGCAAGATTACAAACAACAGAATCTCCAGGAGTATATTTAATAATAATATCTCCTCCTTCAACGGTTTCTTCTACGAATTTTGAAGCCGAAGTATTTTGACAAATTTCAGTACAAAGTTGTGTTGAATAGATATTTCAAGCATGTTTATTTGGATTGAGTGCATTTACTGTATCTCTGTAAAATACGTATGGCATTCCTGTTTCTACTGTTGATTTTAAGAATTTTTTAAACAAATCTTTTGCTGATACTTTTTCTTTAAGTTCGAGTTTTGGATTGTTTTCACATTCAAGATAAAATGCTTCAAACTCAGCACTAAAATGATCTTGTAATACTCTTCCAGTTACATCACGTACTTCTTTTGGATCAAAAAGTGTCCATTCACCATTTTCTTGTACTCTTTTCATAAAAAGGTCTGGGATAGAAACAGCTGGAAATACATCAAATGCTTTTCTTCTGATATCTCAAGTTTCTGTTTGGAGGTCAAGAAAATCATAAATATCTCTATGCCACATATCAAGAGTCACAGAAATCGATCCAGCTCTTGCTCCGAGTTGATTTACGGCAATTGCCGTATCATTAATTACTTTAATCCAAGGATTTACTCCTCCCGAAACTCCTTTTACTCCACGAATCGTTCCTCCTTTTGAACGAATATTTCCAAGATATACTCCGATTCATCCACCAAATTTTGAGATTTGAGCCATATTTTCTACTCCATGATAGATAGCTCTGAGATCATCATCAAGATTGAGTTTAAAACAACTTGAGAGTTGATGATAGTTGGTTCTTGAATTGAGAAGGGTTGGGGTTGGAAGAGAAATCATTGCTTTTGAACAATATTCATAGATTTTAAAAGCCACTTCGAGTCTTTCCTCTTCTTTTTCTGGAATAGCAAGAAATAAAGCTGCAGCCATATACATTTCTTGAGGAAGTTCTTTTATTATTTTATTTGGATTCAAAAGATACCTTTTTTTATACATAAGTACTGTTGTATAATTGTAAGTAAAATCCGTATCTTTTTTAAGTTTTGCACCTGCTTTAAGAATATCATCTTTTGAATAATATTTATAAAAATCTTTATAATACAATCATGAAGATATGTATTCATTCATAAGTGCTTGAAAGCTTTCAGGACTATAGATATCTTTAATATCAAGTCCTCTATTATTTGAAGCTTCTTTATAAAGATCAATCATCATAAGTCTTCCTGCAATTTTTTCCCATTGAATATTTTCAACCGTTACCAGATCAATACATGATTTAATCATCATTTTGAGAATATCTTTAGTTTTAATACCCTCTACAATATATTTATTGAGTGAAGATTCAAGCTCTTCAAATTTACAAGTTCTAGCAAGTCCAAAAGAAACTCTTTTATAAGTATTTTTTACTTTTTCTCTATCAAAATATTCTTTTTCTCCATTTGATTTCGTGATTTCAAGAGTGTTTTGAGAAAGTTTTTCTTGAATTTCTTGTTTTTTGATACTTCTTTCAAATGCTCTTTTTTCTCTATAAATAATATATTTTTTAGCAATATCAAAATACCCAAACTCCATAAGTTTGTTTTCAACTACATCTTGAATTTCCTCAATAGTTAAAACTCTTTCATTATCAGCATCAATCAAAGAAGTTTTTAAAGTTTCTATAATTTCATCTGTGAGTTCATCTACAAAAGAAAAGTTACTACGTCCAGCAACTTCAGCAGCTTTTTCAACAGCTCTTTCAATTCTTGTTCTATCAAAAGGAACGAGATCTCATTCTCTATTTTTTATAAATTTAATTTTCATACAACAGCTGTTTAATAAATACAAAAATAAAAATTAATGACATAATTTTTCAAATATCTACTTTAATAATTTTTGCTTTTTTTGCTAACAAAAATAGAACAGTTATGTTAATAAAATGTTAAAAAATCAGTGTAGTTTTTACAAAGCCATTTTTGATAAAAAAGCTTTTTATGTTAAAAAATTAACATTTTTGTTAAAAACTAAAAAACAGCTTATTATTGAAGCTGTTTTTTAGTTTTTCCAAGAAATTGCATTCACTGGACAAGCCTGAATACTATCATCTACTGACAAATCTTCATAGTTTGAAAGTTCTTTTACAACACTCAGACCATCATCATTTAAATCATACACATCTGGAGATATAGCTACACAAGCACTGCAACCAATGCAAGTTTCATTTACATAAGGAGCTCTAATTCCAGATTCAGATAATTTTTTTCTTTGTTCTTCAGATAATAATGTCATAACATAAAATTAATTTTAAAAATCCGCTTTAAGGCTAGAGAGACGGTTTTTGTATTCCTTTGTATACAAGGATTTAGAAAGTTCCGATATCATTTCTGAAAAAATACATTCTCATTATGCTATCTACCAAGAAACTTTCAGGTAATTTTTTTGTGTAAGGAAAAAAATTAATCTCAACAAACACCATTAAAACAGACTGGCTTCCATTATAATAATTTATGGAATTAATTCAATAAAAATTTTATTTTTTTCAACCTTTTCATATAATCAATTTAATTTATATTTTTCATACTCTTACATGTTTCAATTTCATTTTATAAATACCCCTAATTTTACTATCAATACTAACCATGTAGGTAAGATTTTTGCAGTATTTAAAAAAGAAGTTTCTATTATTCAAAACTGACAAGTAAATATAGTTTTTGTAGATGCTGAAGCAATCCAAAATCTCAATAAAACCTATAGAAATAAAGATACATCAACTGATGTATTAAGTTTTCACTATTTTGATAATTACAATAATCTTTCAGAAAATGATATCGCAGGTGAATTAATATTTTGTGAAGAAAAAATTACCTCACAATGAAAAGAGTATGGATTATGAGAAGAATTTGAATTTTATAAACTCCTCATTCATTCTCTTTTACATATTTTATGATATGACCATGAGAAAGATGATGAATATGAAATAATGCAAAATTTAGAAAATATAATTGCCTATGAAGTTTTTTGAAAAAAATTCAACTAATTTTTTCAAAAAACTTGATAAAATATAAAAAAAATGGTAAAATGTTACAAATTATTTTTAACGCTTAAATATGCAGTATAAAATTCCTGTTCAGATTGAAAATGAAGATCCAATACTCTTATGACTCAGTTTAAAACAACTTTGAATTATTATGTGAGGATTTTGAATCGCATATGGACTCTTTAAATCTCTTGAACCAAGTACTTGAGCTGAAATAGCTGCAATACCTGCGATATTCATAGTTGCAGTTACATTATTCGTAGCACTTTTTAAACAATATGAGATGACTTTTCTACCATTTGTTCTTGCTATTTTAAGATATAATATTAACTTTAAAGAAAGATCTTGGAAATCAGCAGTAGATAGTTTTTCAGCATTAGATATAGGTATTATAGTACAATCTGATGCAAAAAAAGAAGATATTGTAGACCTTAAAACAAAAGCAGAAAAAATTCAATCCCTTGAAAATAACCTTGAAAAAATTTAATTTACCTCTTCTTAAAAATACATATGCCAGTAAAAGCAAATAAAAAACAAATCCCTGATTCTTCTACTCAAAGATACCTTCCTTTTTCTCAAATAAGAGACAATATAGTGATCATGAAAGACAATTCAGCGAGAGTAGTACTTCAATGTTCAACTATTAATTTTCTTTTAAAAAGTATCGAAGAACAAGATGCTATTATTATGAGTTTTCAAAGATTTTTAAACTCGATTGATTTCCCTATTCAAATTTTGGTTCGCTCTACAAAGCTTGATATAGAAACATATATAGGAAAACTCAATGCCCTTGCTATAAAACAAACAAATCCTCTCTTACAAAATCAAACGTATGAATATATTGAATATTTAAAAAAACTTATAGAAGTTGCTCAAATTATGAAAAAAGAGTTTTACATAGTAGTTGCAGTTGATAGTGAATGAGATAATAGCGTAAGAGATCTGAGTTTATTTTGAAAATTTAGAAATTTTTGGGCATCTATCAATGGACAAGATGATCTCTTAAAAATTAAATCCCAAATTAAAAATCTTTCAAAACATAAAAAATCTCTTTCAAATAGAGTAAATGCTATTAAAACAAGTTTAGAATCTATCGGGATTAAGGCAACTGAACTAGAAAAGACCCAACTCGTAAAATTTTTAAGTGAATATTACAATCCTACTCTTGATAGTTTTCATAATATTAAAACTGACGTAGATAATTATAATTTAATATAACTAATAAGTTCATTTTATTTCTTATTTAATTTCAGATGAAAAAAATAAACTACATAATTCCACTCATTTTTTATTGGCATGCAAATATTTATGCAAGTGGTGACCCTTGAGTTTTGGGTGGAATTTGAGAAGGTGCGGTAGAAAAAATTAGGACTTGAGATATTCATAGTGAAGATATTCCAAAAATTCTTCAATGAGCAACTGACTATTTGATGTGATTTGCGGCAACTATTGCTATTATTTTTATCATTATTTGAGCATATAAAGTTGCTATTTGAAGTTTATCTGGAGACAAATCAGAATGAAAAAAAACTATTTTTCTTGCGCTATGAGGTTTTGTACTTGCGAGCGTAAGTTGGCTTATATTAAAATTAATAATTGATAATTTTTCATAATTATGGGTAATGAAGTATTATATGGTTGGTCATTCTCAAATGATAAAAACAGAGGAAGTTTATGGTATATAATTGCATTATCAGTGGTGATTTGACTCGTAATTTGGGGTTTTTTATCACGCCAATATCCACTAAGTTTTTTAATCATTCTCATTACTTGAGTATATTTTTTTGTAGAAAATAATTCAGAGGACATCATAAACATATCTCTCACTCAACTATGAATAAAATTAAACAATAGTTTTTATGATTACTCAAAAATAGGTTCATACACCATCATATATAATTGAGAACAAGCTGTTATTTTAAGGCTTGCTTTAGTAAAAAAGTGACTCAAATACTTAGATATAAAAATTAATAATGAAATTGCTATTATTCTCAAAGAAGTTTTACCAAATTATATAAAAGAAGATGAAAAGTGAGAACTGAGCCTGACTGATAAACTCATTCAAATATTAAAATTATAAAAACAATCTTTCATTTAATAAAAAATTGAAGTTTTAAAATTTTTCATATAATAAGCTAAATTTAGCTTATTATTTTTTGCCCTGTGAAAACATTTTACTTTTCTTCTATCAATCTTTGATGTTCAAAAAATTTGGTTGATTTAGAATTTATGATCGGAAATATTTTTAATCTGTCAAATGAAGTTGATATAGAGTTTTTTACCAACCCTGATGAAGAAGAGGTAGAATATCTTATCATAAATACGTGTTGATTTTTATCTTCTTCAAGACAAGAAGCTGAAAATCTCATAAAAGAATATGATGATAAATGAAAAAAAATCATTGTTATGTGATGTTATACTGAGGTAAAAGATGATGAATTTTTATCAAATTTAAAAAATCTTTATGCGGTTATTCCTCATAATGAAAGTAAAAATCTTGACATTATTTTTAAATCCCCATCCCTTCAAACACTGAAAAGTAAACTTGCTGGAGTAAAACAAGATACATTAAGAAATTTCTTAAAAAATATTGGTGGAGATAATATCTCATCAAAAGCTTTTGTTTGGCAATCACAAGATGTGAGGGCATATTTAAATGCTGATTATGGATATGAATATCTTAAAATTTCTGAATGATGTGATAATAATTGTACTTTTTGTATCATTCCAAATATTAGATGAAGACAAAAATCAAGAACTATAGAAGATATCATTCAAGAAGTAAAAATCATGCTGCGTTCTTGAATAAAAGAAATTCAAATCATTTCACAAGATTTGACAAGATATGGTACAGATTTATATAATGAAGCAAAATTAGTTGATTTATTAGAAGAAATTGATAAGTTAGAATGAGACTTTACGTATAGAATTTATTATCTTTATCCAGATATACTTACCTTCTCTCATTTAGAAAGGCTGGCAAAACTAAAAAAGATGCTTCCATATTTTGATATCCCATTTCAACATATTTCACCAAAAATCCTTAAACTTATGGGAAGATTTTATAATGAAGAGCATATTTATACTGTTCTTGATTTTATAAAAAATAATTTCAAAAATGCTTTTATTCATACAAATTTTATTGTATGATTCCCTTGAGAAACTGATGAGGATTTTGAAAAATTAAAAAATTTTGCAAAAAAATATGAATTTGATAGTGTTTCTATGTTTGGATATCATGATGAAGTTTTAGCAACTTCTTCAAAACTCCCAAATAAAGTAGATGATACAACTATTCAAGAAAGAGTTTGAGAATTAAGAGAAATTTTAGAAGAAATTTATGATAAAAAATATGAAATAAGAAGACAAAATATTCAAAGCGGATTTATTCATGAAGTTTGAGAAAATAAATTAGCTGTAAGGCCTAAAATGCATGCACCTGAAGTAGATGATTTAGATTATATAAAATCTTCTCAAGTTATCTCAGGAAATATTTGAATTTGAGAAAAAATTGAGTATAAATTATAAAATTTATTTTTTAATAGTTTCTTATGAAAATATTTTTTTCTATATTACTAAATGCTTCTATTTTGTTTATCATAGCATTTCTTTTAAATAATGATTCTTATCAAGATGCTGTAGTTGTGTTACCCGCATGATTTGATGCTTGGAAAACATACCTTCTTGGAGGTATTGTTTTATGACTCCTCAATGTATTTGTAAGACCTGTATTAAAACTTCTTTGACTTCCTCTTTTCTTCATATACCCTATTATAGCACTACTCATTAATGCTATTTTACTCTGGCTTTTATCAAAAGCTATAAACAATATACTCGCTCTTCCTGGAATGACTTTTGAAATCAATTGAGCCATAAATTTTATAATTGCTGTTGCAATTTTTACAATTTTGAATATTGTGTATTCAATATTATTTTCTAAAAAGTAAAAAATGATTACTCTATTAACAATTACACAAATTATTATTTCTGTATTATTAATAATTGTTGTTTTAATCCAAAATAAAAATATTTCACTCAATCTTACGAGTATGTGAGGTGGAATGTGAGCAGTAACAAAAAGATGATGAGAAAAAGTATTACATATAACAACTATAGTACTTGGAACATTATTTGCATTAAACTCTTTAGTATTTTTTTTCATTAGATAATAGGGAATAAAAAGTTATAATTATAAATAAATTATGAATAAAGAAAACATAAATAGGTTAAAAAAATACTTATTTCTGATAAGTATGTTTTTTTCGTTTGTTATTTGATGACATATTATATATGTATATCTTTATGATGAAGCAAAAGAATTTCCTGTAGAATGATGAAGTGTTTCAGAATGAATTATTTGAGATTTTCCTCATTTAAATCCTTTACTTATGAGTAGTGATTATGATAAAAATATTATTTATCTTCTCTACAGATCGCTTTTAAGTTTTGACTATAAAAAAAATGAAATTACTTCTGATTTAGCAAACTGTAATATAAAAAATCTTTGATATATTGAATGTTTTCTAAAAGATGATATTTATTGGTCGAATGGAGAAAAAATTACCGCAGATGATGTTATTGCTACCTATAACATTTTAAAAAATTCTGACATAAATAATACGCTTTGAGCACTGATAAAAAATACGACTATAGAAAATAGAGCCTGAGTAATTACTTTTTCAAATAAAGTAAAAGATATCAATTTTATTACTGCTCTTTTCCAACCAATCGTATCAAAAAATGTGCTTGATAATATAGGAAATAAAGAACTACACGGTAAATTTAATCCTATTGATGGAGTGTATTCTTGACCTTATATCATTGAAACGGTAAGTTATGATGATAGTTTATGAATACAAAAACTTATTTTAACAAAAAATAGTTTTTATAAAGAAAAAGAAATTCTTATTTGAAAATATATCTATAAAATATTTAAAGATCAAAATCATTTTTTAAAGCATAAAGATTTAATGAATGTATTTTTTGATAAAAATAAAATTATTGGTGATACATTACCAAGGTTAGCTAAAAATTCATATTTTTTGAACCAGTATAATGCAGTTTTTATTAATGAAGAAAGAATAAAAAGTACAGAATTGAGAAATTTTATTCTTGGGAAAATAGATGTAAATAATATTGTAAAAAATCTTTGAAAATCTTATAAAGAAGTAAATAGTATATTTTTAAATGCTGATTCTAGCCAAAAATATGAAATAAAAAATTCAAATATTGAAAATATTATAAAAGAAACATGATACTATAAGAAAGATTATTTAGCAAATATTATTGTAGAAGAAAATAATAAAAAACAAGAAGTTGAAAAAATAGTAAATAATGACTTATCATATATCATATCTCCTGTAAATAAAAAATATTCTTTTTCAAGTGAAAATAATATATTAATAGAATGAAAAATTAATTCAAAATCTCCAGATGAAATTTATATAAATGAATATAAACTTTCGGCATATAAAAAATGAGAATCTAGTTTTTATTATAGACTCAGAACTGATTTTAATAATATGTCTGCTTGAGTAAATAATTATAAAGTCTATTTTATAACCAACGGGAAAAAAGAGTTAATAGAAGAATTTATTATTACATATAGCTCTGATAAAGAAAAATTAAAAAAATTAGAAGAAGAATTTAATAAAAAATTAACAGAAAGTCAAAATAAAGAAACAATAAATATTGATGAAGGAAATAAACAAAAAATCCTTGCACTCAAAGATAATGCATTTTATGATAAAGCTCTTAATAAATTAGTTTTTAGAATATATTATATTGAAAATAGAGAAGAATTAATATCAGTAGTAAATATTATAAAAAATCTTTTAGAAAGCTACTCTATATGAATCGAAGCACTTCCTATATCTATTTCAGATTTAAATAAAAAAATTACTTCTGAAGAAAAAGATTATGATATGATAGTAGTAGGATTAGATTTATGATATTTCCCTTTTCAAATATATCCTTATTTTCACTCTAGTCAGGCAAAATGATGATATAATTTTTCAAATATAAAAAATTTAAATCTTGATATACTTTTAGAAGAGTTAAAATCAAATGTACTCTGAAAAGAAAAAACAAAAGAATTAGAAACAAAAGCAAATGAAATTCTTTTAGAAAAACAAGTTGTAAGACCTATTTATACAAAAGAAAGTAGTGTACTTATCGATAACAACATAAAAAATTTCTCACTTACCAATAATGTAGCAAGTGATTTAGCAGTTATGGATGCTCTTTTAGGTTCTTATGTAAGTAGTGAGAAAAACATAGACTTTTCTCAAAAAAGTTTTTGAGGGTTTATTACATTTATAAAAAAAGTTTTTTTCAATGAATAAAGACATCATAATAAAAGCCTGGGATTTGGTAAATAATGATACAAAAATTAAAAAATTTTATTTCATTCCAGGACTTATCTCTGTAATGTTTTTAATGATTATCTTAGTATATCAAGTAATTTATACATATGTTGAATTATTTAATCAAAAAGATAAGGCCTTAAGCATTATTTTAAATATATTTCACTCTTGATATATTACTGAAATTTTAATAATTTGAGGTATTTTTTTGATTTTTTATATCATAATAATACCTATATTTGAATGATCTCTTATTTGGTACATTTCTAAAAAAGATTCCATTGAAACTCAAATTAGCCTCTCAGATAGTATTTCAAATGGAGTATATAGATTTTTGCCTCTATTTGAATATGGAAACATATTTAGTCAATTTAAGTTTTTAAGTATAATAAATATTTATCTCTTTTGCTTAAGGTTTCTAGGAGTAGAATATATTATGTTTCTGAATTATATTTTTGCTTTTTTACTCATTATATCAACTATTATAAATATTTTATTTGTATATTGTAGATTTGAAATAGTTCTGAATAATAAAAAAGCATTAGAATCCCTGAGTGGTTCAGCAAAAATAGCTATACTAAATATTACTACAACCGCAAGAATTTATTTTTTCTTATTTTTAGTAAATATAAGGGTAATTCTTAATTTTTTAGTTTTTTTATTTTTTCCTATTGTTATTGCTAGTGCTATAACATATATAACAACAAAAATTTATTTACTCATAGCAGTATTCATATTAAGTATCATATTCATTTTTCTTATCATTGTACTATGATATCTCTGAGGAGTATTTGAAATATTTAAAATATCTGTTCGGTATAATGCCTATATAGAATGAAAAAAGAAGTTAGATGAAGTTGAAAAAGAATAAAAAATAGAGAATTATAATTCTCTATTTTTTATTATATCAATCACTTGTTGTAAAACTTGTTCCGGAGATTGTGTAGCATCAATCATATAATTACATAATATTCTTGCCTTTTCTTCTTCTATAACAGCACTATTTAATCTTTTTCCCAATTCCTCATTACTCATAAAAGCACCTCTTTGCTCTATTCTTTTTTTTAATATTTCTTCAGGAATATTAAGGAATATAGTTGTATATTTGTCATCTAATTCTGGTTTATTTTTTCTTAATTCTTCAAGTCAAATAATATCAAGTTCCTTTATAACTATTTTTCATTTATCAATACCATTTTCAAAAACATCTTTATATTTTGTTCCGTAATAGTCTAAATCATGTACAAGAGCGTATTCCAAAAACTCTCAAGCTTGAACTCAAGCAAAAAAGTCTTCTCTAGAAATAAACCAAGCATCAACTCCATTTTGTTCATTCTCTCTAATAGATCTTGTTTTATAAGAAAGTGGAATATATAAGTTCTCGAAGTTTAAATTTTTTATATGTGAAATGAGAGTTCATTTCCCGGCTCAAGAAACTCACATAATAAAATATATGTGTCACATATTGTTTTACTTAAAAAATATTTGCTATATAATAAAAAAAAATACAATAAAAGAAAGTTTTTTTACACATAATCTCTTTTCATAATACCTATGAGCAATTTTTTAAAAAATTATTTTTCAACATTATTATTTATTTTATTACTCTATATTTTTTATTCTACACATTCTCATTATGTTTGATATCTCTCTGGAGTTTATAGTTTTTATTTTTTACCTGAGTTTGAATTAAATATAAAAGATGTATTTTTTAATATAATAAAACTCTATAGTATACTATTAATTTGATTCTACATATTTTATGAAGAAAAATCAAAAGCAAGAATAGTTCTTGGTTATATATATAGAAAATATTTTAAGAAAAGTACATGAAATATTCAACCAGAAGAAAAAACAGCCATTCTTGCATGGATAGTAAAATGATTTTTTGCTCCTCTTATGATTTTTTGGCTTACTGGACATATTTTTAGTATGGTAAATTATATGTACCTTACTGCTGAAAATATATCACTTTTTAGTAAAGATTTTTTAATATTTTTTAATAAATATTTTTTCCACTTTGCTTTTAGTACAATACTGTTTTTTGATGTGGTATTTTTTACTCTTTGATATTTACTTGAAGGAAGTATTTTTAAAAACAAAATAAAATCTGTTGATTCTAGTATTTTATGATGGTTAGTTGCGTTAGCTGCATATCCGCCTATCAATAATGCAACTAATACTCTTTTATGATGGTACTCTACTGATTTTCCTCAATTCCATAGTTTCTACATACATTTATTTTTCAATATATGTATTCTTATAGCTATGTGAATATATTCTCGGGCAAGTATTTCACTATGATTAAAAGCAAGTAATCTTACAAATAGATGAATTGTAACTTGTTGACCATATAAATATATGAGACATCCTGCATATGTTTGTAAAAATATAGCTTGGTGGATTTGAGGACTTCCCATCTTAATATGAGCTTGTGTAAATTTTGATATAAAAACTTTTTCATTTGCTATGATATCATTAATTGGGTGGAGTTATATTTACTATCTCAGAGCAAAAACAGAAGAAAATCATCTAAGTTCTGATCCAGATTATATAAAATATAAAAAAATAGTTCCAAATATGTTTATTCCCAAATTAAGAATAAAATAAAAGAATGACTTAAGTCATTCTTTTATTTTGGTATTTTATTTCATTCTAAATATTCTCATAAAAATTTAGAAAGAAGTGGTGGTGGTGAAGAAAACACTTTTGAAGTAAAATTAATATTTGTTCCTACATCAATATATTCTCCTCTATCTTTTATATAAGTTCTATTTGCAAGTAAATCATCAACATTTCCATATAAAGCTCCATTGATAACCAATCTCTTTGTTGTAGATGATGTATCTCATTTTACTTTTCCTCAAATATTGATAATAATAGCATCTATCTGAGTTACTGTGTTTTCAATAACTACATTTCATTGTTTTACTACAAAAAGAATATTATCTCAAGAAGTTATATTTCCCTTTATAGTAAGATTTCAATTTTCTATTATATAAGTTTTATTTCCTCATTCTATTTTTTGACTTCCTAATGTTACATTTCCATTATGGGTAAAAATATTATCAAATCAATTATATTTTTGTATTGGAAGATTTGTAATAGTTTGAATAGTTCATGTTGAAAAGCTTTGGTCAAATCAAGACAGATCCTTTTTCCCATCTGATTTAGACTTATCAACCATTTTTGTATCATTGACTGTTTTTGTATAGCTAGATAATGGATTTGATCATAAACTGGTAAGAATGAGATTTTTATTTACTTCTGGATTTAAAGATCACATATCTTGTGATAATTTTGTTACATCTGAAAGTTTAGCTCCATCTAAAAGGGAAGCTCATCCACCAATAGTATTTACAGTTGGTTTCGCAACTCTTACTTTAAGTATTGATTTTAAAAATGTAGATGCATTGTGTAATCATTCCAGAGTGGTAATAATTTGCCCATCTGTAGATGTTACTCAAGAAGGAAAACTTGAGATATCTGCTACAAATCTATCATCAGCAATAGTAAGCCTTCTTGTTCATCCATTTTTAGATAATTGTCCTATAACATTTGAAGAACATATGCTATTTCATGACATAGAATCATAGCTAAATCATTGTTTATAAACACAAAGTCTTTTATCAATAAATATATCCGATGTAGAATTATTTGTAATCGTTGCATTATTTGAACTTAAATATTCAAATACTCACATTCATCCCCCAAGAAGTAATGTATCTCATGGTGACAAAGCTATATCTCCTCAACCTGGTTGCGTATTATTTGTATCAATTCCTCAACCTGGTTGCGTATTTTCAATAATTTTACAAGCATTTGCTGAATCTGGTTTTCCACACCAAGCTGGCCAATTTGCCCAAGGTGTAGCCCCTCCGAAATCACATTCTTCATAAATCATTTGATTATTTGGTCTTTGAAGTACTCAATCTCAACAATAATTTCCGCCTCCACTTCAAGAACTACTTGAACCTCATCAAGATGAAGATGAACTACTTCCACCTCAAGAACTACTTGAACCTCAAGAAGAAGATGATGATGACTCAGTAACTGTTATAGTAGTACTACAAGCTGCTGGAGTAGTATCTCTTGCATTGATATAACATGATGCAGTATAGGTTCACGTTGCAGGAAAAGTATGTGTTCAAGTTCCTACTTGTCCATTTGGAGTAGGATTCATTGTTCTTACAAGATTTCCACTTGAATCAGATATTCTGATTTCATATTGTGAAGCACCATTTGTATTACAAGTAAAAGTGGTATTTAACGGTCTTGCTCATGTACTTGGTGTAGCAGTTAAACTTAAACATTGAACTCATCATCCAGGTGGAGTCACTGGTTGGCACATATTATTACATCCCCCAGCTCACCATCCTGTTTGACTTGGATCGTTAGGATCACATTGTTCTCAATTTCCTGGTTGTAAAACTCAATCTCAACACCAAGCTAATGTCACATTTAAACATTCATTTCAATGAACTTGATAATTCGATACAGAATAATTACTAATAGTCTTAGATTGTCTTATAGCTGGTGTATTATACCAACCTGATCTTGGATAATAATATCTAGTTATTGTGTCTGTTCATCATCAAATAGCTCCATGTCTCACATTAAAGATAAATTGTAAAGTTTTATTATTAACATTAGTTGGCTTATTAAAAGTACATCTTGAATACAATGCAACTACTTGTTCATTATTTCAAGGAGCAATATCACTTGCTTTTTGCCAAGCAGCTGAATTAATACATCCATCGACCAAATTATTATCTGATTGCCAAAGTTTAACTAATGTTCAATTATTAGCAATAAATCTATTATCTGGATGCCAAAAAGCATCCCAAACAGTATCTGTAACTGAATTTTGTCAATTTGGAATATATATAGTTTGATTAACATTAGCTTCTGTACAAACATTTTCTCTACTTGATAATATTGAAAAATCTATTGCAAAAGTATCATTATATATTAACAATAATATAAAAGAAAATATAATCTTTCTGTACATAATTTATTTTTTACCAATTAAACTAATCTTCTCAATAATCTTTTTGAATTTCAGAAGAATGGACTCAAATTCATCATCATACATTTTCATTTAAAATTTGATTACCTAAATCTTCAATATTATTTTTATTTTTTATATTATTCATATAATAATATAAAATTAAAAATGTCAATATTAATGTAAGTAAAATTATAATCTTATATTTTGTTTTCATAGTTTAATAATTAGAAAATTTATTTTTATACATATTATAACAAAAATTATACATATCTTCTTGGTCCTCTTTAAACATTAAACTCCCCCCATATGGATTAACTTCAAAAAATCTAAAGTTATTTTCTCCTAAAACTCCTAATTCCAAAACTCATGTTTCATATCAAATTAATTGAGCTATTTCCTTTATATATAAATAAAGAGATTTATTATTAATAATATCATCTTTATTCACATATGACCAATCTACTTGTATCCCCTTATATAATTCAAAACTTTCGAGTTCAAACACTCATTCAAAATTAGTATTTTTTTGTTTTACACAATATATTTCCAATGAATCCGATTTTTTATCATATAAGTAATATATTCTATTTTCTGTTAAAATTTCGTAAAATGGAACTATATAGAATGATTCTACTACATTGTATGTATTAGTATACTGTTTTTGAATGATGGAGTAAAATTTTCTAAAATCAGTATTTAATAAATCAACTGCCTTCACTCCATTTCACATTTCTCAAAAACTCTTTTTCAATACAATTTTATTAGTAGAAAAATTAGCATTAATAAAATTATAAAGCACCTTTATTGTAGACTCATTAAAATTATTAATAAATGGTATAATAACATCTCCTACATACTTTTTTAAATCTCCCCTATATAATTTAGAAATACAGAATATTTTATCATTATATATCCAATCCCACCTATGATTTACTCACAAGGCTGTTCATCATAATTGAGTAAATATTCTAAATATATGATTAAACCATGGATACCTAATATTAACAAAATAAGTATTTTTAATATCTATTTCATTCAGTTCATTTTCATCAAAAATATATAATTCAGAATTAGATAATAAAAAATTTTCTTTGTATACCCATGTAATATCTGGAAATTCAATGTCTAATTCTTTCTTAGCATAATCTATAAAAGTAATAGCTTCTAGAAAAAAAGATTTATTTATTTTTCATCAATTATCCTCTCATATTTTATAGTAAAATTTATCAATTATATCTTTTACAGATACCCCTTTTGATAATAAAAATATTTTATCTATAAAAAAGTTATAATCCTCTTGTGTAATTCATATATCAAGGAAATAAAAAATCTTTTTCATTATATCTTTTTGGCTTATAAAATATTACCTAATCTTCTCAAAGTGATGGATTTGTTGGTGTAGAAGGTATAACCCCTGATCATCAACCAATTCAAGGTTCACTTCATCAATCTTGTCCTGGAGCTTTATCTTGGCTTGGGGTTTTATCTTGGCTTGGGGTTTTGTCTTGGCTTGGGGTTTTGTCTTGACTTGCTGGTTTGTCTTGACTTGCTGGTTTGTCTTGGCTTGCTGGTTTGTCTTGGCTTGCTGGTTTATCTTGGCTTTCTGGTTTATCTTGGCTTTCTGGTTTATCTTGGCTTTCTGGTTTATCTTGGCTTTCTGGTTTATCTTGACTTTCTGGTTTATCTTGACTTGCTGGTTTTGGTTTTTCTTTTTCCTCTAATTTCCCTCATCCAGTAAATCATAAATTTAAGACATTATTTTCTTGCAACATAGCAGTTGATTGAGCTCCAGCTCCAATAATTAATGGAATATCTTTTCCATTTTGTACTACTTTTAAATCAATAACTATAGCATCATTAATACATTGTGCATTTTTTGCAAAAAATACATCCATATCTATCTTAGCATCACTCATTCATCCTTTTAAAATGAAATTTTTTACTCATTGAGTATTTACAACATTTACTCACAATGCTGTTAATTGTTTTAAATATGATTCTAGTGCATAATTTGGAATTTTTGCAATTATTTCAGATTTAGCTGCTGCGGATAATGTATTAATTTTTACCAATGCATCTTGATTTCCAGTACCAATTAAGTCATATCCATCTGTTAATGGAGTTAAACCTGTTGATTTTCAAACTTGAGTTCCAGAAAGTGCAAGTCATGTTTTACGAGTAAATCTTTCATATGTTTTTTGTTCTCCAAATCTTTTATTCCATTCAGATCTTGCATCTTTAATATTTGCTGAAAGACTTGGAACTTCTTTTGCCATCATGGTATCAAAGTAAGCATCTCTATTATGTGCTTTATTATATTCATTAATACTTTTCTTTCCTCATTCAACTTTATATGTATCTCCACTTGCAACTAATTTTCATTTTGAAGTAAGTGCCATAGCAACTGATTGAAGTACATAAATTTTATGTTCATTTAATGAAATTTGTTTATTTGCTCAAACAAAGGCTAAAAAGTTAATTCCATCCATTTTATTATCTTTTGTTGCATATTTAATAAAATTTGGGTGTGAAATTACTTTTAAATAATCTGACCATACTTTATCTAAATTTGCTGCATTATTTTCTCATCTTCTAAAATCAAAAATGCTTTTTTGTAATGCCGTAATTCAAGGAGTATTTTTATCTGGTAAAGCATCTGAAGAAATAATTTTTGTTATATCTTGAGAAATACTTTGAATATTATTATTTGTTTCTAATCAAACTAATACTTCACTGATTCCATCAGTACGAGTAGTAGTTCTAATTCATTGTGTAATTTTATTTACTGAATTATATGATCAAACATATTTTCCATCTTCATCAGGAACTCCTCCTCAAATAACTAATGTTCTTACTAATTTCCCATCATATGTAGAGTCAATAATTGAAATATCATCCAATCCAACTCCTCCAATATAAACATTTCATCCATCAATCTTGATTTGTGCTTTTGAATTTTCTGGAGCAGAAATTTGTATTTGTCCTTTTCCTCCTTCCACTTTTGAAGAAGAAAAAGATTGAGGTATTGAAAGCACTTTTTGCCCATCAATAGAGTCTTGTTTTCCTCCCACTCTATCCAATGAAACTCAAGTATGAGTTAATTCTGCTTGTCTTTGAAAATTTCTCATTACTTCTCTTTTTTGAGTAGAGATTTTTTCTCCTCAAATAGTTAAAAATGGTAAGTTATAAAATCCTTCTATTGATATTACTCAAATTCAAATAGAAGTAAGTTTAAATCCCTCAGCATTTCTATATAATTGATCTCTGTATGCATTTACATAACCATGTAAAAAGATTTCCATAAATTGTTGTTTTTGTTCCTGATTCATCCCAGCAGTAGCACTTTCAAAAGCAGATTTCATTTGTGTATAAACTTCTTGTTCTTTTGGTGTAGCAGAAGAGTTAGAATATTTTTCATTTCAAGATAAAATATCTTTTCCTACTCATTTTTCTAATAATTCTGACATTCCAGAAACCATTTGTTCTATTCCATTAGAAGTTTCATGATTAATTTTTGAAAAATTAATTGTTGCTATTTTTGCTCCTGTTGACACACTTGCTCATAGTGTACTTCCAATAGATGTTTCTCTTGTTAATTCAAATAATTCTTTAGATGTGTAAGCATCCGAAGTTAATCTTTGAGATACACCTAAAAATGGTGCTAATGTACTTGAGATTCATACAGCTACAGAAGTTCAATATTGAGATAATTTTTCTTTAAATAATGATTTATTTACAGAAAGTCCTAAACCTCATTCTTGAGAAACTCCCACACTTAAACTATCAAGAATCCCTCCTGTAAGTTCTTGAATATCAACTCCAGCCCCAACTCAAGCAACTCAATTCACATGAGAAAATGATAATGCTTGAACATTAAATTTATTTTTAAAATCATTTTTAAATTTTTCCTTTGTAGATTGTGGAACATTTATAAGGGTGGGATTATTGTCAATTTTATTGATAAAAAAAGTATGAAGTTGTGCTTCAAAAGCTTTTTCAAAATCTTTATGTTCTTTTAAAATATGTGCAGAAACATATGATAATCTTCCTTTTTTAGTAAGTTCTGTAATATTATATCTTGCATTCATAGCTTCAAAAGCTTTTTGAAATCTTTCACGTGCTGAAAATAAATTTTCTGACATAGAATTCAAAAATACATCTGCTGATCCTAATCATAAATTTTCAACAAGTGCTGGAAAACCATCACCTTTTTTCTCATCAAGATGCAATGCATCTAATGTATGAAATAAATTTGAAATTTCTCAAGTTCAAACTTTTAATAGTCCATCTCAATTATTTAACAATAATTTAATTTTATCTTCTTTTGATAAAGTTTTTACACTTTCTTGATTTCTTGCATAATCATACATAGTTGTATAAACAGCTGCTGCTTCTTTATCATCTAAAAAACCGTCTGCTTTATACCCATATTTTTGTAATTGATCTGAAAAACTGCTATAATTACTTACTCAAGCAAAGAAAATAAAGTTTCCATCCTTAGGAGCAAGAGTTCTTAACACATCTACTTTTTGAGCTAAACCAGGTTGTCTTAAAATTTCATTCAAACTTTCTTTTGAACTAGCAGATAATTTTGCTAAAACTTCAAATCTACTTTCAGCTCATCTTCAAAAATTAGATTCAACTTTTCAAACTTGTTCAGGTGTTTTTATTTCTTTTACTAATTGATTTGAAACATCTTCTCTTTGAGCAACAGATTGTTGTTGAACTTGATTTGCTGCTTTAATATGTCTATCCAAAGCATGACGCAAATCAGTAGATTGAGTTTTATAAATTTCTCTTTGTTCATTTTGAGAAGCAAGTGCATCAGCAAATTCTCTTGCATCTTGCACTATTTTTTTCTCATTATCATTTAAAGATGATTCAGTTCTTCATGAAAGTTTTTGTAATTCAGAAATATATTGAGATTTTATAGCTATAATCTCTTTATATCTTGCGACAGATTCAGGCATATTGAGAGCCTCTTGTTGTCTCACTTCTGTTGACATATTTTTATTATTTAGATTATAAATTTGTTTTTGTTTTTAAATTTTTAGAAATTATTTTCTTATTTTTTCCAAAATAGTTTTTCTATTCATAACTATAATTCCGATTAAAAATGACATAATAAGAACTAAAAAGTATAATTCTGGTCCTGTTTGTACTTGAGTCATTTTTTCTGGTTCTGGAGTTGGTTCTGGGGTTGGTCTTTCTGCTACTGGAGGAACATATGATTCTCCTGATTTATAAAGTACACATTCTTTATGTGGAGTATCATTCATAGCAATTTCACCATCTGCTAAAATATTATGTGACATTACATCAAATACAAGCATTCAAACATTTTGTCATTTTGCTGGAGTTTGTTCAACTAAATAAGATGCTCATAAGCTAGATTTTAACCAAGATACTCTTTGTCCTGCTGGAAGTACATATCCATAAAATTCATTATCTTCTAATGCTTCAAATTCAGCAGTATATTCCCAAAATGAGTCAGTATTTGGATTTTTTGTAAGTTTTGAATTATTTAAAGAATGTATAATAGGCATAGTTTGTTCTTCTTTAAACATAATTTTTCTAATTCCTGTATCGTTTACCCAAACATCATCTAAAAAAGAGATATTTGATCATACAGCTACTTCTCAACCATCAAAACATTGGTTACACGCATATTGAGAGAATGATTGGTCAGAAGAACAATTAATTTCAGTATATGCTCAGTTTACATTTGTAGCGACAAAAGTCATAAAAGCTACGGCAAATAATTTTTTAAACATAATTTTTTAAGTTAAAAATAAAATAACACTCCTATATTATCATAAAAAAATAAAACTGTCAAAAATAGGACAGTTTTATTCAAGAAAATATCTTTACTTTTTTAAAATTTTATTTACAAATAATTGTTGAAGTATCATAAATAAAGTTCCAACTCACCAATACAATCCAACTCAAGCAAAAAAAGTATAGGTAATAAATGCTATCATTACCGGCATACCATATAGCATAAATTTATTAAGCATATCTGGATCTGGCATAAAACTTGAATAATCATTCGCTTCCTTTTTCTTTTCTAATACTACTCCTGTTGGTTTATTTTTTTGATTGAAATGAAGGGAAAGTTTTACCTGAATATATTGTAGTCAACCAACAATAAGAGCTAAAATAAGTCCATTCCATCCTCACATTCAAAATAAATCAACTCAGTAAAAATTTGCGCTTATACTTGCCATATTATAATCACTCAAAACATCATAAAGATAATATGTATTTGATGTATTTTGAATTCAAACAATTACATTATAAATCACGATTAATATTGGCATTTGAATGAGTAAAAGACCACAAGATCACATCGGATTTACCTTTTCATCTTTATAAAGTTTCATAAGTTCCACACCTAGCATTTGATGATTTCCTTTATGTTTATCTTGAATTTCTTTGATTTTTGGTTGAATTTTTTGCATACGAGCTTGTGAAACCATCATTTTATGTTGTGGAACAAGCAAAATAATCCTTATAATAATGGTAATAATAATAATAGCCCACCCAAGAGAATAATTTGTTATCTCAAGTAAAAATGCCATTAAATTATATACAGGGGCATAAAAGAAAAATATGAAAAATTTTCAAAAAAAACCTCTATGTTCTACTTCAAATTGAGAAATAATATCTACATCATTTTTTTTCAAATTTGCAAAATACTTTCCTGTATCACTAAATTTTGAAAACTCTTTTGAAAGATCAATAGTATAAGATTCTGTTGATTTGAGAGTCACTTCCTCACAAACATCTGGAGTAATGATTTTTGAATCTTTTTTGATTTGAAAATTTTGACAAGTATGAAAAGTAAAATCCTCTGCTGTTTTATTCGAAACCTCAACCTTTATTCATGCAGGAACTGTATAACTCTGTTCAGTTTTGAGAGAAATTATATTTTCTAAAGCAGTTTGTGATTTTTTAGGAGCAAGTAAATTGAGTGTTAAAAGTACTAAAAGAAGTACAAGTAAGAAATTAAAAATTTTATCTTTCATATTTTATGAGTTATTATTTAATTTTTTAAGTAAAAAGGAAATATCTTTTTCAAATGCTGTTATACTGTCAAAATCCTTTTTATCAAGTTTTGTTTGTTTTTTTACCACAAAAACAATATCTTTCCCATTTGTATCAGAAATATATTGTTTTACCATATCAAACACTTTTCTTCTAAAAAAATTTCTTGAAACATTATTTTTTACAATTTTAGCTGAAAGAATAATAGAAAATCTATTATAAGAAAGGTTGTTTATGGTATAATTTGCTACCGCTCAGTAAGAAAAAAAAGGTTTTGAATACTTTAAAACCTTTTTTACTTCATTTTCACTTAATCTATATATTTTCTTAATCATAGTTTATGAAAAAATTATTTTGCTCTTACATAATTTCCTTTTCCATCGAAAGCAGATTTTCTTGCAGTACCTCCAGCAATAATATGCATTTTAGCTTTTCCATCAACCAATTGAAATCTTTTTGGGTATGAAACAGCTAATACATGTCTTCCTTTTCTTCTTCTATCTTTTAATACTTTTCTCCCTCCTGGAGTATTTGATCTTGATAAGAATCCATGAACTCTTAATCTTTTTCTTTTCTTTAATTTTCCTAACATATTTGTGTAATTAATAGTAATTGATTGTTTCTTTCTATTTTTCAAATATTCCTAATTGCCTTTATCAAGAATACAGAAAGCCCGCCCATTTTATACATAAAGTTTTAAAAGTCAAAAGTTTTTGAGGTTTTTTATTCACCAATCGTAGTACCCTCATCTTCAGTCTGTATTGCTCTTAACATCGCTCCTTCTTTATATAAATTTACTACTTTTAATTTCAATTTTCATTCACGAGCTAAAGCAATTCATGTTTGATCCATTACTCTAATATCGTTTTTTATTACCTCTTCATAGGTAGCCTTTTTTATCAGTTTTGCATCAGCATGTTTTACTGGATCTTTATCAAATACTCAATCTACCTTTGTTGCTTTAATCATCATATCGCACTCAAGTTCTAATGCTCTTAAAACTCCAGCTGTATCAGTCGTAAAAAATGGATTTCCAGTTCCTGCCACACAGATGACAATTCTTCCTTTTTCTATATGTCTCATTCCTCTTCTATTGATATATTGTTCTCCTACTTCTGGAATATCAAGTGCACTCATAAGACGTGTTTGACACCCTGCTGTTTCAAGAGCATCTTGCATCGCTACTCCGTTCATTACGGTCGCTAACATCCCCATATAATCGGCTGCAGTTCTATCCATTCCGTTCGCAGCTCATGCCATTCATCTAAAAATATTCCCTCATCACAGTACAATAGCTATTCATACTCATGAATCATAGATTTCTTTTATTTGTCCTGCAAGTGTTTTTAAAAATTTTGGGTCAATTCCATGATCTCTTTCTCATTGTAATGCTTCTCACGATATTTTTAGGAGTACTTTCATGCCTATATAGATAAAAAATAATTTGAGATAGTATATAAAATTTTTGATTTTTTCAAAATAAAAACCTAAAAGATTTAGGTTTTTATTTTATTTCAGCATATCTTTAAATAAAGTATCTGTTATTGTTGTTGTTTCAAAAGTTTTTTCTTTCAATTCTTGATTTTTAGAAGCAAGATCATCTTTAGACAATCAAGTTCATTCTTCTAAAATAAAAATAGCATGAAATCAATATTTTTTATCTATATAATGCTTTTCATATTGATATTTTTCTCCTGTAAGACTTAATACATTCAAAGAAAAACTATCTTGATAAATAGGTCTACAAGTATTCCAATAATACCATGAATAATTTTGCTTTAAGAAATCTCCGATATTTTCACACGTAAGTTCAAGCGTTTCACTGCTTTTTTCGACTTCAAATCATGAAATATTTGAATATGTAAATGAACTTTCTCCAGTCATGATAGGGTTTCAGTATGTCGCTTCATTGACAGGAAGATTTAAAAATACTGTATTATTTTCATCTCAAATAGATTTTGGGATATACTTAGAAATCTGTCAACTTCAAGATAAAGATTTTTGTGTATTTGAAATAATTTGTACTTCTAGCTCTAATTTAGATATAAGATTTTCTCATACATATGCCTCTATAGTGTAAATATTTTTTCAAAAATCAAGAACTTGATATTTTTTATATGCCCTATATAAGAAAGTTTTATCTCCCTTTTTAAAAGTTTGGAGAGTATAAGTATCACTTGGAAATTTTGATGTTGTATTTGTGAAACTCACGACTATCTTATCAATATCTGGATTGTTGACTATTCATTTTATATCAAGTGTATCTGTTATTGTTTCAATATTTACAATAGGTTCTATATCAATAAATTTATCAGTAAGGTAACTAATATTATATGTCGATACTTCTACTTGATCTTTGGGTGTATCAAGAGAAGATATGTCTGAAGGTGTTTCAGAGGAAGTATTTCCAGAAAAAGTTTCTTGTTTTTGAGTATCTCATAACAAGCCTTGTTTTGCATCTTGTATTTCTTTACTTTCACCAAAACATGAAAAAAGTAAAATGGGGAAAATAAAAATGATCCATTTTTTCATATCAAAATAGTTAAGAAATATTGTGTACAATTATAATATTTTATATACAAAAATCAATAAAAAAGAGTTATTTTATAAAATAACTCTTTTTTATTGATTTTTGTTATACTTCTACAACCATCGGAATCACCATCGGTGATCTGTCAATTTTTTGAAGTAAAAATGCCTCTAAGTCTGATTTAATAATTTTTACTAAATCTTTTTCTTCAATCTCTGGAACATCTTTAACAGTATTTTCATAAATTGATTTTGCTTTTTTTATAATAAGTTTATGAATAATTCTTACCTCATCAAGATATACAAGTCCTCTTGATTCAACTTTAAGAGGTCCAAGTATAGCCTTTGTTTTTGAATCTACTTTAAAAAGAAGTACTAAAACTCAAGCATTCATCATTTTTTCTCTTGCCTGAATAACATGACTCGTAGCAGTTCCAATTCCATGACCATCAATAATAATATCTTGAATTGGGGCTTTTAATTTTGATTTAAAAACTTTTTGATCTGGACCAAAATCAACAATATTTCCATTATCTAAAAGAAGGATATTTTCTTCTTTCATTCACATACTCATAGCAGTAAGCTTGTGAACATGTCTAAAATATAAATCTCAATAAATAGGAAGAAAATATTTTGGTTGTACCAAATTTAACATAATCTTTTGCTCTTCTTGAAAAGCATGTCATCCTGTATGAACTTCTCCATCATCTTTTGTAATAACATTTGCTCCAAGTCTAATAAGTTTATTGATTACTCAAATTACACTTCTTTCATTTCATGGAACAACTGAAGATGAGAAAATAATAGTATCTCCAGCCATAATTTCAATAGACGCATGTTTTCCTTCCGCCATTCTTGAAAGTGCTGAAAATTCTTCTCATTGACTTCCTGTAGTAATAATAATTTGTTTTTCAAGTGGTATCCCTTCAGTAGTTTTTGGAGACATTTTTTTAATAGTTCCTGGTTTTGCTTTTAAATATCAAAGTTCTTTTGATATTGCAACATTTTCTACCATACTTCTTCCACTCAAAAACACATATTTATCGTGTGATTCACAAGCATTAATAATTTGTTGTACTCTCGAAATCCAAGAAGAAAATATAGTAATAATCAGTCTTCATTTAGTATGATGAGCTATAATTTTTTCTAATGTATCTCCTATATGTTTTTCAGATGTAGAAAATCCTTTTCTAGTAGAACCAGTAGAATCTGATAAAAAGAGAGTTACTCATTTTCTTCCATATTCTCAAATCCTTGATAGATCTGCTGGTTTATCTATTTCTGGAGCAAAATCTATTTTAAAATCTCAAGTATGAACTGCCTTAAATCATCCTGGAGTAGTAATATACACTCAAGCACAATCAGGAACAGAGTGATTTACTCTAAAAAATTCACATTTAAAATGTTCTCATATAGATATAAGTTCATTACTATCTGTATTTACTTCAACAAAAGTTTGAAGGTGAAGAATTTTATTTTCCTCTAATCATTTTTTTACAATTCCTATGGTTAATTTTGTTCCATAAATAGTTGGAAAATCAAGCGCTGGAAGAATATGTTTTAAAGCTCCAATATGATCCAGATGAGCATGAGTAATCACTAACCCCTTAATATTTTTTTTGTACGGAATTAAGAATGAAATATCTGGAATAGAGCAATTTGCTCCAAGCATATCAGGTTCAGCAAATTGAATCCCACAATCTACGAGTAAAATATCGTCTCCATATTGAAACAAATTCATATTTTTTGCTCCTGTTTCATTATTTCCTCCAATAGGAATAAATCTTGTATATCCTGGTCTAATCGCTGGAAGATAAAATTTTACTTCTGGAAAATTACTCATCATTGTTTGTTTTAAACTTAAAAATTGAGTATTATCATCTCATTCTCCAGCATCATTTGATTCTTTTCTATTTTCCTGAGCAAATTTTTTTTGTGGAAATGATGGTTTTTGTCTTTCCTTTTGAGGTATTTGTTCTTTTACAGGAACAGATTGTTGTTGTTTTTTTTCTTCTTCTTGAGAAACAACTGGTTGTGTATTTTCAATTGGGTCTTCTCAAAGAAGCTCACTATCCAATTCTTCTAAAAAATCTTTTTTCATAATATATATAATTTAAATAATAAATAACCTGTCTCAAACCTATAAAAAAGTTTAAGTTTTTTAAATAAAATAATTTCTAGCTTGTGAAACTTAAAAATTATCAAAATATTTTAATATAAAACAGATGATATTTTTATATTAACCGCATGATTTAAAACAATAGAATTTTCTATTATTATTAAAATCTGGTAGAAACTCTAGTTTTTAGAAGTTTTCTAAATAACTTTATAAGCTCCACAAAAGGAAAGATATTGAAAAATGATGCAATTTTAATTTCTTTTACTGCTCCATTATATTCACTTTTTTAAATATTCCAAAAAATTTTCTAAAGAAAAATTTATTTTTGTAGTATCCCAATAATATTCCTCTATTTTATCAGTAGTTCTAAAATTAGTTTTCTTAAATTCATCATTTCTAAATATTTTACTAGAAAAAAAGTTGTATTTCTTTTGTAAAATATCACTTTTTGATGCTTTTTCCCTAAAATCATCATTAAAAAGTACATAATATGTAAAACTTTCTGCAAAATCTTCATATTTATTAGTCATAGCATATCCACTTACAAAATCTTTTGTATTCAATCCTGCTTTCATAATATTAATATCTATCCAAGAAAGTTTATAAAACATATCACTCACATCAAATAATACTTTTTTTTCTAAATATACAATATCAAAATAATGCCCAAGTTCATGAATAAATACACTCAATATTTCATTTTTATTTAACTGTGAAATACCGTACATTTGTATAATATTATTATAAAATTTTCCTCTAATTTTTTCCTTTTTTTTGTAAAGTTCTAATAAAAAATTCATATCTTTTGAGGAAAAAATATCTGAATATAACGTTTGTTTTATAGCTATTACTCAATCATTTGATTGAAGATAATTTTCTAATATCGCTGGATAATATGCTATTAATACTGAATTATGAGTAGAAAGTTCTATTTCTTTTTTTTGAACTCTTTCTCTGAGATCATTTATAACTTGGTCATATTTTTGCTTTTGATCTTGAGAAGAGTCTTGTATATTTTCAGAAACATCATCAAGTAAAAACATATCTTGTTCTATCTGTCTATGTTGTTGTAAATAATCTGTGTATTCATCTTCATCAGTAATAAAAAATAAAGATATAACAAAAATAATCATAAAAAAAATCAAGGAAAAAATACCACTATACAATAAAAATAGTGGTTGTTTAAAAAGAAAAAGTATTGAATTCAATTTTATTCTCATCATAATCAAAACATCACATTAATTACCACATATATAACACCTGATGCTGAAATAAGTAATATAAATCCTATCATAGTCCATTTTATAATATCTTTTGATTTTTTAATTTTTTCATCTTCTCCATTTGCAAATTGTAAAAGAAGCGCTGCATATACTAAAGCTCAAACAGCTCATATTCATAAAACAAGAGCAATATTTGCAATCCAATTATTAATTTTATCTTTAAATCATCCTTCGATTTGCATATTTCATCATCATACTACTGTTTTTGGTTTACACCCATTTAAAAATGACGATAAATCACCATTTTCATTATATGTACAACCAGCTGATCATCAAGAAGATAATTGTTTCTTCTCTTCTTCTAATGCTGCTTCTTTTTCTTCAAGAGCATCTAAAGTACTTCCATTAGCCGATTTCTTATCTTCTTTCACTTTTTGTATTTCCTTATCAATAACCTCTGCATCTCTTGTATTTGCAAAAATAGGAGAAAAAGAAAAGAAAAAGCAAAGAAAAATAAACCATAAAAATATTTTTTTCATATTAGATTATTTAAAAATTTAAAGATGATATCAATCTTACTACTCACCAAGCAAGTGGAATAATTGCGAGTCAAATAATTGCATACACAAATCACATCAAGGCTTTTTTAAATTCTTCCTCATTTCCTCTTGATGAAATAAGTTTAAATCAAAAATATAAAAATACTCCTATTGCGATGAGTCATAAAATAGCAAATAAAAAATTTTTAACATATATAAATATTTGGTTTAAAACTCACGTTCACTCTGCATCTACTCAAACAGTATTATTATTTGGGAGCATTTTATCTCTTAAATCTCCAGCATATGCTGATAAAGAAAAAAAATAAGCACAAAAAACAAATATAATTTTTTTCATATTTTCTAATTAATTTTAAAACTATTGAGTAAATTAATAATAGCCCAAGCACTCGTAGAAACTAATACTCATACTAGTGACCAAATAATAGCACTTTTTGCTTTTTTTACCTTTTCATCTTCCCCAGATGAAACTAAATACATAATTCATGCTACCACTAAAGCAAGCACTGATAAAACAGCTACATACTGAATAGAAGTAGATATAAGATTTCCTATAAATCCAAAAAAAGTCTCATCTGTAATAGTTCCATCAACTTGTCACACTCAACTACTTTTACATCATGGAAGCCCATTACATACCACTCAAGGTCATGAGGCAAAAGTATTTTTTGTTATCGTAAAATACAATCATATTAAAAAAGCAATTTTTGTTTTCATAAAAGAATATAATGGTATAAATTATTTATAAAGAATGTACCCTATTAAATTTACCATATAATAAGAGCTTAATGCTATTACTAATGATATAATTCCGGCAGTAAAAATTCACTTTCATTTGGTCAAATATTCATCTTCACCATGATACAAAATAATATATCAAGCTCATATCGTCATAATAAGTAATGATATAACTCAAAGAGCAATCATAAGTTTTTGTATAATAGTTCATAATCACTTATTAATAAGCTCCTCAGAAGTAGTAGTTCCTTCTTTTATCGATTTTCAACCAACTGAAAATAATCAAGTTTCTACCATAAAACTTGCCTCATCAATACAATCTCCAGATGATACACAAGCTGCTTCTCTTTCTTGAGACCTTTTCATAGATTCCGTTTCTTTTTGTAATTTTTGCTTTTCTTCTAATAAAGGACTAGAAATACTATCTTTTGAGGTTGTTGATAATTTTTGGTCTATTTCTTTTATTCTTTGTTCATTTTGTTGTATTTTTTTTGCCCTATCTTCATTTTTTGTACTCGCAAAAGTAAGATGACTATTTTGTCACATAAAACAAATTAAAAATATGAATATTGCCAAAATGATTTTCTTCATAAATATAGATATTAAAAATATTTACTAAGAATTCTATAAAATTTTTGAAAAAATACAATTTTATTTTTTCTTTACAAATGGACAAAAAAATTTAAAGTGTAGAAAATCTATTTTTTAATGATTATACTTATGAAAATTGCTATTATTCATGATTTACTTGTAAAATTAGGATGAGCTGAAAAAGTTATTGAAAAATTACTAGAAATGTACCCAAAAGCAGATCTATTCACTCTTATTTATGATGAAGAAAAAGTAGGAAATATTTTCCCAAAAGAAAAAATAAAATTTATTCCTGGTATTACTCAAAATATCTATGCATTCTTTAAAAATCAAAGACTTTGTTTACCATTCATGAGTAGATGAGTAGAAAGCATAGATCTGAGTGAATATGATATAGTTATTGCTTCAAATAGTGCTTTTGTACATGGAGTTATCACCAAACCTGAAACAAAATTTATTGTATATTATCATACTCCTGCAAGATATATGTGGGACCGGACGAATGAATATAAAAGAGAAATCGGATGGGATAAATGAATAAAATTATTTATATTAAACTGGATGTTGAAAGGCCTAAGAATGTGGGATTTTCAAGCGAGTCAAAGACACGATATTACTCTGGCAAACTCAAGTAATGTAGCAAAAAGACTCAAAAAATATTATTGACTGGAATCACAAATTATCTATCCAAATGTTGATGTAGAAAGATTTAAAAAAGAAGTTTGAGTAGATTTTCAACTTCCTGCAAAAGAGTATTATATTATCATTTCAGCATTAACAGAATTCAAAAAAGTTGATATTTCTATCAAAGCATTTCATAGAATGGAGGATAAAAATCTTGTTATTGTTGGAACAGGAAATTACAAAGAAAATTTAGAAAAAATTGCATGAGAAAATGTAATTTTCACTTGAGCGAAATATTGAGATGAACTCGTAGCACTCCTTCAAAATGCTTCTGGACTGATATTTTCTTGAGAAGAAGATTTTGGAATCGTTCCTATTGAAGCTTTTGGAGCTGGAAAACCAGTTTTTGCTTACAAATGATGAGGACTCGCTGAAACGATGATTGAATGAATAACTTGAGAATTTTTTGAAGATAAAAATTGAGTTGATTTTGTAGAAAAATTTAGAATTTTTGATGAAAATATTGCAAATGGAAAATATAATGCTTGAGAAATTCAAAAAGTAGCTGAAAAATATTCACAAGATGAATTTGAAAGACAAATAAGAGAAGTTGTTGGATTATAAAAATCTATAATTATTAATTTTTAATCATATTTTATGAAATATTTACTCCAATTATTTATATTTTTACTTCCATTTCATGCCATTTTCGTAACCTATATGAAATGTAAAGCTTGAATTGATACTGATATTTTAAGATTCTGGAAAGAGTTTGTGATTATATTTTTACTTTTTGTAGTAGCTGCAAAAGTACTTTGGAATAATCACTTTAAATTAGAAAAAATTTATAAAAATAATTATTTACTTGGACTCACAACAGCATTTACTTTAACGAGTTTAGTTTATATTTATTTCCCTTATTTTCAACCAAAACTGAGTTCGTATCTTGGTTTTAAATATGATGTGTTTTTTCTTTTTGCTCTGATTATTTGAGTATATCTGGCAACGATTAAAAATCATTTTGAAAGTATGCTCAAATCTGTTTTTGCAAGTATTTGAGTAATGCTGGTGATATTTTTGCCTTGGTATTTGATTGGAGATATTTCTACTACGACTAATATAATTGGTTTTAGTGATAAACCTTCTACTTATGAAGCCAATAGTTGTATTTCTTTTTCACAAAATGTAACTGGAGGACACAATAGATTTCAATGAAGTTTTGGTGATCCAATAAGATTTTCAGTATTTTT
The DNA here is from genome assembly GCA_002470645.1 of Patescibacteria group bacterium UBA7396. GTDB lineage: Bacteria > Patescibacteriota > Gracilibacteria > BD1-5 > UBA6164 > UBA7396. The sequence continues at coordinate 59,022 of DKNE01000004.1, forward strand.
GGTAGTGTTTTATTTTATTTATCTTGGTTTTGTACTCCATAAAGAATATAATAACAAAATACTGAGAAATACACTTATCTCAGTAGGAACGCTTTTTATAGTAACGGCAATATTTTTTGCGTATACAAAAACTAGTATGCTTGGGTTTTTATTTGGAAGTTTAGCTTTTATCTATTTTGTAAGAAAAATAAAGTTTTGAAAAACTATTTCTAAGAAATTTATTGCCATTTCTGGTGGTACAATTTGAGTTTTACTGTTTATCATTCTTTATGTAAAAAGACATTTATTTTTACATCCTGAAGCAATTCTTGGAAGAGTAGAAAATCTTATTATGTCGGTTGATATGTTTTTTTATAATCCGTTTGGATATGGTCTTTGAATTGCTTGACCTGCAAGTCAACTCGCAACGAGTTCAGATCAAGCACTTTCTGCTGGAGTAAATAAATTTCTTCCTGAAAACTGGTATGTACAAATTTTACTTGAACAATCACTGCTTGGACTTGGTATTTTCATCTGACTTTTATCAGTTATTTGAGTATATTTATATAGAATTATGAAACTGAAAAAAGATTATTTAAGTATTTGAATGTTTGTTTCTTATATTACTATACTTTTCATGGCAAACTTCACTCATATTTTTGAGGAAACAGCAACAAGTTTTATACTTTTTATGCTTATTTGAGCTTATATTGCAAAAGAAAGTAGAGATTTTAGAAAAGAAAAGTAATATATATTTTTTAAACTTTTATAAAAATGCAAAAACATATTTTTACTCTGATATTCATTCTATGAAATATGCTTCACATTTCATTTTTTCGTCTCAATGAAGTCTTAAAAATAGCAGATAGTTTTGCGTATTTACAAATGGCTCATCATTTGAAAAATTTTTCTTTAGAATGATTTGGAAATGGATGGTTTGGTTTTTTATATTCCATTCCGATTGCTATTGCTGATATTTTTATACAAAATGATATGATTGCAACTTTTGCAGTAAATATCCTACTCTTCAATCTTTTGGCTTGAATTTGTTATATTTTGGGAAGAAATTATCTCTCTTTCAAATACAATATTTTATTTATTATTCTCATATTTTTATCACCGATTTTACTCAACTATAATATCCATATTTTATCAGAAAATATTTATATTCCGTTGTTTCTCATACTTTTTGTTGGGATTTTAAAATATAAAGAAATCCCTGATTTTTCTGGAAGCGTCTTTTTAGGACTTATGATTGCGCTCCTATATTATACCAGAAGTGAAGCTTTTATTTACCTTGGAAGTGTCGGACTTATCATATTATTTCTGCTGATAGTGAAAAAAATAAGTTTTGCGAGAGCTTTTTTCAACTATACCACCGTAATTATTTCATTTTTTATCTTTATTTTACCCTACATATTTTATCTTCATTCTTTTACCTGAGAATGGTGAATTACTAATAAATGAAGTTCAAATTTAAGACAAGCTGAACTGAGATGAGTTTCAAAAATGGATGATGATGGCTTTGAACAAGCAGTTTGAGAGTTAACTCCTGATAGTAAACATCTCATTGCTGGATTTGCTGGATGATTGAAATATGATGCACCTCAAAAATGAGAAAGTTTTAAAAATTATCTTTTAAAAAATCCAACCAAAGTTTTAGAAAGAATCAAAGAAAATCAAATAAAACTTTACTCAAATAATCTCCCAAATCTGATTTTAGGGAATGCGGGAAGTTTGTATAAAATAGAAGGAAGCAAAATTTTCTACAAAAATCCTCTTTTTTTCATCATTCTTATTATTCCAGTTCTTCTTGGGATCTATGGAATGATAGCTCTCATAAGAAACGATGAATGATACTTTGTTTGGAGCTTTGTCAGTTTTTTTGCCATAGCTTCAGTATTTTTTACTTTATTTTTTGTGCTCGATAGGTATTTTGTAATATTCGTCCCTATTTTTATATTTTTCATCGTCTATGGAGTAGAAAATACTTGAAAATACCTCAAAAACTATTTAGAAAATACTAAATATATATTTGCTTCTCTCTTACTGATAGGAATCTACAGTTTATGAATTTTAAGCTATTATAATACATTTAAAAATGAAGATGCAAAATATGAAGTAAAAAAAATAGCTTGAGAATGGCTCAAGCAAAATGATTTCAGAACCAACTTAAGAGTAATGGAGAGATTTCCAGTCGTCACATATTATTCTTGATCTTGGGAAAGATGGCTCACTCCTTATACTTCAAGATTAGAAAATTTAGTGGAATATGCCAGATATCACGATGTGCATTATCTTGTTGTTGATAGTATAGATTTTTATACATATCGTCCTGATCTGAGATTTCTATTTAATGAAAGTGAAAAAAAGTATAATGGAATTGAAAAAGTTCAAGAATTTGAAAAAAATGATGAAAAAGTGATTTTGTATAGAATCCTTATGGATAAATAATTTTTTGACTTTCAAAAAAAATAGATTACAATACCTCCTATGTAGGTATTTTTACTTTTAATCAAAAAATATGAAAACAAAACTTCCGATTTATGGAATGCACTGTAAAGCTTGTGAACTCCTTGTTGAATCAAGAGTTTCAGAGCTCAGTTGAGTGCAAGTAAAATGAATTTCTCAAACAAAAAATTATATTGAAATAGAATTAGACGACGAAAAAGATATAAAAAAAATCAAAGAAATTATTACTTCTCTCTGATATGAAGTAGAAAAAAAACAAACAAGAAAAAATAATTTTTTTGATTATATTATCATCTCTTTATTGTTTGTACTTTTTTGAATCTTGTATTTTCTTTTTCAAGATGTAGATTTTGTACAAAATATAGCAAATGTTCAAAATGCGAGTTTACTGGTCGTGATACTTATCTGATTTGTAGCTTCTTTATCAAGTTGTTTAGCGGTGACTGGATGAATTGTTTTAGGTTTTTCAAAATATATGGATACTTCGAAAAATGCTTCTTCAGGACTTGTAATACAAAGCAAATTTCATTTTGGAAGAATACTTTGATTTGCGCTTTGAGGAGGAATTCTTGGAAGTATTGGATGATATTTTTGAAGTTTGGGAAGTTTAAATACATTTTTGCTTTTTTTAGCAGGAATATTTATGATTTATATGGGACTTCATATTCTGAATATTATTCCAAGTTTAAAGGTCAGTATGCCAAAAGTTTTTTGAAGTAAAATTCTTAATATGAAAAATCCTGCTTTAGCTCCTATAGTCTGAGCTTTAACATTTTTTCTTCCATGTGGTTTTACTCAAAGTATGCAAGTATACGCGGCAAGTAGTGGAAGTTTTCTCTCTTGAGCGCTCATTATGTGAGCATTTGCACTTGGAACGATGCCAGTTTTATTTTTACTTGGTTTTGGGTCAAGTTATTTCAAGAATAAAGATTTTCATTATGCAAATAAAGTAATTTGAGTGATAGTAATATATTTTTGAATATTTATGCTCACTGGATTTAATAATCTTGTTGCACTATCAACGCCTATAGAAAATGAAAAAATTGATTTAGAAAATATTTCTTTTGAACAAAAAACTATCCTTCATAATGGATGGAGTTTAGCTGAAAAAGAAGTCTATCTTGATGCGGGGAAAAATTATAAACTCAATATCATTCCAACTAAAGACGGAAGCGGATGTATGAGTACTCTCACCATCCCTGGTATCGATAAAACTATTCATCAAGTTCTTGCCGGAAAAACTATCGGCATCCCGATAGTAAATGCAAAACCTGGAACATATAATATCGTTTGTAGTACGATGGGAATGAAACAATGAGAAATTATAATACAATAAAAAACGTGTATTCACGTTTTTTTTATTTTAAGTTATGTAATAATTTTTCTATTTCTTTCTGATAGGTTTTTGAAATTTCTTGTAAAAAACTTTCATCATGATAATCAAAATCATGCACGAGTTTATTTCTCACTTTATGAAGTTTCCAAATCAGATCTAAATCATTAATTATAATTGGTTTTTGCTTTAAAATAGTTCAAAAATCTCAATTATATCAAGCTTCGAGTAAGATTTTATGATAGAGTTTATCTGCATCAATTATTTTTTCTTTTGAGGAAATATTTGTTTCAATTTGTTTTAGTTTTTTTTGAAAATCTTTTATCTTTTCTGGAGAGAGCTTTTTTCTTTTTTTTCACCAAATAAAAGCAAAGTATATCGCTACGAGAAGGAAGATTATTATGAAAATGTATATAATGTAGTTTTGCATAAGGTTATGGTTATGTAGTTTTTACTAGTATTTATTTTTTCACTAAAAAGTCAATCATTTTTATTTTTTTGCAAAAATTAGGAAAGTTTATAAAATGAAGTGGCTAAAATATTACATAAAAATTACGAAAGTAGTTCAAATTGAATTTAGGAAAGGGTAACTTAGGTTACTCACCCTTTTTGTTGAATTTGATTTGAACAAAATTGTAATGTTTTAGCGAACACAAGAGAATTTAAGTTACCCTTTTTTGTTTGCTAAAATATGGAATTTTTATATAGTATTTAGAATTTATATTTTAATTTTTTGGTTATGAAAATTTTATGAAATATTATCTGGCATATTCCTTTTTTGTGATTTGTTACTGCTATAATAACATTCCTATTTTGAGTAATATTATTATTAACTATAATATGATATCCACTAGGTTTATGATTAATAAACCTTTCTAAATTTTTATTACTTCCATTTTCATATGAAATGGTAAATAAATCTGAAATTGAATTTACTGATGATAACATATTAATAAAAATTTTAAAATTTTTGCTTTTCATTATATATTTACCTATATGAATTACTCTTTGCATTTTACTTATAATACAAATAATTTTACTTTTTTTTACTATTGTTTGAATTCCTGCAGCAGCTGCCTTAGCAAAATCACTTCCTAGTTTTTTTAATCCAATTAATAAAGTTTGTATTCCAAGTTTAAATTTATAAACATAAATTATATAATACTTATTTATCAATATATTCCTTATTCAAAAAAGACGAAAAAACATTTTTTGTCTTTTTTTTTGACATTCACAAAAATATTCATATTATTTTAACACCTATACCCCAGGTATTAAAATTAATTATATCCTATGAAAACAAAATTAAATATTTCTTGAATGCATTGTTCAAGCTGTTCTAAACTTATAGAATCCTCTTTAAATAAAAATGAGTTTGTACATGATGCTAAAGTAAACTTTTGAAATAATAAAGCTCTCATTGAATTTGACGAAACAAAAATTTCAGAAGATGAAATTATGACTTTAGTTGAAAAAGCTTGATATAAAGCAACAAAAGAAGAAGAAAAACAAGCAGATGAATCAAAAGTTTGGCTTCAAAAAAGTATTTTTGGATTTGTACTTTCTCTTCCTTTAATAGGTTTTATGATGTATGATTTTTTTCCAAAACTTCCATACAATGTTATAATAATGCCATATATGGCAATTATTTCTTTATTAATTGCCACTATTATTCAATTCACTTTATGACTTGCTTTTTATAAGTGAACGTACGCGGCCTTATTACAAAAAACTGCAAATATGTATACGTTAATTGCCATTTGAACCACTACAGCTTTTGTATATAGTCTTTATTCATTTATAAATTTTTTCCTAGAAACTGGAAGTATTTTAGGACTGAATGGGATGAAAATAGAATGAATTTATTTTGAAGTTTCAGCACTTCTCATCACCTTTGTTTGTTTTTGAAAGTATCTAGAAACAAAATCAAAAGCTAAAACCTCAGAAGCCATAAAAAAACTTATGTCTCTCGCTCCAAAAACAGCTTTTGTAAAAGTGAATGGAGAATTTAGAGAAATAGAAATAGAAAAAATCAAAATTTGAGATGTTATTTTAGTGAAACCTGGAGATAAAATCCCAGTGGACGGAGAAATAACCTCATGAAATGCTTCAGTAGATGAATCTATGCTGACTGGAGAGAGTATGCCTGTTGATAAAAATACTTGAGATAAAGTGTTGGCTGGAACTATCAATAAATTTTCTTCTTTTGAAATGATAGCCAAAAAAATCTGAGCTGGAACGATGCTTTCTCAAATCATATCACTTTTAGAGGAAGCAAGTATGCAAAAATCAGATATTGAAAATTTTGCTGATAAAATATCAAAAATATTTGTTCCAACGGTTATTATTTTATCTGCTTTAACATTTATAGTTTGGTATTTTGTTTTAGATTGAACTTTTGAAAATGCTTTACTTCTTGCTTGTAGTGTTGTTGTTATTGCTTGTCCTTGTGCTCTTGGTCTTGCTACCCCTACTGCTGTAATAGTTTGAAGTTGAATTGCTGCAAAATCTGGAATACTGGTGAAATGAGGTTGAGCTTTAGAAAAAGCAAATTATATAACGGCAGTTGCTCTTGATAAAACAGGAACGATTACGACTGGAAATCCTACTTTGCAAGATATAAAAATATTTTGAAAGGCTAGTGAAAGAGAAGTAGTAGAAATAGCCTACTCTCTAGAAAATAATTCAAATCATCCTATCTCAAAAGCTATTGTAAATTTTGCTAAAGAAAAAAATACATCTTTAAAACCAACAAAAAACTTTGAAGTAATAAATGGAAAATGAATAACTTGAGAAATTGAAAATAAAAAATATTTTATTTGAAATCTCGCTTTAATGAAAGATAAAAAATTGGATATTACAAAAGAAGTTCAAAAAAATTATGATAAATTATTATTTGAATGAAAAACCGTTTTATTTCTCGCAAGTGAAACAGAAATATTAGCTCTCATTTCAGTCAGTGATAGTGTAAAAGAAACTTCAAAAGAAGCCATTCATATTTTACAAAATATGTGAATAGAGGTATTTATGGTCACTGGAGACAATAAAAATTCAGCGCAATTTATAGCAAATCAAGTTTGAATACACTCAGAGAATGTTTTTGCGGAAGTATTACCAAGTGAAAAATGAAATATTATTAAAGAAATAAAAAACGGGTGATTTAAAGTTGCTATGGTATGAGATGGAATCAATGATTCTATTGCTATGGAACTTTCAGATCTCGCTATCAGTATGTGAAATGGAAATGATATCGCTTTAGAAAGTTCAGATGTGGTGCTCATGAAAAACGATTTATTTGATATCATAAAAGCAATAGAAATCAGTAAAAATACGGTTTCTAAAATTAAGCAAAATCTATTTTTCTCACTTTTTTATAATTCACTTTGAATTCCGGTTGCTGCTTGAGTTTTCCTGAGTTTCTGATTTTTCTTAAAACCAGAACTAGCAGGACTTGCTATGGCTCTGAGTAGTGTTTCTGTTGTACTAAATTCACTACTTCTAAAAGTAAGAATGAAATATTTTTCATTTATTTCTTTAAGTATTTTACTCGTAGCATTTACTTCTATTTTTATAAGTTTTGCATCTTTAAATACAACTGATAAATTTGAAAAATCTTATACTTTGAATAATAATCCAGTATTAACTTCAATAACTGAACTTGTAACTACTTCAAAAAATAAGATAAATATTATAGAGACTCCTGCTCCAAAAATATTTTTATTTTCGGAAAAATTACCTGAAAATATCAAACTAAAATCATGAGTAAATTCACTCCAAGAGTGAGAAATGATCATTGGATATATGGAAGCAAAAATGATGATTGATGAGTGACTCATTGACGGAGTTGGAAGTGAATTAACAAATTTCTTTGGAATACCAAAAGTAAAAATTGTTGGAATATTAGCAAAAACTGATAGCGCAATTGATGATGTCCATATATTAAATACTACTGCTTATGATACTTTAGTATGAGATAATGAAAGTTTAAAATATTATGCCACACCTGATAAACTCGGTATTAGAACATTTTATGTTTTTGATGAAAATAATATTCCTAAGTTTTTTCAAAATCAAATTAATATAAATGATATTTACGATGGTGAATATCAAAAAATGTATATTTGATATACGGACGCAAATATGATGGAAAATTTATGACTCGTAAAATGACTTTGAGATACACTTGATGATTTCTTTGGAAATAAAGTAGTGTATTATAAGAAACTCAAAAAAAATTATTCCGCATATGATATGATGCACTTTTTACCAAAAAAATATTTTAAAAATTTTGAATAATTATTATAATGACAAAAAATATTTTTTAAATAAAGAAAATGAAACATCAAAAAGTAATTATTTGACTCAAAAAAGCAAGAACTTCTCTCGATAAGATACTCTCTATGCTCGAAGAAGAAAAATATTGTATTGATATTATTCAGCAAAATCTCGCTGTTATTTGACTTTTAAAATCAGCGAATTTAAATTTGCTTGAGTGACATCTCAATGGTTGTGTAAAAAAAGCTATCAACGCAAAAAATGAGACTGAAGTAGAAGCAAAAATGCAAGAACTTGTAAAAGTGATGAATTTAGCACAAAGTAAATAAAAAAATGTTTGGGAACCCAAACATTTTTTTATTTTTCATCCATAGTCCAAATTCCATCCCAATTTTCTCATGGAGGATTTTGTAAAAAAACTTCACATCTTTTTGCATATACTTTTGAAGGATTATCTCAAAGCTTTGAAAGTTTTTCAAATATTTCCTTTGCTTCTATAAATTTTTTATTCATATAATACGAAACTGCTTTCTCAAAATCTGCAATAATATTTTCTTTAAAAATTCCAGCTTCTCAAATATTTGAAATGAGTTCATAAATATTAATTCAAATATTTTTCCCTTTTACTTTTATTTTATCTAAATATCTAAAAGTAAATATTTCTTTTGCTTCATTATAAATATCTTCTGACACACAAATATGAGTTCCATAGAATTTATTTACCCCCTCTAAACGACTCGCAAGATTTACACTATCTCATAAAGCAGTAAACTCCATTTTTCTTCCCTCAGCTCAAATATTTCCTATAATTGCTGGTCAAGTATGAAGTCACATTCTTACTGAAAGCTCTTCTTTTCACTCTAGCTTCCATTGTTCATTAAGTACTTTTAATTTTGTTTGTTGAAGTAAAGCTGACTTACATCCATCAATTATTCCATAATTTTCAACTCTTCAGAAAACTCACCACAAAGCCATGATAGCATCTCATTCATATTTATTAATAAATCATTTATTATCCATAATAATATGGGACATTTCCCCAAGATAAACTCTTAAAAAAGAAACTAATTCCTCTGGAGATAATTTTTCTGAAATAGTTGTAAATCAAGCAATATCAGAAAAAAACATAGTAATTTTTTTATTTTCTCAAGAAAGATTTACATTTCATGAAGAATAGAGTATTTCACGAGCGATATCACTAGAAACATATGCCGACAAAGCATCTGAAAGAAGTCTTTTATTTTTATCTTCTATCATATATTTTAAAATAGCCGACCCAAAAAATGATAAAAATAAAATTCATATAAATCAAATAGTATTATTTGGAAAAATTGGGATCTTTGTAAAATATAAAAAAAGAAAATAAATAAATGTAATCAATAATAATAATACAACAGCTCAAGAAACTAACCAAATAATTTTTCTTTCTTTTAATTGTAAGTTCAAAAAAATAATGAGTATAATTATAAGAAGTGAGATAAGTCACTCATAAAAAAAATCAAAATAGAAAATATAATTATTTGAAAGCACATTATTAATAGTATTGGCATGTATGTAAATACCGGATTGTTCTCCAATATTTGGAATATTAAATTTATCAAGTCATGCAGAAGTATATCAAATAAGCACTATTTTATCTTTAATATCTACTGTTTGTCATTTATAAATATCTCTAAATGAATAATGTGTAAAGTTTCTTTGATTTTGTTGATACACAATATTAAATAAATGTTTGCTTGTAAGTGGAATTTCTTGAAAGAAAAACTTATAAAATATCCCATCTTGAGAAGTTCTAACACTCAGATTTTGATTATTAGTTTGATATTTATGATTATAAAATTTTCTTAATATCTGAAATGAAAAACTTTCATAAAAAGAACTATCTACATATTTATAAGGAAGTACTGAGTAAACATTATTATTACTATCAATTTGAGGGTTAAAATATCAATATGATATTTTTTCATCTTGAAAATATCAAGGTTTTATGATATTTCCATCAATTTCATATCATAAAACTACATTTCCTAAATGAGTAAAAGTATTTAATAATTTTGTATCAGTGATAGGAGTATTTGATTTTTCAGAAAATAAAATATCTATTGCTATGACCGCTGGTTGATATGATCATATTTTTTTGAGTAATTCATCCATATATTTTCTTTCTATTGGATACCCAAATTCTTTCAGTGTTGTATCATCAATTTCTACAATTACTAAATCCTTATTTACAGGAGTAGGAAAAATTTTTTGCAAATGAAGTGCTATATCTTTATTTCCTGTATAAAAATATATCCACAAAAAAATATAAATAGCAAATACTCATATAACAGTAAAGATAAGAGCAAAAATATTATTTTTATTTTTCATTTTTATTTATTTAAAAAATCTAAAGTTTTATTCAATCAAGAATTAATAATATCTTGCCCGAGTTTATCTAAATTTGAAATTTTTTGTTTTAAGTTTTCGAGATTTATACTTTCACCGTTCAAAAGAAGTACGTCAGAAAGAGCTTTAGTATAACTTGATTCTTCATTGACATAGGTCTTATTCGTATTTAAAAATTCTAAGGTATGAGCAAAAATATCTTTATTAAAATTTTCAAAATTTACTAAATCTGCCAAATCATACATCGTATACCTTACTAAAGTTTTTTTGTAAGCTTCATCAGAAGAATTTTCAACTAAATTTTCTCTTGTATTGAGCTTTAAATTATATAATTCACTATTTTCTCCATTCTCAAAATTAATGCTTTGTCATAGAGTATTTAAATATCAAAGTACTTTTTGTTTTTTTTCGTCATCCAATTTTCCTAAAAATTCTTCGAAATTTTGTTTTGGATTTTCATCAAGAAGAATACGAAGTGCTTTATTTTCGCTACTCAATGTCTCTATAAGATTAAGCGGATTAGTTTCCTTTAATGATGTGAGAAAATTCTCTCTGAGTTGTTTAATATATTCATCATCTAATTGCTTATTTATTTTTTGAAATGTATTATCTATCATTTGTTTTAAATCTTCAATTGAAAAAGTTTTAAGAGAGAAAGCTTGTCCAGGAAAAATTTCCTTTGTTTCTCAAGTAGTGTTAGTCAACTCAAGAGCATGCTTATGAACTATCATATATTCTTTATCATAATTCGCCTCAAAAACAGTTCATCTTACTGCTGCTGATACTCATTTTATTTCTTGTTTAAAGTATGATTCTCAAGAAAATATAGAGATTACATTTGACCAAGTTTTCCCCTTTAATAATTCAAAAGAAATCTTCATTTGACTTAAATCATCACTTACAAAATTTTCTTTTATTACAATTCTTGAATTTTCTCAAAGCCTTGTAATGGATTTATCTCACCATTCTATTACTGCTAAAGAATTACTCAAAGTATTGATAACATCTCAACTCAGGAGTTTCTCCTTTATATTTAATTTCAGTACTTTTTTTTCACCTCAAGTACTAAGAGTACCATATCACTCTAAAAGCATCACATATGAATTAGTATCTCTTTTAAATGAATTTGAAATAAAATAAAACTGAAGTGAAAAAAGGAGGAAAATTCAAGCTACCATAGTAACAAATAACTTATTTTTGAAAAATTTCATTTTGTATTGAATAATCAAATAAAAATATATAATCAATTATATCATAAAATTTAAAAAATCCAAAAAATATGAAAAAAGAGCAATATATATTTCTTATTTTAATAGCAATAATATTATATCTCCTCTATTTAATTGTTGATTATAAGTATAAAGAATATAAAATTAATAACCATATAGAGGTTATTGATAATAATAATTCAAAAATGACTGAAAATATAAGTTATTATAAAGAACAATTAGAGTATATTAATACCAAAGCATATAAAAATAAAGTTTTAAAAGAAGAGCAATCTATGAAAAATAAATGAGAAATTGTTATATTTATAACGAATGAAGATAAATATAATAGATTTTCAAAAGATGAAGTGACTCTTGTAGCATCGCCTCAAGTAGAAAGAAAAATACAAGATTCAATGGATATTTTCGAAAAATGGATGTATTTTCTATTTAATAAAGATATACGTTAATAAAAAAATCTTCTAAAATAGAAGATTTTTTATAAATCTGAAAAATCAGTTGGAAGAGTTCCAGTACTTTTTCATGAGTCAAAATTAACATTAGAACTTGAAGTCCCATTTCAAAAAATAGTATCTCATAACTCTTTAATTTTTACAAAAATTTTATCTGGAGATGAATACTTTGAAACATCAAGACCTAAAAGTCAAGCTAATTTTGGAAATACAAATATAGATAAAACAATAACTCAAAGACCTATTAATGCATATCTAATAGAATTTATAGCTGGTTTAATTTTATCATCTTTTCCTCCTGATAAAATAAGCAGCACTCATCACCATAAAATATACATTATAGAAAATATTCAAGCAAATAGTACAATTAACGATATGGCAAGTAAAATAAAATCGCCAAAATCCATTCTTGAAGTAAAAAGAGTCGCATTTTGAGAAGAAGCTAATGCAATTTCAACAAACATACAAAAATAATTAAATAATAATACGTAGTTTATAATGATTTATTTGTTTTTTGCAATACTAATCTAAAACTTTCAAGTTAATCCTTTGATTTGTTTTACTTCAAAGAATTTTTAATAATGATCTAATAGAGGTAACAATATTTCAATTTTTTCCTATTACTACACCCATATCATCTTTATTTACTCTCAAAGTAAGTAATATTCAAAGTTCGTCTTCTGTCCTTTCAATTTGAATATCACTTTTATGTTGTACAAGATTTTCAATGACAAATTGTAAAAATTCTACTTCTTTCATAAATTTGGTTATTAAAAAATAAAACCCCTTAATAAAAAGGGGGAAATACTTAGAAAGCTATATTATTAGTTTTCATTAATTTTTCAACTCTTGGAGATAATTGAGCTCCATGAGAAATATATTTTTTTACAGCTTCTAAATCATTTATTTTAAATTCTTTAGAAATAGGATTAAAGAAACCTAAAACTTCTTGAAATCCACTTTTAGTAGGTGCAGTATGTTCAGTAAGAACTACTCTAAAAAAAGGTGAATTTCTTTTTCCAGCTCTTGCTAGTCTAATTTTTAACATCTTGAAAGATTTTAAAAAAATAAAAACGATTTCTGAAAATCGTTAGATTTATACTCAAAGAGTTTCCTCTTTCCTTTCGAGTACATCGGAATATATCGGATGTATCTGTTTCATAGTATAAGTTATTCAACAATTTCTTTTTGTAATTTATAACCGCATGGTTATATGGTGCCCAGGGCGGGAATCGAACCCGCACTCCAGATTGGAACAGGATTTTAAGTCCTGCGTGTCTACCGATTCCACCACCTGGGCATATAAGATGTGTTGCCACATCTTTATATTATATAATTCCTTTTTTCTTTAAAGTTCTTAATCCAGCGGCAGAAACTTTTATTCTATACACTAATCCAGTTTCAGGATCTTTAATATTTCTATAGAAAAGATTTGGATAGTATTTTCTTCTACTTGCTCTCATCGAGTGGCTTCTTGTATTACCTACTCAAGTTCTTTTTCAAGTTATTTCACAAACTCTAGACATATATATTTAAATTAACAGTTAATAAGTTTTCTTTTTTGTTTATAAAGATTTAATCTCAACTCAAACTCCACTTGGAATATTTATTTCTTGTAATAATTCTAATGTTTTTGCAGTTGGTTCAGTAATATCAATAAGTCTTTTATGTCTTCTTATTTCAAATTGTTCTCTTGCATCTTTGTTAACAAACGTAGATCTATTTACTGTAATTTTTTCTACTTTTGTTGGAAGTGGAATTGGTCCTACTACAATTGCTCAAGAGTCTTTTGCTACTAGAACTATTTTTTTAACAGCTTCGTCCAGTAATCTGTGATCAAAAGCTTTAATAGTTATTCTCATTTTTTGAGTTGCTTTCTTTGCCATATCTATTTTAAATAACAATTAATATAAACTAAAGAGTAAGAAGAAGATTTTTCTTCTTCTTATTATCAGTCAATATTATGCTAAAATTTTAGCTACTACTCATGAACCTACAGTTCTTCCTCATTCTCTGATTGCAAATCTTAATCATTCAGTCATCGCAATTGGAGCTTGTAAAGTAACAGTCATTTTAGTGTTATCTCATGGCATAACCATTTCTACACCTGCTGGTAATTCAATATCACCAGTTACATCAGTAGTTCTGAAGTAAAATTGTGGTTTATACCCTTTAAAGAAAGGAGTATGTCTTCCTCATTCATCTTTTGTAAGTACGTATACTTCTGATTCAAATTTAGTATGTGGTTTAATTGATCCTGGTTTAGCAAGAACTTGTCCTCTTTCAACATCATCTCTTTCGATACCTCTCAGTAATAACCCAGCGTTATCTCAAGCTTGACCTTGGTCAAGTGATTTGTGGAACATTTCTACTCATGTACAAGTAGTTTTTTTAGTATCTCTAAGACCTACTATTTCAATATCATCTCAAACTTTAACAATACCTTGTTCAATTTTACCAGTAACTACAGTACCTCTCCCTTTAATTGAAAATACATCTTCAACTGGCATAAGGAATGTTTTATCTAAATCTCTTTCTGGAACTGGAACAAATGATTCAATAGCCTCAAATAATTCTAAAATAGTTTTAGCTCCGTATGCTTTATCAAAGTCAGTAGGATTTTCTAATGCAACTAAACCTGAACCTCTAATTACTGGAGTATCATCACCAGGAAATTCATATTTAGATAATAAATCTCTAATTTCCATTTCTACTAAATCTAGCATTTCAGAATCATCTACCATATCACATTTATTCATGAAAACAACGATATATGGAACCCCTACTTGTCTAGATAATAAAATATGTTCTCTAGTTTGAGCCATTGGTCCGTCAGTAGCAGCAACGATTAAGATACCTGCATCCATTTGAGCAGCACCAGTAATCATGTTTTTTACGTAATCAGCATGTCAAGGACAGTCAACGTGAGCGTAGTGTCTTCCAGCAGTTTCATATTCTATATGGGAAGTATTAATAGTAATTCATCTTGCTTTTTCTTCTGGAGCATTATCAATAGAAGCATAATCTCTTGCTTCACCTGTACCAAATTTTTTATTTAATACAGTCGCAATAGCAGCAGTAGTAGTAGTTTTACCATGATCAACGTGACCAATAGTACCTATATTCATATGTGGTTTAGATCTATCAAAAGCCATAATATTATAAATAAAAAAATAAAATACAATTTAAAAACTTTTCTTAAAAACTAAGCTTTGTTTTTTCTCATTTTTTTTGTAATCAATTTAATTGCTCTTCTTAATTTTCTATGAGCATGTCAAGTTAATCTAGCCATATTATATAATTAATTAGTTTTAATTCAATATTTTTTTAGTTTTTTTCAAACAATCAAAAAAGCATTTTTTAACCATTTTGTTTCTCATTCAACTTCAACTCTTTTTTTCAAAGTCTCATAATGTTTAACAGCATTGGCAACCTTTGAAGTACTCTTTACTCTTTTATTATTAACAGCATAGTTCAGTCTTCTAGGTCTTTTTCAGAAACCTGTCATAATCTTTTTCTATAATAAAATAAAAAATTATTAAGATGTTTAATCTTAATCGATATATAAATATCTAAAATAATTTTTGGTGGAGCATAACGGAGTCGAACCGTTGACCTCCTGCGTGCAAAGCAGGCGCTCTAGCCAACTGAGCTAATGCCCCAAAAATGTAATGGCGAGGATGACGAGATTCGAACTCGCGACCTCAGCAGTGACAGTGCTGCGCTCTAACCAACTGAGCTACATCCCCATTTTTCTTCGGTGCTTTCTAATGAAGCGAGAGGAATTATATGAAATATTTAAAATAATGCAAATTTTTTTTACAAAAAAGTTAAAAAATGAATTCTAACAGCTTATATAAAAGAAAAAATGAAGGATATACTCCTCCAAATTGAATAAAAGAATTATACAATATTATTGTAATAATTGTAATATTTGAACTACTTTTCTTTTCATAGAAAAAGTAAGTCTTTCAACTGTTTTGTTTAGTATTTCTTGTCTGATATTTAAAAATGGATATTTTAGTTCAATATAATTCCAAAATTCATCTTCTTTTAATTCTTGTCATAAAATCACATACTGCAACAATTCTCAAATAAGAAGTGGATAGATTAAGTTTATATTTTCTCCATTCACTATCTCTTTTGTTTTAGCTATATCTTCAAAAGAAACTTTTCAAACATATAAATCTTTTACATCTCAAGACGTCATAAAATCAACTATTTTATGTTGTCCTCTATTATAAGAAGTATCTTTATGTTGAACTCACTGATAATCAAGTGGATAATTTCTTTTTCTTCTGAGAAACATCCCTAAAGCATTTTTGGTTCCTTTTAGTTTTGCATGAAGTTCTAAAAATTCTTTATATTCTTCTCATGATAGTATTTCTCCCATAAGTAAATCAGGAATAGCTCAAGAGACTTGTATATCCTCTAATTTTTTTCATTTCAAAAATCATTCAACCGTCATAGCAAGTCACTCTTCCCTTGGAAGATTTCATCCTCATCTAAATTTCCCTAAAGTTTGTGCATTATTTTGTTCTATAATATAATGCGTTTCTATTTCATGCTGGATCAATTCTAAAACCCTTTGTGTTTTGAGAGCTTTATATGCGTCACTTTCTGGAATTCCTAAATAGTCTTCACCATCATAAATACTACTTCTTTCTTCAACTATAACTGGTTTTTCGATTCAGTAAATTTCCATAGCTAATTTTAAAATTTTTACATAATTTTCTCTTGAAATTTCACGACTGAGTATATCAAATGTTTTTGAGTTTTTTGATTCATTTTTATCGTTTTGAGCACTATCTGTAATATAAGTGAAAGTTTGTTTCAGTGTTTGTAAATATAATGCAAATCTTTCTTCTTCTTCTGGAGTAAGTTTTGTTTTTTGCTTTTCAAATAATTTTATTAAAACTTCAAAACTTCCACTCACTTCATATTCATTTTCTCTTACATTTCATCCAAAAAGTTTTGTTTCTATTTCTTCTAATTTTTTTATTCTTTGAATTACTTCTTCTTGTGAAAAATTATGTGGAATTCAAGCTTTTTGTGCTTCAAAAGGGAGTCCATTAATAGTGAGGTCTAAAATATTTGATACATACTCTAGACTTCAAAGAAGTATTTGAACTCTAGGACTATTTTCTTTTAAAAATGGTTGTAGTAATTCTTTATATTTTATAACGAAACTTTTTTTGAGTAAAAGTTTTGATTTTGCTTTAGCGTACACTTCTGCAATATTCTCTCAAATATTTTTCCAAAAATCTTTCTCTGCTTGTTTATTTTGTTCTTTTGTTTGAGTTTTATCTTCTATATACTCTCTTCAAAGAAGCGTTCAAAAAAGAGTTTTATTTAAAAATCCTCCTTTTCACAAATCAGTATATGCGTAAGTCACTTCGATTATATCAGATAGTTCTTTATTGAATATATCTCTATTTAAATCTTCAAGTAATCTATCAAAATCAGAATTTTGAGAATTTTTTATTTCCATAATATTAAAAAAAGTAATATGTTTTCATTGTATCATATTACTTTCTTATTTGCAAATTAAGTAAAAAGCGGGATTTTAAAATCATCTACTTTAAAATGAATAAATTCGGATTTTTTTATCTCAGCCAAATCTTGCAAACTAATTTTTCAAAAGTATAATTCATTAATATTTCCCCCATTTTCTACAAAATGCTTTATTTGTATAAACCCATTAATATAAATTATATCCTTTAAAAAAATATAATTCTTTGAAGTATCTTTTAATCATCTTTTGAGTCTTACCAAATAACTAAAAACAGAATGGTAGTCATAATTATATACTCGTAATAATTCATCAACAAACTCCCTATATGAATATTTAAGTCAAAAATCAATTAATGAATACCTTTCAGCAGCTCAATAATATTTTGCATCATTTTTCGTAACAAATTTACTCTGATTATAAATAGCTAGTCATTCTTCTGTAATAAGATAATCCGCGGTTCCAACAGAAAAAATAGAATATTTTGATTTGAGTCCATTTATTTTTCTTAAATAGTGTGTTTCTATTTCATGCGCAACCACTGATCTGATTTCTCTTTTTCAAACGAGACTTCCATTTTTAATAAGTAAACTATCTCATTTTACAGAAAATCTTGAACCAATTTCCTTTTCAATTAAATGAATATGAATATTGTAAATATAATTAAATTTAGTGATGTATTTTTTTATTTCTTCTATCGTCAAAAACTCTGTTTCTTTTTTCAAAGGCTCTTTATTAGTAATCACGTTTTTTGCATACTCAAGATTTTCAGTATTTATATCTCAATAAAGAAGATGCCCATAATAATTAAGATTTTCTACGTTTTGTTCTAAAAAAGCCTGAATAAAGTAAAGCTTATTAATAATTTCTTCTTTTTTTCTTTTAAAAATAGATGAAAGTGGGATATCTGGAATTTCAATTTTATTTATTTTTAAAAGAAGTTCTTTGGTATCAAAATGAACATCATTGTATTCAAGCTGTGGAATATAATTACCTTTCGATTCAATAAATTTTAATCTTTCAGAAGAAATATTTTTTGGAGTGATTATTTTCAAGATATTGAGTTTTTTATCAATATCTATCATCTCTTTGTCAAGTTTTATCAACTGCTCTTCATATCATTTTAATATAGCAATATTTTTTTCTTTTAAAAGCGGATTTTTTGAATTAAATGGCATATCGTGATCTTTGTATTTGAATGGGTCAACTAAAAAACCATATAATGCGTCTTTTCATAAAATCATATTCGAAACTTCGAGTGGTTTCACATGAAATCTTACCGTTCTTATTTCTCACAAAATAGTACATTTAAGTTTCACAATATTTGATTTTATCTTCTCTTCTGGATATTTTAACGTATTTATTAAATAATCTAAATGAATATAACTATTTGGCTTATTTGTTTTTATCTCTGATACTGATTGGAAAACTTTTTCATTGTAAACTATTTCAATATATTCTTTATTTCCAACCACTTTTTTCCCAGATATATTTTTTATTTTTTCCTCTATATCTCACCCGAATAAATCACGCGCAAGACGAACTCATTTTTCTACTGAAGTTACTTTTATATTTTCTACTTTTTTTAGTCTCTCAAGTAATGGTACTTTATTGGCTACTTGAACTTCTAAACCGGGACGAACATTCATCTCTAAAAGAAGGGGTCAAAAACTATCATCTAGCACAATATCACATCAAACATATCAAACTCAAGTTACTTGCTGTACTTTTACAGCCAATCTCAAAACATCTTCCCAATGAGGAATTTCTATCCCTCTTACATCTCAAATCCCGGGGATAGATTTTATCATTTTTTTAAACTGTGTGATATAAGTGATTTTTCCACTTCAAATATCTATTCAAAGTCCACATGCTCATCCATGAAGGTTAGCTTTTCATTTTGAATTTGCTGTTGGAACTCTGAGCATCGCAATAACTGGAACACTATTAAAAACAATAACCCTGATATCTGGAAGCCCATATTTCCCAAGCAATTCAATAGAATGGTCTAAAATCAATTTTCTTTCAAAAATCACCTTATCTCTATTTCAAGACAACGAATAAAACCCATCTAAAATATCTCTAATATGGGAAATTAACTGTGGAGAAGAATATATTTGATTATCATTTGAAATAAAATTTCATTCTCCATCTTTTTTTTCAAAAACAATAATTCATTTCCCTCCATACCCAGCATTTGGTTTGACTACAAAAGGAAGAGGTAGAGAATGAATATCAAAATTATCAAGCTCACTATGGTTTTTTATAATAGCAAGATTTTCAGAAACTTTTACTCATTTATTAGATAAAAATTCCTTTGTTTTTAATTTTGAATCAGCCAGTTTTTTAGCTAAATCATCATTAAACTCTCAAATATATTTGAGATTTCTTGCGTTTTGTCATAAAATACCATAATTTTTAAAAAACCACATTTCTAAAAAAGTTATTATTAATTTTTCATATATCTTCTTGCAGATAAAAATGAACTCAAAGCCCCGATACCAATAAAAATAAATAATTGCGTCAATAAAATATAATTAAGATCACTATTTACAATGTACTGCTTTACAGATGATTTATCAAAAAACACACTTGCATTATTCACAAAAACAAGAAAAATATTCGTACTAAGAAAAAATCCAATCACAGAATAAATAATTCATTGAAACACAAATGGTCCATAAATAAAACTATTTCATCATCAAACCAATCTCGTTATATAAATCTCATCTCTATAATGGTAGATAAAATTTCCAATGATAGAATATGTAATGACAAATATCGAAAGTAAAAATACTCAAATAATAATATATAGCGCTAATTTTAAAGTTTTTAAAATCGCAATAATTTTTAAAATTCTATCATATTGAGTTCTATAATCATAGGTAGAATTAGTTTTAAAATCTGTCAAAATTCCGTATTTTCATTCAATAATAATATTGAGTTTTTCATATTCTTCCATTTTTATATTAGAAAGATTTATAGTGGCTGGAAGTGGATTTTGGGATTTAATAATACTGACAAGTTCTTCATCTTGCTTTCTCATATCTTCTAAAACTTCATCTTTTGTTTTGAATTGAATTTCAATACTAGGAAGCGATAATTCAATATCTTGTATAAGATTTTTCACCGCGATATGTTCCTTTGTATATTCATCCTTAAGATAAAGCGAGAGGGTAAGCTTTGAATTAATTGCCTGAATTAAGTTGTTACTTAAATTGTGCATAATCATCAAAAGATTCACAAAAAACATCAAAAGCCCCAAAACAATCACTGATGAAAAAGATAAAAATTTATTTCTTAAAATATTTTTAATGGAATATTTAAACAAGCGATAGAGCATATACAAATGAATAATAAATAATTATGCTTGATTTTATGAAAAAATTATTTTTTTGCAATAATTTTGAAAATATGATAAAATCAAGTTGAACTATCTTTAAAAGAGATGTATAAATATAATTTAATTTAAAAACTATGGCTCACCCTGAAATATCAGTAGAAAGAAAAAAATCTATTGAATTACAAAATATAGAGCATGAGATTTCTCAAGCACAAATAAATTTAGAAAGACTAAAAAACTCTCAAAATGCTGAATTTGAGAATCAAATTTGAGAGTTAGAGGAAAAATTAAAAACACTCCAAGAACAAAAGGAAACAATTATTTCTCAAACTCAAAAATCTCTTCAGCAAGAAAAATTGTGAAATGATGATAAGCAAGCTATTTTACAAAATCTTAAAAATACAAATCTTTCAAAAGAAGAACAAAAAGAAGTCCAAAAGTCTCTCTGAAATAAAAACTGAAATGTTGAAATAGGAAATATTCAATCTTGGATTTTTGCTCTTATTTCTGCTATCTTACAAAGTTTTTCTCTGGGATTTAAAAAAGAAACTCCAGAATATGCTGAAGTTACTCCATCAGAAACTCCTGGAAAAATAATAAAATGAAAAGAAAAAACTCCTAAAGATAAAGAAAATTTTATTGCTCAATATAGAGAAATAGCAAAAAAAATAGAAAAAGAATTCAATATTCCTTGGGAATTTATCATCACTCAAGCAGGACTTGAATCTGCTTGGGGGACCTCAGGTTTGGCGATAAATTATAACAATCTCTTTGGTATAAAAGCAAAAAAATGATGAAAATCAGTCCTTCTCTGGACAAATGAAGAAATAAATGGACAAATGGTGAGAAAAAAAGAACCCTTTAGAGTATACGATAGTGTAGAAGAATCCTTCAGAGATCACGCAAAATTTCTTATAGAAAATCCAAGATATAAAAATGCTTTTCAGTATTCAAATGATCCTACTAATTTTGCCATTCAAGTAGCAAAAGCTTGATATGCCACCGACTCTAAATACGCTTCAAAATTGACTTCTACCATGAAGTGAATTGCGTAATTTTTGCAAAAAACAAAAATATATAATATAATAAAAAAAAATAATTCCTAATGTCTAATATATGTCAAATAATTCTCTTGAAATAAATATAACATCACTAGAAGATTTTAAACAAAAACTTTGAGTAGATTCTCTTGATACCACAAACATAAATTTACCAAAACCTTTTTCTCTTACACAAGAAGAATTAAACAAAATGAAGTGAGATTTTGAGAAAATGTGAGATGATGATAAAGTAAAAAGAATTCAAGAAATTATTCTTGCAAAACAACAAGTCCTCAATCAATCAAAAGAAGAAAGAGGAAGTGCTTATACATTGGATAGAATTCAATCCGATATAGAAAATAAATGAATTTCTATTGATGTAATAAAATGAATACTAGAAAGTATAAAAGATGCACCAAAAGAGCATAGAAGCTTCATTATATGAGGAATTTTTTCATCTTTAAATAAAGTATGAATAAAAATAGCCTCTATTGATAGTTCTTGAAGACTGACATTAACAGAAGGAAAACAAAGCATTACCAATGATTTAAAAATAGCCTCAAAACAAGAAGTTTCATCATATGAAGAGCTTATTAATAACTATTTAAAAACAGAAGATTTTATGTTGGGGTTACTCTATAGAACTACAAAAATAGAAGAGTTTAAAGCAACCAATCCAAAAGATTTTTCTACCTCTTCATATGTTCAGTATCTTGCTGATAAATATGGAATACATATCAGAGAACATTCTCAAGCTTGAGATGAAATTGTTTGAAATATCAACAATCTTAAAATTGAAAATGCATCACAACTCGAAAATGAAAAGCAAAAAATTTCAAGAAATGTGAGTAACCAAGGAGATAAAGAATTTCTACTTGCATATTTTGACGATATTTATTTTAGAAATAAAGAAACTCTCAAACAAAACCATGTAATGGATTTTTACACTCATAAAGAAAAAATTGATACCACAATACTTTCTGAGCTTGGAAAACTAGATAAAAATACAAAATTTGCCCTTTGACTCAAAAATGAAAATTCTCTTGAAGAATTAAAAACAGAAATAAGACACAATCCAATGAGTTTATTAGAAAAATGATTTTCTCGTGACAATATTGCCCTTATGATATTTGCATGATGAATTATCGGACTAGTTGGGAAAATTTTTTGACTTCCTTTTTTAAAAACAGCTGCTATTGGTTGACTTTTAGTTTGAGCTGGAAATGTTGCCTGATTTGAAAATATTTGGAAATGAATTCAAAATAAATGAAATAAAAAACCTGAAACAGACACTTCTTCAGAAGCACAAAATTCTTATTACGGAAAAATAAATTTTTCTTGAGAAAATGACAATAAGAAAAGATTAGAACTACAAACCACATGGACGGAATTATCAAAAAATAAAAACTTTTTATCTGCACCAACTAGTATATTGAATATTTTCTCTCAAACTCCTAAAAAATCATTTGAAGAAATAAAAACAATATTGTCTTGATATTGAATTCTTCTTTCAGATGAAAATAAGGATCATTATGAAATAATTTTTACTGAAATATTAAAACAAAGAAAAGAAGCATGAATATGAGAACCTTTAGAAACTGAAACGATTTGAGAATATTTAGATAGAACGTCAGAAGTCAGTTCAAATCCTGGAACTGCTATTGCTTGATGAATTGTGGGAGAAAGAATGGGGGAAAAAAATATTCCTCTTTATAACACTACTTTTACGTATAAAATAAAAGATGGTAAAGCATATCTTATTTGAGAAAATGGTGAATATTTAATACAAAATAATGTCATAAATGATGCGTGAAAAGAAGTACTAAAAAAATATGAGAAACTTGGGATTTTAAATGAAATTTTACAAATTTGGCTACCCCATGCTGAAAAAACAGCTTCATCTCTTTTGTTTAAATGAATAAGAGCCGGATCTTCTGTTATGCCAGAATCCATCAAAAATATTAATACTATTTATGAAAAACTTTTCATAAAAGTGCAAAAATGAGAAAATATTGATGCTGATATAAATACCATTTGGCAGGAAATAGAAAAAGTAGAAAATGCAACATCTATTATATGAAGTTCAGATATGTCAAAAGTAAAACAATTTTTCTATGATACTTATGATAATAAAGATCAAAAATTATTAAAAATTTATAACACTATGAGATATAGTGGTTGGTCTGGAAATAGTGAGTGAGTAAAAAATCAGGTTGCTGAACATTTATTACATCAAGAAAATTTTAAAAATATAGACGATATACTAAAAAATCCTCAAACTTTTGAGTACATAAAAAATCATAATACTGGAGAACTTGAAAAAATTCTGGGTACAGATATTGCAAAAGAAATTTTATCTGCATATGAAAAAGTAAAAATAAAACAAGAAAAATACAGAGAAGAATATGCTTGAGTATTATCAAAAGTTAATCCAGAAAGAAAAAAACAAGGAGAAAGTGAAATATCACTCAATGATTATATAGAATTAAATACTGAACTCACTATTAGAGAGGTACTTAAACATAGACTATTAATCAAACAACTAAGTGAGTTACCTCAAAGATGAGATGAAAAATCAAGTTATACATGACTCTACGCAAATGTCATTGGATTAGCACAAAATAAATGAAATGATTGGGCTGTTATATCAGATGAAAATATCGATATTGCCATTGATATAAGTTCAACTATTGCAATAGCTGCTGTAAGTATGTGAGTATGAGCAATAGCTGCAAGATGAGCTTTAGCTGCTGCAAGATGGTGAGCAAATGCAACTCGCTTATCGACTTTAGTGGATAAATGATGAAAAGCTTGAAAAGTTGCTTGATTTGCATGATCATCAACAGTAGAATGAGTAGCTTTCTATCAAGGTTATAACTCAATGAACAATATCATATATGGAAATAATGTTTTTGAAAACGCTGGAAATGTAAAAGAAATAGCAAAAACAGTTGTATTTATGTGAGTACTCAGAGGTCTTTGAGAAGTTATGAGCTATGCAAATTGGGCAAAATGACTCCATGGTTGAATATCAAAAACAGATGCTGCTTTTAAATTTATATGAAAAATGTCTGATAAAGTACCTGCTGGAGTATTAAAAAATACTGGGGAAATTTTAATAAAATGATGAATAGTAAGTGGGTCTTCTGTAGGATTGGATTATGTATTTGAATGAGAAGCAGATTGGACTTGGGAAGAATACATGCAAGCTGTAATGCTAGTTTGAGTAATGAAATGAGTCTGAAAAATAACTTTTAAAAAAGGAGCCAATTGAGAAGTAAGAGCAAATACTCAAGCATCTCCAGAAACAAACTGATTCTTCCAAAAAATAGGCGAAAAAGTATCAAATAAATTAGCAAATGCTCCTGAGCAAATAAAACAAAATCTAAAAAAGACTATTATAGAAATGCTAAAAGCTGGTTCAATTTGATGAACTACATTTGCCTGAGTAGGCGGATGAATAAATGTATTACAATGAGAAGAATTTACAGAAAATATCATTCAAAATTTTCTCACATGATTTACTGCATGAGTGGCTGTAAAAGTTGTTTTTATATGACTAAATGGATTAAAACATGTATTTAGCATAGGAAAAGATGGATTATTAAAATGATCTGGAGCAACGGCATCAAAATTACCAAACGATTGGAAAAAGATCGCTCTTTGATCTGGGATAGCCTATTGATGATATGAAGTATACAGTTTTCTATCAAATGATTAAAAAGAAACCAAGTTTTTGGTTTCTTTTTCTTTTAAATATATTTTTATAAATAAAACTTGACAAAAGTAAAATAATAGTATTATAAATATACTTTTCTTTTAAAAAAGGAAGAGCCTATGGAACGCATTTTACTCTCGCAAGAGTTTCAAACGCTGGTTCCAATCTTCCTTATGCTTTTGCTGATTTTTGTAGTGCTGGTATTGCACCTACTCTACAAAATAATCCTCGAAAGAAAAAGGAAGAAACTGGAGCGAGAGTTTGAAACTGATGTACTCAACTTTTTGCAAGAAGGAGAACCCATCATGAACGGCCAAGACATTGTAAATGCTGCCTTGTCTGGTGCAACACAAACTGCATCAGGAACAGGTCGCCAACAAGAAATTACCAAACTGCTTGGAAAAGGTTTTCAAAACCTGATCCATCAATCTACCGGCCTGGTACAAACAGGTCGTCAGCTCGCTTTGGCGCAAGCCTTGCGTGGTGAGATGCAAGTTGGTGCTGAAATGGTCGCAGGCATGCAAGCTGCGGCGCAAGCAGAAGGTTTGGTACTTGAAGTTGAATCCTCCGAGCATGTGAAAATGGCTCTGGGGGGTGAAACAACACCCCAATCTCAAGAAGATGCACCGCAGCAAATTGCTCAAGCCTCCCAACAAGAAGATGAGACCAGTTCTATGCGTCAAATCATCCGTAATACTCCTTATCTGGCTCAAGAAGTCAGAATTCTCCTCAGAGGTGATGCTCTGAATGGTGAATTCGAATTCACGCCTGAACTCAAGACTACGTTGGTAAACAAATTGCGTCAACAAGAACGCAGTGGTTGCCTCAAGCCTGAGCTCCAACAACTCTTGGCATTTCTGCAACGCTAATAAACGGTTGTATGAAAAGCTAAAGTTCTTTCCCACAGATTCAAAAACTGTGGGTTATTTTTTGCATATTTTTTAAAGATATGTTACAATAAGGCATATATTATACTTAATACAATATAATTATGTGAATAGATTCTCATTGAGGAAACTTTGAAAAAAAAATCAATACTCCTACTGAAAATATAATTCAAGAAACTTGTTATAAACAAAAAGAAGCATTTCAAGACTCTCTTGAAAATGCCCTTAAAAAAGGTATAGAAATTATTGATAACGATTGATTTGAAAGATTAAAAACAATGCTAGAAAAACATAAAAAAATAAATTTAGCAAATATTACCTTTCAAGACTTAAATTGAGGAACATGAGTATTTATAAAAAAAGAATCAGACAATAGTTCTTCATTATGAGTATACAATCTGAATAATCCTCAAATATATGGAACTAATTTAGTCAAACTTTGAATCATTGATAATTCAGAATTTGATGGTTATAATTGGCTTTATAAACTTATAATTGCGCCTAGAGAAAATAGACAAATAGAAGTTGATTATTCTATTCCTAAAGAAGAGGAATATTGTGAAACACCTCATAGTGATGATAGTATAAATACAGCTGAAATACTTTGAGAAAGTCCTCTACCTATAAATCAAGATAAAAAACATGAAATAAAAAAATGAGATAATTTATGGAAAATTGTTGAAAATTATTATGATGTATCTGGAAGTGAAAACAAAAATAGAGATATAGCAAATATTATTCTCAAATTAAATAGATTAGCAGAAAATAAATGAATAATCCAAAATAATGATACAATATTTTTATGAAAAACTCTCCATTTACCTCATACCATTACTACAACTCGTAAATGATGAGAACAAAACAACTTTACATTAAAACAATAGAAGCAGAAATATATGCTTCTTTTTTGCATTTATTTTCAAAATATGATAAAATAAGAAAGATTTTAATAATAATTTAATCCTTATGAGTGAAAAATTAAAAATATCGAGTAATGATGAACTAAAAACAAACCTATGATTAGAAAATCATATCTCTTTTGAAGCTATTAAAAATCCAATTTTAGCAACAAGGGAAGAGCTTGAAAAACTCAAAACTGAACTATGAAAAATAGAAACTGAAAGTGAAAAAACTCAAAAAATAAATCAATTCATCAGAGATAAATGAATTATTTCAAAAGAAACTGAAGAACAACTTTCTGAAATGATGAAAGATGGAAGTGTGGGATGATTTATTACCTGAGTAACATCAAGCTTAGAAAAAACTCTCCATGAAGACGATGGAAAGCAGTGAATTGAAAAAATCCTATCTTTATGAGAAAAAGTAACTGGATGGTGGGACAAAATGGTATTATGATTCCAAACAATTATGTGGAAACAATTCCCTCAATTAGCAAAATTATTATGAGTGGAAGACCCAAGCGAAAAACTCAAAGCAGAAGCAGAAGAAAAAAATAAACAATTACAAGAAAGCGCAAAAGCAAAACAACAAGAAATACAAGAAAAAGTAAAACCTTGATATGCTCTTTATTCAAAAATATATTTCAGATTTTTCAGAGCAAGTTCAGAGTTGGATAAAGATTTTAATATTGATAAAAAAGTGGAAAGTGAAGTATCAAGATGTCTATTTGAAAATGAACTATTTCAATCATTAAAATATAATGATTTACAAAATCCTACTCATATAGAAAAATTATATTGAGTAATTAAAGACAACTTAAAATTATCTGAGGAACAAAAAGATGAAACAAATATTAAAAAATATATTTGACTTGTTTTAAAAAGTATTTCTGGGTGAGAAGAAAAAACACAAACATGATGGTTTGATAAAGAAAAAACACAAACTATAGAAAGATGAAATTTATTTTTAAAGACTCATTACAAAGATATAGAAAAAGAAAATCCTTCTATGAAAGATTTATTTTCAAAATTAACCCATTTATGAGATTTTGCATTATTTTGAGACGATTCAAAATGATTTGATTTAGAATGAGTAAAGGATTCTTTAAAAGGAAAATTACAAACTCTCTACACTTCTTGAGTAACTAATATTTCAAACCTCACCGAACGTGATTTTGATGGATTAAAATGATGACTTCATGCAAAGTTACAAAATTTATGAGATTTTCAAATTATTTCAACTAGTGTGTTACAATCAAGTGAATCTCGTACTTTAGATAAAAATTTTGATGCTAATGGTGTAACAGATAGTATCACGACAGGAAATGAGAAAGTAAAAAATTTTGTATGAAATGGACAAGATGGATTAATAAAATATTGAAATGATATTTTTCAAAATTTTTTTCAATCTTGAAATCTCATATGATCGTCTGTTGATGTGAAAAAATCTGATTTAACTCTCAAAAAAGTATATTCAATATTCTTAATAACTGGTTGAGAAACTGATGTTTCAAAGCTTTCACCTATGCAAAAACTAAACTTAACTTTTAACCTCATGGTGTGATACGGAGAAGCTGAAGATATTTGAGGATGACTTTGAAATATGACAAAAAAATTAATAAACAATGAAATAAAAGTAGACAACGACGTAAAAAATATGTTACTTTCTATATGAAAAGCTGCTATGGATGTTATGAAAGATTCAGCAAAATTTTTATGAGAAATTGGTTGGGGTTTTGCCAAAGAAAATCCTGCAATGGCTCTTGCAATATTAGTGATAGCTTTAAAGTTCCCATTTTTTACGAGAAGACATTCTTTAATGTAAAAATTTTATATTCATAAGTACGCTATATGACTCCTGAAACCTTTAGATATGAAGAGGAATGAAATAAAAAAACAGATATACCTAATCAACTTACCCCTGAACAAATAGAACAAAGAGTTTTAGATGAAACTCTCAAACTTTCTTGACTAACATTAGATAATTTAAAGAAATTTTATACAGATTGTACTTCTTGTAATTTAGACATACTAAAAGAAGAGCTGAAAACAACTCCAGAGGAACAATTAATAGAAAAAAAAGCACAAGAACTCTATCAAGAATATATTAATAAGTGATTAGATACAGGAAATATTCAAGAAGTAGTAAGTTTAGATTCAATAACAAAATCAATTGATTCCCCAAGACTGGAAGAAATGAAAAATCTCATTGAAACAGTACTCGATGAGGCTTTTAAAAAGTATGATTTTTTAGATATACAAAGTAAAGAATTGGTGAAAATTGGACTTATTAACTCTATGATAAAATCTCCTATGACAGAAATATGAGAGTCTCTTATAGGTGGAGTATGAAAATTTATTCATACTCTTTCGACTCTCAATTCAAATGATATAGAAGGATTTTGAAAAAAACTCAATGAACTAAACCCCAAAGATTCTGGAAGAGTTCTTTCTCTTGAAGAAGAATTTGAAAAAAAATTGGGGAATTACACAAAAAAATTTGATGAAATACAAAAAAAATTTGATGAAAAAAATATATCTGACCCAACTCAAAAACAAAACATTATTTCTCATATTGATTGGTTTAGAAATCCAGCTCTTATCGAAGCTTGAGTTGATAAACTCGATATCAACAAAATAGACTATAGTAAAACTTCAAAAAATGAAAACCCCCTTGATAAAACATCCATTTCTGAATATATGTGAAAATCAAGAGAAAAAATACTCGATATATCAAAAAAATTAAATCTCTGAGATACTTCAGCAGATACTATTTATAATATCATAGAAAATGGTGGAAATGTATGAAAATGAGTAGAAAAAATATTAGGAGTCCTTTTAAAAATTCCATTTTTATGAAAATTTTTAGCTATATTTTTATGATTAAATCCAGACCCAGAAAAAGCCTTGAGTGAACTGAAAGAAAATTCTTCTCATTTTAAACTTATTTCAGCATTAAAATGACTCTGAATTTCAAAAGATGATACATGAAAAGCGGTAGAATGAAAAGGTCCATTTAAAGAAATTGATATGAGTGGTATTCATTTCAATATGGTAAAAAATGAAATAAAAGAATTCAAAAATATAACTTGAGAACAAGGGGCAGAATGATATCAAAAAACGTGGTTAGATGCTTTTGATAATTGAATTAAAAAAGATGGAGTTACTTTAAAATTTGATTTATGAAAAGCTTGAAATGATAAAAAACTTACGGGTTCTGAATTAAAAGAAATTCTAAAAAAAGGGCTTTGAAATTTTAATGATATAAAAGAAAAAAAAGAAACGGAAGCAGAAACTAGCAAAAAAGCAGAAGAACTAACTCAAACTAACAACTCAACACAAGAATCCTCAGAGCAAAAAGATTGAAAAGCTCAGGAAAATCCTCCTTGACAATGAAATAGAGAAAAAGTTGATTTTGCAAAAAGTATTTGAGAAAAAATACAAAATATTCCTAATGGAATCAGTTTGTTAAATTGAGTAGATTTATGATGAGATAAAAAATTATCTTTTAATAAAAATTCTCAAGAACTAAATATATGAGATGAAAAATTTACAATAGAATTACACTCTAAATGAGAAAAATATAATCTAAAAGATATAAAAATTACCAATGGGAAAGTTGAATTTGTGCCTGATATAGAAGATTGGAAATTAATAGCCGCAAGAAATTCAATCAGTGGAGACCCCCAACTTTGATTCATAAGTAAAGAAAAAGTAATCAATGGAATTACTGATTTAGTTATCATATGAAGCTTTTCTCATGAAAAAGATGACACAAAATTAAACTTTTCAAAAGTGAATGCTTAATATAAAAATCGTTTTTTAGATTGGAAATATAATTTTCTTGACATTTTATTTTTTTTATAATACAATTCATTTACTTATATAATAACCATAAGGAAAATGAATACTAAAAATAAAATCACTCTCTCTCAAAAAAAAGTACAATCTAAAATAGAATTAGCAAAAATAGCGAGAGAAGCAAAAAAAGAAAGGTTTATAAGACTTTCTTGAAATATATAAAAGAGTTGATAAATCAACTCTTTTTTTTATAATCTTAACTCTATTTTATTATATTGTAAGAAAAATGAAACTCAAAGATTTTGATTATTTTCTTCCTGAAGAACTCATCGCACAAACACCAATAGAACCAAGAGATCATTCAAAACTTCTCATCTTAAATAAAAAGTCTTGAGAAATTCAAGATAAACATTTTTATGATATTTTAGAAAATCTCAATGAAAATGACGTTTTAGTACTCAATGAAACTCGTACTATTCACGCCAGACTTTTTTGAGAAATTGATATTTTTCCAAAATGAAAAAAAGAAATAAAACCAGTAGAAATTTTGCTTCATAAACAAATCTCTCTTGATACTTGGGAATGTCTTTGATATCCTGGTAAAAACCTTAAAATTGGGAGAATTATAAGATTTTATGATGAAAATAAAAATCTTATTTTAAATGGCTTTATAGAAAAAGTATCTGATATGTGAAGATTTATCAAATTTGATATATCTGGTTTTGATTTTCTAAAAGTTATTGAAAAAATATGAGAAATGCCTCTTCCTCATTATATTACTCATTCTTTAGAAAACACAGAAAGATACCAAACTATTTATGGAAAAACTCATGGAAGCGCCGCAACTCCAACCGCATGACTTCATTTCACAAATGAACTTTTAACTCACCTTGAAAAAAAATGAGTTCGTATTGAAAAAATCCTTCTTCATGTATGAGTTTGAACTTTTAAACCAGTTGAAGTTGAAAATATCACAGAACATTATATGCACTCTGAATACATTGAAATAAAACAAGATGTTGCACAAAGACTTAATGAATATAAAAAATTTTGAAAAAAAATTATTGCTGTTTGAACTACTTCCGTAAGAACTCTTGAAAGTTTTACAGATGAAAATTGAATTTTATGATATGGATGAAAAGAAACTTCAATTTTTATCTATCCTGGATACAAATGGAGATTTATTGATAGTTTAATTACCAATTTTCATCTTCCGTGCTCAACTCTTCTCATGCTTGTGAGTAGTTTAGCATGAACTCAACACATAAAAACAGCCTATCAACATGCCATAGAAAACAAGTATAGATTTTTCTCATTTTGAGATGCAATGTGGATAAAATAAGTTTTTGCAATTCCTAAAAATTTCATATAATATCTTGGCTTTATAGAAAAAATTTTCGCAAAAAATATTATTATAAAGTTTGCAAATAACATGGCAAGTTATTTATTATTTAGATTATATTTATGTTTAAAAAAGAAAAATTTACACTTTTAACATTTTACAAATTTGTTGATGTGGAAGATGTAGAAAAAGAAGTACAAGATCATCTTGATTTTTGTACGGATATTGGAATGACTGGAAGAGTTTATATTGGTACTGAAGGAATTTCTTCAACAGTAACAGGAAATGAATGACAAATAAAAGCATATAAATTATACTTAGATGCTCATCCTCTTTTTAATAATCCTCCTGACCTTGATATAAAATCAACTCCAGTAGATGGGCACAAATTTCCAAGAATGTCAGTAAAACACAGAGAAGAAATAGTAGCACTTGGTCAAAAATATACAAGAAAAGAAATAGAAGAAGCTGGAAATCGTATGTCAATTGAAGAATTTAAAGAAATTCTTGATAATGGGAATATTGATGATTATATCGTTTTAGATATGAGAAATAATCACGAATACAAACTTTGACATTTTAAAAATGCAATTCCTGCAAACACACTTACTTTCAAAGAATTAGAAAAAGAAATTGAAAATTATAAAAAAACCTTCGGAGATAAAAAAATTATTTCATACTGTACTTGAGGGATAAGATGTGAAAAATCAACGGTAATGCTTCAAAAAGCAGGACTCAAAAATACTTATCAACTTGATGGATGAGTGGTAAAATATATCAATACCTACAATGACTGAAATTGGAAAGGAAATTTATATGTTTTTGATGACAGAGTCAGTTGTGAAGTTTGAGATGAAAATACTCATGAAACAATTGGAATATGTTTATATTCTGATGCTCTCACTAATAATTGTGAAAATTGTCGTTATAGTCCTTGTAATGCAAGAATTATTGCAAGCAAAGAGGAATATAAAAAACACTTTGGTTTTTGTAGTGAAGAATGTTATAAAAATGCTCTTAGAAATGGATTGGTGAAAAATGTTGATTTTGATAAAGTAGATTATAGAAAATTAAGAGTAAAAATGAAAAATCATCCTGAAACTACTCCAGAAGTACTTGACTTTATACAAAAACATCTTACTTCAAATATTTGAAATAAGAATTTTAGACACAAAACATCTCAAAAAGAAGATTTTATTATTGATTAAAAGAAAAAGACTCCTTACTAAAGAGTCTTTTTTTCAATTATCTGAACAAAGAAGGTAATAAGAAAATTTGGCAAAATCAAAATATTATGATATAATACAAGAGATACGGATTATATTTTTTCTACCCATTATGAAAAAACTCATATACACCATAATTATTTTTAGTAGCTTTTTAGAAACATCTTGAGCAAGTTTATTAGATGCAAGTAAAAAAATTTCTGGTACTCCTCAAAAAGCAGAAATACAAAACTGAACAGAAACCACTAACTTTTTAGATTTGTTTTCTGATATAATTTTTTATGCACTTTTTGCATGAGTATTTTTTGTAGTTTGTATTTTACTTATAAAACTTGTAAGACTTTTATTTGAACTTGTATGGACTCAAAAACTTGTTTATATGAAAGTGACTCTTCCAAAAGCTGACTCAAAGCTCGATAAAGAAAAAGAAACCAAAAAAGATTTTAAAGAAAAGATTTGAATGATGAGTATGTATTATAAAGCTATACATAAACTCTCTGATGCGGGATTGAAAGACTCGCTGACTGATTTCTTTTTTGACCACTCAAAAGTTTCTTTAGAACTCGCTTATGAAAATGGCGAACTAAGTTTTTATATCGTGACCTATGAATGATACGTAAATGTTGTTTCTCAACATATTACCTCTATTTATAATGATGCAGAAGTAAGAATTATAGACAAGCAAAAAGAATATATTGATATCAAACCAATGTGATATACTCTAAGAGCATCTTCTCTTTGAAAAGAAAATGATGATGCTTTCCCAATTCGTTCCTTTAAATATTTAGAGGATGATCCTCTCAACAACTTTACGAATGTGTTTTCTTCTCTCGATAAAGAAGATAAAGCTGTGTATCAAATTATCATAAAACCAATTGGGTCAAGATGGAATAAAAAAGCTAAAAAAGCTGCAAGCCTTGTTGCTAAATGAGAATATAAGAAAAAAAGTCATATTCCATTTTTAGATTTTTTCTGGAATCCTATTGTCGCATTAGTACAATGAACTGATAATATGGTAAAGGATTCAAATGCACCTGGAGCAAGCTCTGGAGATAGTTATAAAATCTTTAACCAAGCAGAAACTGAAGCTCATAAAATCATGTGAGAATCTGCCGGACAACCATGATTTAGAACTTCGATTAGAGTACTCGTTGCATCTAAAAGTCCTAAAAAAGCGGAAGACTGAGCTCATGCAGTAATTGCTGCTTCATCTATCTTTACCGATGAATACAACAATGCTCTTGATAATCCACAACTCTACGAAGATTTTTTATATTTTATTTTTACTCCTATTAGATATTTTGCGTTCAATCATAAACTCATATGATTTTTTCAAAATGTATCTATTTTTTCATCTGATGAACTTTCGACCCTTTACCACTACCCAGATATAAATTATAATAAATCTCCCATTATTAATTGGCTAGATTATAAAAAATTAGCTCCTCCCCATAATCTAAAATTTCCTCGTGATCCTTGTATATTAGAAGAAAAAGTAAAAATTGGAACCAAAGAAGTTCAAGATAGCGAAACTGGTGAAATAAAAATAGTAGATGATTTTGAAGTAAAACAAGTTCATAGACATCTATGAGGTTTTCCTATTTATAAAGATGGTGTTTTAATGGGATACAATGAATATAGAAACAAAAAAACGCCTATCTATTTTGATAAAAAAGATAGATGAAGACATCATTATATTATCTGAAAATCTTGAGGATGAAAATCAGTATTTATTTGATATTTAGCCAGACAAGATATGCGGAATGGAGATTGACTTTGTGTAATTGACCCTCATGGAGACTTGGTAGAAGATGTACTAAGCTTTACACCAAAAGAAAGAGCCAGAGACACGATAGTATTTGACCCTGCTGATGATGAATATCCAATGGGACTCAATATGCTTGAAGTTATTTCAACAGACCCTGAAATAAGAAAAAGAGAAATGGATAGAGCTGCAATGGATGCTACTGAAATTTTTATAAAGATATTTTGAGATGAAATATTTGGTCCTCGTATCCAACATTATTTTAGAAATGGATGTTTGACTCTTATGGAAGATGTTGAAGACGGTGGAACACTCATTGATGTACCAAGACTTTTTGTAGATGATGCTTTTATGAAATATAAAACTTCAAAAGTAAAAAATCCTGTAGTAAAATCTTTTTGGGAACATGAATATGCAAACACTTGAGATAGAGAAAAGCAAGAAATGATACCATATTTTTCTTCAAAATTTGGTCCGTTTATTACCAATACAACCATAAGGAATATTATTGGTCAACCAAAATCGGCTTTTAATATTAGAGAAATTATGGACAATAAAAAAGCGCTTCTAGTAAATCTTTCAAAATGAAAAATTTGAGCCCTCAATGCACAGTTACTCTGACTTATTTTTGTTTCTAAGGTAAATATGGCCGCAATGTCAAGAGCTGATATTCCTGAAGATGAAAGAAAAGATTTCTTCATGTATGTAGATGAGTTTCAAAACTTTGCCACAGAAACCTTCTGAGAAATATTATCTGAAGCAAGAAAATATAAACTTGCCCTTATTATGGCACATCAATTTATTGCACAAATTGGTTGAAGTGGAGCTAAAAAATGAGATAAACCAAGTATTAAAGATGCTGTATTTTGAAATGCTGGAACTATTATGTCATTTAAAGTAGGTGCTGATGATGCAGAATATTTAGAAAAAGAATATGCTCCATTATTATCACAACAAGATATTATTGGTATTGCAAATTTTACAACTTATGTTAAACTGAACATAAACAATGCTACTACTCGTCCATTTGATATGAAAACTCTTTGGGATAACAACTATAAAAATGTAGAAGCCGCAAAAATTATAAAAGAATATTCAAGAAAAAAATATGGAAGAAAAAAGAAATATGTAGATATGGAAATCGAAGCAAGACTTGGGATAACTTAAATATTGTACGATTATTTACTTTTTTATTTATCAAAAATGTTAAAAAATATCATAAAAATAATATTAGTATGCTTTCTATTTTTTTGAAGCAATATAGTTTTTGCGAACGAAAACATTAGAATTACTAATGAAAATACTGGAAGAAATCCAAACAATGAATACCTATGAGAAATGGAAGGAAATGAATTTTTTTATGTCGGAACTACTGGAGAGAAATGAATAAAAAATTTGCTTCTTAATATAGCTCGTGATTTAAGGGTAATAGTATTTGCTCTTGTGCTTTTAATAGGAATTATATTGGTAATAAAACTCATTTTTTGAGAAAATACTGAGGAAGAACAAAAAAAATTAAAAATGTGAATATTGTGGGCTAGTATATGAATTATGGTTATGCAAATAGCTTTTTCAGTATATAAAATCCTTTTTGACAAAGATGTGTGAGCTTTATTATGAAGAAGTCTTTCTGAAAGAATTATAGAGCCATTTACTGATATGCTTATGCTTTTTGCCTCTTTCATATTCATTGCTATGTGAATTTATGCATTCTATAAAATAGTGACTGCTGGATGAGATGATGATAAAGTTTCAAAATGAAAAACAACAATAGTACAAGCTATTATATGATTTATAGTTATCAAATTTGCTGATATAATTGTTACCAATACTTTCAATCCAGATTGTGGTTGATGATGAATTTTATCTTATTATGGAACTAATATTTGTGAAAATATCACCGATAATGCAAAAATTATAACAACTCTTCTCAATTGGGTTAATTCATTTTTAGCTATTATAATAGTATTGATGATTATGTATGCTGGTTTTCTTGTTCTTACTTCATCAGGAGACTCAGATAAACATGATAAAGCAAAAAAAATACTATTATATGTATGAATTTGACTCTTGATATTATTTACCAGCTATCTTATTTTAACTTTTTTTATTCGTCCTGAAACTACTATATAAATCTAAGCCTATGAAAAATATTATAAAATTATTGTGTATAACTATTTTCAGTGTTATTTCGTTATATTCTCTCTCTTTTGCTGGAAATATAGATTTTAAAAATGCTTGAGATGCAAGAGAGAAAATAAAAGATGTTTCTATCAATGAAAAAACTTGAAGTATGGAAAATCAAATTCAAAGTACCACAATGAATATTTTTAAAACTTTAAAAATTATTATTTGAGGTCTTTTAGTAATCTATTTAGTATATGCTTGAGTACAAATGATACTTTCAATGTGAGATAATGAACAACAATTATCTGAAGCAAAAAGATCTGTTCGGTATGCTATCATATGACTATTATTCATAAATATACCTTGATTATTATATAATTCATTTTCAAACAAAAGAACGACTGACGATGTTACCTCGACAGTATGAGATGGTGTAACAATCTACCAAAGAAATATATTTATGAATAGTGAAGTTTTTTGAAGTACACTATGAAATATTCTAACATTTTTACAAATATCAATAGTTGCTATAGCTATTTTTATGATAGTTTTTGCAGGAATAAAAATTATTATGGCATCTTGAGATGAAGACAAAGTTACTGAATCAAAAAACAAAATCCTTTGGTCAATTGCATGACTTGTATTTATATGAGTTATGGAAGTATGGAGAAACGTAGTATTTAAATGAGACTTTAAATGACAAGGACAAGAGCTTTTTTCTACTCTTGCCAACCTAGCACTTTTCTTTGCTGGACCAATTGCCATATTTTTCCTCAGTTTAGCATGATATTATTATATCACTGCCTGAGGAGATGAGGATAAAGTTAAAAAAGCAAAAAGTATTGTCTTTAATACTCTTATAGCAACCCTTATTCTTTTAGGAATTTACACATTCTTACTTGATCTAAAAACTTTATCATTTTAATCTTTCATATGAAAAAAATAATTCTATTTTTATATATTTTAGTTTTTTTCTCAGGAGGAAACAGTTTTGCCTGAGGAGTTTGAGATCCTAATAGTCCAGATTTTGTCTGACCTCCAGCTCCTACTTCAAGTCCCCAAAATGAAACAAGTTGATGAGATGGAAAAATCAAAGTAAGAGTTACGGAAAAAATTCCAGGATGAAATTGTGAACTAGTAACAGAATGAACCTGAACTGGTATGTATGATTGTAAAATTGAACCTGGTTTTAAAAGTGTACAAGGCATTATGGGAAATATTATCAAATGGATTACTGCTATAGCGGCACTTTCATGAGTACTATTTATTGTTATTAATGGAATTATGCTTTCTACTGGTTCAGAATCAGGAGAAGTCAAAAAAAGAATTGTTCAATGAATTATTTGACTTATATTAGTGCTCTTAAGTTGAATTATCCTCAATATGATTGCTCCTTGGGTATATAAATAAAAAAAAGAACTTCATTGAGAAGTTCTTTTTTTTACCTCTCATATTTATTTTTAAGTTCATCTAGTGACAACTCAAAAATCACTGGTCTTCCATGAGGACAAGTAGAACTATATCAATCTACTGCATCATTTAAAAGCTTATTCATTTCAAAAAGATTAAGTTTATTTCAAAACTTTATAGCACTTCTACAAGCTGTATATGCATAAATTTTATTTTTTACTTCCTCTAAAGTGTTTGATTTTAAAATATTTCCTTCAGTAATATCTTTTATAATTCATAATACTATATCTTTTATATTTTCCTTTTTAATAAAATCAGGAATACTACCAATAGATAAAATATTATTAGATAAAAATTCAATTTCAAATCACATTTCCTGGAAAACATCTCTTTTTTCCTCTAAAAATGAGGATTCGCTCGGAGTCAGTTTAATGTTCTCAGGTATCAATAATGTTTGAGAAGTTTTTTTTGTTTCTTTTTTTACGAGTTTCTCATAGATAATTCTCTCAGCTAATGCATGTTGGTCAAACATTAAAATTTTATCATCTTTTTCAACAATGATATAACTATTAAAGGTTTGTCCTACTATTTTTCAAAGTTTCGTGTAATGCAAATCCCCAGTTTCAAAAATATGATCTTGAGAAGATTGAAGTATTGTATCATTATTACTCGAAGTATACTCCAAAATATCTTTGGTAAAATAAATAGCATCTGAAATTTTAAATTGATTTGGATTGGAAGAAATATTTTTATATGGCGAGTATGACTTAAATTTTGTTCCAC
Source organism: Patescibacteria group bacterium UBA7396 (assembly GCA_002470645.1). Classification (GTDB taxonomy): domain Bacteria; phylum Patescibacteriota; class Gracilibacteria; order BD1-5; family UBA6164; genus UBA7396. The sequence goes on from DKNE01000004.1 coordinate 99,003, forward strand.
TTCCAGTATAATATTGCGTTTGTGGTGAAGTTTTTTCTGGATATGCTCAAGTATTTCAAGTATTTTCGCTTATTTCTGAATGAGTATTTATAGAATGTATCAAACTAGAACTTTCAAGTTTGTCTAAAATTGCATGATACATACTTCTAAAAATATTATTTTCATTTTCAAAACGTATTTCCTGCTTTCTTGGATGAACATTGACATCGATAAGGGTTGGATCTATTTGAATATGTAAGACATATCCTGGATAATTTCAATGAGGAATAAATCTATTATAAGCATCCGTTATTGCCTTAAAAATAAGCGGAGATGAAATAGGTCTATGATTTACAAAAAGATTTTGTCTATTTTTATTTGGAAATGATACCTTTGGCCCTGTTATATATCAAGAAATCTCAATTCAGACAGATGAAAAATGTATGTCCAACATATGGTCTATAAAGTCTTCTCCATGAATAAAATATATTCTTGTTTTGAGGTTTTCTCCTGCATTCATTTTAAAAATCTTTTTTTCATCACTTACAAATTCAAATCAAATTTCTGGATAACTCAAAGACACGCCGTACAAATAATCAAGAATTTTTGCATATTCCGTTCTATCGGTTTTGAGATAATTAAGTCTTGCTGGAGTATTAAAAAAAAGATCTTGTACTAGAATCTGGGTTCCCACTTCTCAAAAAGTAGTGCTTATTTTTTTTCAAGAAATATTATCAAAATCGAGCCTATATGCTTCTTTGCTTTCATTTGTTTTGGTAATAATTGAAAACTTAGAAACTGATGAAATAGATGATAGAGCTTCTCCACGAAATCCAAAAGTCATAACATGATAGAGATCATCGAGATTTTTTATTTTAGAAGTCGTATACTTATCAATCGCAATAGGAAGGTCTTCTTGAGAAATTCAACCTCCATTGTCACTTACTGATATAAAACTCTTCCCCCCGTCTTTTATTTCGATTTTTATCGAAGTGGCTCAGGCATCAATCGCATTTTCTACTAATTCTTTGACCACAGAAACTGGTCTTTCTACTACTTCTCAAGCAGAAATTTGATTTGCTAAATGCGGATCAAGTGCTATAATTTTTGACATACTTTATTTTATGAAATATTAATGAAACTATATTCAAAAAACAAAAAAAGAAAAATAATATTTTATAGAACAAAAAATTTGCAAAAAAAAACTTTTTTATTATGATATGCGTGATTTTTAAATTATTTTAAAAAATTATTTATACATTAACATAAATTACCTATGTCAAATTTTGATTTAGTAAGTAAAATTCAAGCACAATTTGTAAAACCAAATATGCCTGATTATAGAACTGGTATGGAAGTAGAAGTATACCAAATTATTAATGAATGAGGGAAATCAAGAGTACAAAGATTTAAAGGAATTATTATTAAAACTGCTGGAAAAACTGCATTAGAAAAAACTATTACAGTAAGAAGAAAAGTAGGACCTTTTGGAGTAGAAAAAATATTTGCTATCCATTCTCCAACTCTTGAAAAAATCGAAATTATTAGACAATTCAAAGTAAGAAGAAGTCAAATTGGTTTTATCAGAGATTTAACTGGAAAAGCAGCAAGATTAAAAGAAGTAAAATAATTTTTACCCTTTGAGTAAAAAACTGAAAAATATGTATATTTTTCAGTTTTTTCTTTTATTTTTTTAAAAATAAATATAATAGTTTTATGTTTAAAATTAAATATGTGAAATAAAAACTTTTCATTTTTTAATTTGATTTTTTTAATTTTATAATTATTTACCATAATGAAAGATTTAAGCCTAATAGAACTTATTGAAAAAATACAATCAAAAGAGACTTCTGCTGAGAAAGTATGGGAATATTTTTTATGAAGAATTGAAAAATATGATAAAAAAATTGGTGCATATAATTTTGTAAACAAAAATGGACTCAATACTGATTCTCATCTACCACTAGCAGGAGCCCCTATTGGAGTAAAAGATATTTTTTGTGAAACAGGAGTCCCTACTACTTGTTCTTCAAAAATGCTTGAAAATTTTGTTCCACCATATGATGCAACTGTGATAAAAAATCTCAAAGAAGCTTGATTTTCTTCTCTTTGAAAACTCAATATGGATGAATTTGCAATGGGATCAACTACAGAAAACTCAGCTTTTCAAAATACAGTCAATCCTTGGGGAACGCATAGAATTCCTGGTGGATCAAGTGGAGGAAGTGCTGCGTGAGTAGCTGCATGACTATGTCCAGCTGCTTTATGAACTGATACGTGAGGAAGTATCAGGCAACCCGCAAGTATGTGTAATATCGTATGATTTAAACCAAGTTATGGAAGAAATTCAAGATACTGAGTTATTCCTATGGCTTCGAGTCTGGATTGTCCTGGAACTCTTACCAAAACGGTTCGTGATGCTTGAATTTTATATGAAATAATGAATGGAGAAGATGTTTTAGAAAACACTTCTATAGCTGGAAAAGATACTATTAATCCTATTATTTGGGAGAAAAAAGACTTAAAATGATTAAAGGTAGGGCTTCCTCGTGAATATTTTGAAGAATGAATCGACAAGTGAGTAAAAAATGTTATCTTGGAAGCTGTGGAAAAAATGAAAGAATTATGAGCTGAAATTATAGATATTTCTCTTCCAATGACTAAATATGCTATTGCAACCTATTATATCATTGTTCCTGCTGAAGTTTCGACTAACTTAGGAAGATTGGATGGTTTAAGATATGGTTACAGCTCTGAAAAACCTTACACAAATATGAACGATTTTTACCTCCACAATAGAGGGGAAGGTTTTTGAGAAGAAGCACAAAGAAGAAGTATTTTATGAGCGTACGTATTATCTGCTGGTTTTTATGATTCTTACTATAAAAAAGCATGACAAATAAGAACTCTTATAAGAGACGATTTTCAAAAAGCTTTTGAGATTGTTGATGTAATAGTAAGTCCAGTAAGTCCAAATGTAGCTTGGAAAATAGGAGAAAAAATTGATGATCCTTTAAAAAATTACCTAGCTGATGCCTATACTATTCCTGCAAGTTTGGCATGATTACCTGGAATTTCTGTTCCCGCATGATTTGCTCAAAGTGAAGATGCTGAAAAAGAACTTCTCCCTGTATGACTTCAAATTCTTGCCCCTCAATTTGCCGATCAAAAAGTACTCGAAGTTGCTCATGTATATGAACAAGCAACTCAATTTTGAAAGAAAAATCCTCCTTGATTTGAAGATTAAAAAGAGTAAAAGCAATTTTTTGCAAAAATAAACTTAATATGCTAAAATGATATTAAGTTTATTTTTTAATATATTTTTATGGGAAATCCTGAAAAACAAGATCAAAATCCAGAAAAAGAAAAGTTTGAACAAGCCTTTAGCGAAGAACTTAAAAACTGATGAGATAATATTGATAAAAAATCTTTTTGAGACATCATTTCTGGAACAACATTTGATAAGTGATTATCAAAAGAAGAAAATTTTAAAAATGCTTTTGATTGAAAAGTAGATGCTATGATTCAAGCAAATTTAAAAAATATTCCTAATGATAAAAAAGAGGAATTAAAAAACCTTCAAAAACAAACAAATAATTGAAAAAATATACCTGAATTACTAGAAAGTTTTAAGCAAATAAAAGAACTATTTGCCACGAGACATGCAGAATCAAAAAAATCAGAATCAGATATTCAAAAAGAAAATAGACAAAAAGAAGACCAAAAAAGACAAGAAAAATCCCAAGAATTTTTAGATGAGTTAAAAACAAGTATTTCTGAAAATGCTAAAAAAGAAGAATTAAAAAGAGGCGAGTTAAAAAAGCAACTTGCTGAAAATTGAGAATATATAGAACAAGAAAAAGCAAGTGCCGAGTGAGTTCTTGATTGATTTCCTGATTCACAAGCTTAAAATCCTATTTTATAGGATTTTTTTCTTGCCAAAAATATAAAATCAAAAAAATAAGGATTCAAAACATAAGTATTTCCAAATATACTCCATATGCTCAAAAATCTACTTTATAAATTCAAAAATCTAAGCTTCAAAAAAAGCTTGCAATAAAAACAACATATTTCAAGAAAAAATAATTAATAAATCAAAAAATAAATCACAAAGTAGAAGAAAAAATTTGTCAGATAATACTTAAAAATCCAAATAGCATAGCAAAAGGAATAATTCATCAAACAAGCATATTAGTAAGAGGCGCAAAAATACTTACTTGTCAAAAAGTAAATAACATGATAGGTAATGTGGTGGTTAAAGCTGACATTGTCAAAATAAAACTCTCCTTTATTGCAAAAAAACGAGGCAAAAAATAAAAAACTTTTGTCCAAAATTCTTGAAAATATAAAAGTCCAAAAACAGCCAAAAAACTCAAATGAAATGATGTATCATAATTTAAATATAATGGATTATATAAAACCATAATAAATGCGGTAAATAGGAGAATAGACAAACTATCTCATTTTCTTCCAGAAATTAAAATAAAATATCATATAAGTCCCATAATTCAAGCCCTGACAACCGGGACATTATCTCATACCAATAAAACAAAAAATATAACAGAAATACATATAATTATCGTTCTTATAAAAATAGGAAAAACTTGAAATAAAAATCATAAAAATACGATAATAATTGTTATATTAAAGCCACTTACTGCTACTAAATGCGTCAATCATGAATTATTAAAATTTTGACTTAAATCTTCTGGCATATCTTCACGAGCTCAAATTAAAATTCAAGCGAGAAAAATAGCTTCATTTTTTGGATACATATTATAGACAATTTCTAACATTTTTTCTCTTATGTCTATAATAAATTGTCTCCATTCTGAAATATGAATTTTATCAATTATTTCGACATTATTCACAAAAGATTGAAAAAATATATTCTTTGATTGAAGAAATTTTTGATAATCAAAAGAGTCTGAAAAATTGTCTATTTTGATAATTTTTCATTGAAAGGTAATAATATCTCCTATTTCCAAAACATAATTATTTGGATAATATATGAGTCCATCTATGCCATATAATGAGACTCCATCTACAGAATATGTATGAATAATATAAGAATATGAATGTGCTGATTTTTTATATAATTGCTTTACTTCAGCAATTATCGTACTATTTTGTTCATAAAATTTTTCAATAAATATTTCTTTATTCCCTATAAAATAATTATTTACTCCAGAATAAAATATTCAAAAAGTAAATCAAAGAGCGATAATAAACAAAAAAAGATGATATTTTTTCATATAACAAAGAAATATGGATAATATCATCATCACGATACTCAAAACAGAAACAATAAGTGAAAAATAAAACACTATATTTCCCAAAAAAACTCAAACAAAAAATGATATTAAAAAAAATATAAAAACTCTATTTTTAAGCATATTAGTGAATTATTTCAGCAGATTTAGGAGTTTTATATATTCTATAGAGCCCATAAATACCAATTATAATAAGAGCAATTGCTCAAATTTGATTAAAATTTATTCATAACTCTATTTTAAAAAAATCATACTTTCCATTAAAATTTTCAAAAATCATAAAAATAGCTCCTATTAAAATAAGCCCCGTATATCAAATAATTCATCTTACCGAAACAAACATAGCTAACATATAAAGCACCGAAAATAATACAAAAAATACAAGCGAATATATAATAGCTAAAGGAAATACTGGAACTTCATAAGGAACTGGAGAAAATGGGTTTGTATAGAGTACCTCTATTCCATAGTTTGTTTCCTTTCCATATATTTGTCCTCCAAAAAATGCTCAAATATATCATACTATAGATGCAAATAAAAAAGATAACACAGAAACATCAACGTATTTTCAACTCCTAAGATTATGAACTATAACAGAAATATATAGTACAAGAAAAAATCAAAAAAGTGCTCAAATAAGAGAAAAATTATAATCATTCATAAAGAAAAACTCTACTGGGTCTTTCATATATTTAAAATCTCCCCACCTACTGATAACATAAAATACTCTAGAAAAGAAAAAAATAGACACAAAGTACCATAATATCCTATTAAAGAAAAATGTATCATTAATTCCAAATCTATGACTTAATCTTCTAAGCATCCATAAAAAAAGAAAAAAACAAATCGTCAATGAAAGTCAAAAAGTATAAATGTAAAATCATGAAAATAATTCAAAAATAGGATACATATATAATTTATAATAGTAAAATATGGAGTAGATTTTAAGATTATAAGAAAAAAAGTCAAACTTTAATTATTTGACCTTTTTTTCTTATTTTGCATATTCAATAACTCTCATTTCTCTGATGAGATTTACTTTTACTTCTCAAGGATAGTTGAGTTTTGATTCAATATCAAGCGCAATATTTCTTGCCATTTCATGAGCATCAAAATCTGAAACAGTATCAGAATCTACAAATACTCTTACTTCTCTTCATGCACTAATTGCATATGCTTTCGTAACTCATGAAAAACTTCAAACTAAAGCCTCCATTTCTTTTACTCTTTTTACATATTGCTCTATAGATTCTCTTCTTGCTCAAGGTCTTACTGAACTAATAGCATCGGCCATTTGAACAATAGCTGCATAAATAGTAAGCCCTGTTGGTTCATTATGATGATTTTCAATCATATCGATAACATCTTCTGAAAGTCCATATTTTCTTCCAACTTTTGCTCAAATTTCAGGATGAGTACCCTCAATATCGTGATCAAGAGCTTTTCCTATATCATGAAGTAATCCTCATTTTTTAGCTAAAATTGGGTCTAACTTTAAATCTTTCGCTATACTTTCAGCAATATATGCTACTTCTGTAGAATGTTTTAAAATATTTTGTCCATAACTAGTTCTAAATCTCAGTTTTCATACTAAAGGGATCATTTCTTCAGGAATTCCAGTAATATTCAGTTCATCAAGCGTCTTTTTACCAATATCTTTCAATAAAGATTCTGCTTCATCAGTAGTAATTTGAACAATTTCCTCAATTCTTGCTGGTTGAATTCTTCCATCATCTAAAAGTTTTTCAAGAGATTTTTTAGCAATATATCTTTTAAACAAGTCAAATGCTGAAATAAATACAGTATCTGGCGTATCATCAATAATAAGCGCAACTCCTGTTGCTCTTTCAAAAGCCACAATATTTCTTCATTCTTTTCCGATAAGCTTTCATTTTAAATCATCATTTGGAAGAGGAATAAGTGTTGTTGTAACTTCACTTGTTACATCTCAAGCATATTGTTGAATAGATTTTATAATCACTTCACGAGCAATTTCATTTTTTCTTTCATCAATAGATTTTTTATATTTTTCTATTTGAGTAATAGAATCTTTTTGATATTTTTCAGCAACTTGTTGTAACAATAATTCACGAGCTTCTTCTTGTGATAATTTAGCCATTTGAGAAAGTTTTTCTCAAAGTTCATCTTCTTTTTTAGCTAAGTCCTCATATTTTATCTTTAATTTTTCTTCTCTATCTAAAATAGATTCTTGTTTTTTACCAATTTCTTCAAGTTTCATTTCCAATTTTTCCTCTTTTTCTAAAAGTCTTTCTTCTAATTTTTCTGCTTTTTTCATAAGCTCTGAAGATTCTTGTCTTGCTTTATTAATAGCAACATCAGATTCTTGTTTAGCCTTTTTCAATATTTCTTCTTTCTTTAACTCAGCAGATTTTATAATTTCTTGGGCCTCCTTTGCAGCTCCACTTATTTTTTTTGATTCAAGTAATTTTGAAACCAAAAACATAATAACTCCTCAAACTATGAGTCAAGCTATTCAGGTTATTAAATAATAATACATATTTTTTGAAAATAATAAATAAAATAGTTTCCACTATTAAAAGAATACACATAAAAATAAATAGAAAAATGATTTCTTTAAAAAGAGATTTTAATGAAGTATTTTCAATAAAACTTTATTATTGAAAAGTAATAATTTTTAAAATATTTGAAAATTTATTTTTTATTCTTTTAATTTTTGTTAATTCATTCTTGTTTAACATCTTTCAGGAACAGCTTTTTGTTTTTTAAAGCTATACTTATATTACAAAAATAGTGAAAAAGTCAAATAAAAACAAAAAAAAGCTTACTTGTATTGCAAGTAAGCTTTTATATTTTCTACTAATCTTCGTCTTCTTCAAGTTTGAATCCTCTTTCTTCTCTAATTTTAGTAGCAACGTTTGCTGGAACTTCGTCATAATGATGGAATTCCATAGCATACGTAGCTCTTCATTGTGAAGCAGATCTTAATTCAGTTGAATAACCAAACATTTCAGATAATGGAATATATGCAGTAATAACTTTTGCTAAACCTCTTTGTCCCATTTCTTCAATTCTTCCTCTTTTTGAATTTACTTGACCAAGAACATCTCCCATATATTCTTCAGGGGTATTAATTTCAACTTTCATTATTGGTTCAAGTAATACAGGTTGTGCTTTTTTACAAGCAATTCTAAATGCTTTTGATGCAGCAATTTTAAATGCAAGTTCAGAAGAATCAACATCATGGTAAGAACCAAATGTTAAGGTAGCTTTTACATCAACCATTGGGTATCCTGCTAAAATTCATCTTCCATAAGCTTCATTTAATCATTTTTCAACTCCAGGAATATATTCTTTTGGAATAGTTCCTCAAACAACTTTATTTACGAATTTATTTACTAATTTAATTCCATCTTTATCATCAGCTTCAGCTTCTTTATATGGTTCAAAAGTAATAACAACATGCCCATATTGACCTCTACCTCATGATTGTTTTGAATATTTACATTCAGCATCAACTACAACATTTCTAATCGTTTCTCTATAGGCAACTTGAGGAGCACCAACATTACATTCAACTTTAAATTCTCTTTTCATTCTATCAACAATGATATCTAAGTGAAGTTCTCCCATTCAAGCGATGATAGTTTGATTTGTTTCAGGGTTAGAAGAAACTCTAAATGATGGGTCTTCTTCAGCTAATTTATTAAGAGCCATACCCATTTTTTCTTGATCCGCTTTTGTTTTTGGTTCCACAGAAATATGAATTACTGGTTCTGGGAATTCCATAGATTCAACTAAAAATTTATCATTCATATCACAAAGAGTGTCTCCAGTTTTTGTATCTTTTAAACCAATAACAGCACCAATATGTCCTGATCTAATTTCTTCAATTTCAATTCTCTCATTTGAGTGCATTTGTAAAAGTCTTCCTACTCTTTCTTTTTCTCCAGAAACTGGATTAAAAACATAAGAACCTGCTTTTAGAGTTCCTGAATAAACTCTTACATAAGTAATTCTTCAAACAAATGGGTCAGTAGCAATTTTAAATGCTAATGCTCCAAGTGATGAATTATCAGCCATAGGAATTTTTCTAATTTCTTCTTTATTATCTGGATTCATAGCATCAACCATTCATCCATTTACATCAATTGGGCTTGGTAAGTAATCACAAGCTGCATCAATAACTAATTGTACTCATTTATTTTGTAATGCAGTACCACAAGTAACTGGGTAAAGAGTATTAGCAACTACTCATTTTCTTAGCCCTTTTTTAATTTCCTCTACTGATAATTCTCATTCAGCAAAATATTTTTCCATAAGAGCATCGTCTTGTTCCGCTACTTTTTCCATAAGTTCAAGTCTCATTGATTCAGCTTTTTCTTTTACATCAGCTGGGATTTCAATTTCAACAATTTTTTCTCCATGATCCCCTTCAAATGTAAATGCTTTCATTTGAACTAAATCAACAACTCCATAGAAATCATTCTCTATTCCTAAAGGTAATTGAATAGGAACCACTTTATTTCCTGCTAATTTCTTTTTAATAGATTCAACTGTCATGAAAAAATCTCATCCTGTTTTATCCATTTTGTTTACGAATGCAATTCTTGCAACTCCGTATTTATCAGCTTGTTTCCAAACTGTTTCTGATTGAGGCTCTACTCATTGAGAAGCATCAAATACAGCAATACCTCCATCAAGTACTCTTAGAGATCTTTCAACCTCAATAGTAAAGTCAACGTGACCTGGGGTATCAATAAGATTGATTTGTTTATCTTTCCAAAATGCTGTAGTAGCAGCTGAAGTAATAGTAATCCCTCTTTCTTTTTCTTGTTCCATCCAGTCCATTGTTCCTTCTCAATCATGAGTTTCACCGATTTTATGAATTCTACCAGTATAGAATAATATTCTTTCTGAAGTAGTAGTTTTACCCGCATCAATATGAGCAAAAATTCATATATTTCTAACCTTATCTAAAGGTGCTGGTCCTTGTGCCATATATAATTCTTAATAACTAAATAATAAACTATTTTAAAAATAGACTGATAGATTTTATACAATACTTACTATAAGTCAAAATTTTTTTATTTTTTAAACAAAACTATTTTTTTCTACAATTTTAAGCTCTGAGTCTATAAATTCATAAAGTTTTGCTGGACGATTTGTAGAAGTATCAAATTCTCAAGTTTCACTTAAAATTTTAAGTGAAAAAATTTTCTTTTGAAAATTTCTTTTATCATAGATTTTTCACATAATAATTTCATACATATACTGTAATTGCGACATTTTAAACTTTCCAGGAAGTATCTCTTTTACGATATTTGTATATTCTAATTTCCACTCAAGTCTTTGTTTTGCATATTGAATAATTTCAAAATGATCCGTACCTATTTTTTTATCTTTAAATCATATATTAAATGGAGTAATATCTTTGTATTTTAAAATCGCAACTTTTGTAAAATCTATACTTTTAAAAAAATTATCCATAGAAACTAATGCAAAATAACTTATCGATAAAGTATGTGCTCTTTTATCTCTTCAAGGATTTCAAAAAGTATATAATTGTTCCTTGTATACTCAAGTAATTCCTGTTTTTCTTTTTAAAATATCATCAAAATTTTCCTCTAATGAATATCCTTTAGCAACTATTCAACCTGGTAATATATAATTTTTTTCTCCTTCTTCTTCTTGTTTTAATAAAACAACACAAAGCTCATTTTGATATAAAGTAAAAATTACAACATCAATAGCAGGAATAGGTATAGTAAGTTCCGGCGACCAAATATTAAATTGTTTTTCCTCAGGAATAAGCATATATTATATAATAGTAAATATTACACTTATTATAACTGAATTCTTTTTATTGCAAGAAAAAATCTTTATTTTTAACAAAAATAAAAAACAAATTTATTTAAAATCCCTCCCTTAAAAATGGTTTTACTTTTACCAAAGTATCATACACCGCCATACATACTTTAGGATCAATAATTATACCTTCTTTCTTTTTAGAATTATAAAATGTATCAAAATCTTTATATGGTATTTCAAAAACCGTAATATCCTCCATTTCTCATAAGTTTTGATTTCATTTTGGTCAAAAAATTTCTATATCATAGACAATTGTTGTTTCGCATAAAGCACCTGCTGACGCTGATGTATTTGCTATAAACTCTATATTTCAAATTTGTGAGTATCATGTTTCTTCTAAAACTTCCTCTTTCATAATGTCTATAATAGTTTTTTCTGGTTTATCAATAATTCAAGCAACAAGTTCTAAAACTCTTTTTTTTAAAGGATAACGATATTGCTCAATAAAAATATATGATTGATTTTGAGTATGTCTTAAAAGTCCTGCTACTGCATTTTTATTCCCCATTCTTTGAGTAGCCTCATATATTTTTCATCATTCAAGTTCTATTTCAAGAAGTTGCAAATATTCTCAAGAAGCAACTACTTTTCTTCATAATTCATTTAATGGCATAATTTAAAAATAAGAAATAAATTAATTTTGATACAATTCATTCTTCAATACATAATTATAAACTCATGGAGTCAAAACATGACTTACTTTTCATTTATTTTTAAGCATTTCTCTTACCAAAGTAGAGGAAATATCAATAATATCTAAATCAAGTATAAGATAATTTTCCATATCAATATTTTCAGGAAGCAAAAATCATTTTCTCATAAGAAAAATTTTTTTGAGTTTTATTTCTAAATATTTTTCTTTATTTCATGTCCATTTTGGCATAGAAGATATAGTATCAATACCAAAAATATGATATGGCTGAAATCCTAATTTTTGTCTATAATATTCTTCAACATCCATAGTTGTTGTTGGAGTATTTGTTTTTAAAAAATAATCTTCAAATTCTATATTGAGTCATTTTTGACATATTTCAGAAGCAAAAACTTCTAAAATGTCTTTTCTTTCTTGATGTGAAATTCAATAATTTTTATCCAGTCTTTGTCCATCTGGAGAGAAAATAATTTTGTCTACATATCACTTTGTAATCATTTTCACCATAACCTCTTGATGTCAAAGTGTAGGTGGATTAAAAGCACCTCAATAAACAGCTATTTTTTCCATAACTTAAATTTATAAAATAATATTGATTTAAATAAATTATTTACTGATTTTGTTGTTATTTTACTTGAAATCCTTGTTCTTGCAAAACTTTATTATCCCAAATATCCATATATTCAGATGCAATTATCATTCTAACTACATCTTTACTTTTTTTAATAGTAATATCTGTTTGAAGTCAATCTTGAGTAATAAGAAATTCTTTTCCATCACAATATATTTCAGTAAAAAGTCTTCTTCATACATTTTTGATTTCAATAACCTCTGAGTCGTTTATTAAAATAGGTGTTTGTCATTTTGGTTTCCATGGTGCTTTTGGAGTTATAACAAAAGCGTTTAAAGTATGTGGAAGAATCGGTCAACCAAGGGAACTATTATATCAAGTTGACCCTGCTGGAGTACAAACAATAATTCCATCTCACTCTATGTTTATTGCCTGTCTTTTTGAAAGAGCAATATCAAGTGAAATCATTTTCCCATTTCCAGCTCTTATATCAATTTCATTTACTGCAATAGCTTTTTTGGTAATTCCATTACTCTCTATTTCAACTTCAATAAGAGGATATTTTCTTTCTACATATGACATATTTGGTTGTATAACCTCTTTTGAGTTAAGTAAAAATCATTTATGTCAAAAATTTATTCCTAAAAATGGGAGATTTTTTTTATAATGTTCTTTTATAGCTCTGAGCATCGTTCCATCTCAGCCTAAAACTACTATAATTTTATCTTCAAATGAGTTTATAATTTGTTTTAAATAATCTCATTCTAAGAAACTCACAAGTTCTTTTTTTTTCTCTAAATGATAATCATCATAACAGACAAAACTTCCATCAATCTCTAAGTGTTTCATAGATTTTTTTTAGCAAATATTCTTTTTACATTTTTATCATTATATTCTTTTTTTTATATTTCAAAAATTTTTGGCATTTGCATCTTGTGACGATTTGCAAAATGACGAGAAAGATAGATATTCATCACTTCCTTTTCTCTTCATGAGAAGGTATTTAGAAAATTTTTAGTTGCATTTTCATCATTCCAGAAAAGTCCATTTGAAGTAATTATTCCTATAAATTCATCATGTTTTTCCATGGCCCATTCGAGTTCATCATAAGTTGCTCCTATTTGATCCTCATCAGTAGCCCCATCAGGGTGGAGTCCATCTGTTGGTCTTGCTTGTAAAATGGATTCATTCACTCACAAAAATCTTGCCATTTCATATACTTCTGATTTATATAAATTTCCTATTGGACTGATATCAACAGCCCCATCTCAATATTTTGTAAAAAATCAAATTCCATAATCTTCTACTTTATTTCCTGTTCCAACTACTAAGGCATTTTTTTCGTTTCCTATTGCATATAAACTCACAGCTCTGAGACGAGAGCGAGTATTTACATAAGCCATATATCTCAAAGTTTCATCACTTATTTCAGGAAGTGCTTTTTTAAAAGTTTCAAAAGTTTCAGTCAAATCGATAGAATACCTTTCTACATTAGAAAAATTTTGTTGAAGCCAATCCATATGTTCAGAAGCTCTTGAAACTTCATCTTGTCTTTGATGAATTGGTAAATCCATTACGATAGTTTTTTCTCAAGTAAGTGCACATAAAGTAGACACAAGAGCACTATCAATTCAACCTGAAACTCAAAGTATAAAACCTGATTGTTTTGAGTCTAGTAAATATGTCTTAAGTTGAGAGATAAGTTTTCCTGAAACTTCTTTATAGTCAAGATTTCTTGAGGTAAGTGATAATATTTGTCTAATATCATCTTTTATAGTTCAAATATTTTGTTGAAATACATTTTTTTCTCCTGGTTGTATTTCTCAAATTTTTAGTGTTTCCATATATTTATAATTAGAAAATAATATTAAACATACACTTCTTTTTTATTCATTCCATTATTTCAAAAAATTTCTTTAAAAACCTCTACTCTTTGAGGTTCTCAAATAGCTTTTGTAGGATTATCTGAAAGCTTTACACAAGACACCCAAGTTCCGTCTGATCTTTGTATTTCTGATGGTTTAACTACAACTGAAAATGATCAAAATGGGCCATATTTTTCTTCTCTTGGAAATGTTCATTTTGTATTATTTGTCAAATGAGTTCCAACTCAAAAAGTCAGTTTTCCAAGAGAATTTTTATGTAAAGAATGTATTTCAACAACATCTTTTGCAGAAAGTCCATCACTTGGAAGTCAAAGTTTTGTTTGAGGATTTCATCATCTTTTTAATACCCAATCAACATATTCTGGTATAGCAATTTTTGGATCTTTTGAATCAAATCTACATCCATTATGATGTAAAAATACTTCTTCTGGACAATTTTCAAAATAAAAACTGGTTCCATATGTATCAGGAAGTAGAACTGAAAGACCAGGAAAGTGTTTTGCCCACTTTTTGTCTACATCATACATTGCATTCACAATATCATCTTTTTCATCATAAAGCGCTGTTGTTATCATGCGAAGTTCATGGGCATTCGTTCCTTTTGGATTGGCAAGTCAAAATTCTCTTGCAATCATTACATTTGAAGTTCCAAGACATTGCTCAGGAAGTGTTCATGATAATATTTCATATACCATTCTTTGATAATCTGTACTGGCTGATCTTCTGGTTCAAAACTCTGAAAATGTAGCTTCTGGAGTTTGTTTAAAAATTTCTATATCACTGTAAAGTCTGTGGAGCGTTTCATTTATAATTTGATTGAATTCTACATTAGTAAGTTTTTCTTTTCTAATATAATGATATAAATACAAACTATTAATAATTTTCAATCCATAAATTTCCCATAAAATAGAAGTTGCCCAAGGTCCTATAAATTCTAATTCATAATTTCCATTTTCATCAATTCCAACTTGATATTCAGAAAGTCTGAAATGTTTTAAAAAATCTAGCGTTTCTTCTTGAAAAAGTCTATTTCCATCTGGACGAGTCATTCATCTTAAATAGGATAAATCTGCTTCTGAAACTCAAGAAATATTTTTAGTAGCTTCAAGTTGTTCAATTAATGCACTTTCTGGAATCACAAATGCTGTTTTTATACCTTTACTTCTGATAGTCATTTTCCGTTTTACTTGGATATTTTTCCATTCAGGATTTGCTAAAACAAAATCAAGCATCATAAATTTATAAATATCAGTATTAAGGAGATTATTTACTTCTGCCTCATCTCTTGCTACTGCGAAAAAATCTTTTGGAGAATAAATATTATTTTTCATGTTTTTGATTTTTATTAATGTGTAAATATTGTTTTAAGGTAAAATTTTTGCCCCCATTTGATTCATTTTAGAAATAGCAATGATTCCATCATGAGGATTCACATTTACGGCTTTTATTCCTCTTGTATGTACAATAACTTCATATCATAATTTAATAGCATCTTCTACAGTTGTATAATCACAATATTCTGTTGCTAATCAAACAATATGCAAAACTTGTGTATTATATGACTTTAGAATAGTATCGAGTGTAGATCATGTTGCTTTTTCTATTCATCCAAATGAGCTATATGAATCAATATCTTGTTTGTTTCATTTTAAAACTTTTCTATCAATTCAATGACTATGAAATCCATCTAAAAATTCAGCTCACCATGTATTTTCTACACAATGTTTTGGCCACTTTATTTCTCAATCTTTTGGAGTAAAATCATCTAATCAAAAAGTTGAAGCAAAGGAAATATGGTTTTCAGGATGCCAATCTTGAGAAGTGATAATAATTCCAGATCTAGATTTTACTTCTTGTATCAAATTATTAATAAAAGGAAGTATTGTTTCTCATCATTGTACATATAAACTTCATTCTGGATGTGCAAAATCATTTTGATAATCAACGATTATAAGAGCTTCTTTTTTCATAATTTTAAAGTGAAAAAATAATATGTATAATTTACACTTATTAATTTTCAAAAAAAATAAATACTTTTCCATAACTTATTTTTTAAAGGATTTATTTTGATTTATTAAAATGTAAATATTACACTTATATAATATTTATTTTCTCTTTTTGTCAAAAATAAAAAGAAGATTTTTCTTTTTAAGATTAAACTCTTCTTTTCAATAAGCAAAAATAATATATATTGACATTTTTTATAAGTGTTTTATTTACACTTCTTCTGATTCTAAAGTTTGAATTTTTGTATAAACTTGTTGCATAATAAAATCAATATAATTTTGTGATTTTTTTTGACTGATTTCAATATTAAGTTCTTCAAAAAAGAACTCAAATACAAGTGAAGAAAAAATAAGCAATTGATTATACTCCTCTCTTTTGAGAAAGAGAGTTTTTATTTGAGAAATTTGAAGTGATGAATATTCTATAGAAATAATATCTATAATATCTTCGAGCCAAAAATTAATTCTATTTTTAATGCTTTCATCCAAATTATTGTCATCAAAATTTACTTTTTCAAATGTTTTTACATAATCAAATTCTATAAGATTTTTTGACGACAATTCTCTTATTTTATCACTTATAGGAAGGTATACAAGTGATAGAATTCAAAGCAAAAAGTTTGAACTATATCCACTATCCAAAGTTTTAAATAAATCATCAAGTAAAAAATCATACTTTGGATTTCTTATGATTTGAGTCAAAAATTGAGCTAAAAGTAAATCAAATTTTCTTGCTTTTTTTTCATCTTTTTGAACTCTTTTAATTCAAGCTCCTGCTTTTTTTACTGCCTCTTTAAATTTTTCAGAAACCTCACTCGATTTTGGTCAAGCATCCGCTCAGGATTCACTAGGAATAAAATCTTCTAATCACATATTTTTACATTTAATATCTATTTATGGTACAATAGTATTCAATTACAAAAAATATTCAACTTTTATTTATTTTACCCAAAGTGAGTGCCATCTTGTTTGATCAGCATTAGCACTATCAACTGCTATTCAACTAATAGACATTCCTGGAAATCAACTACTTGGTGCAGAAAATTGAAATGGAATAGAGGGGGGTTGCATCCAAAGACAGGTTCCTCAGTTATTATGAGAAACTAAAACTTCCCATCAGTGATTTGCTCCATTCCGCCATCATTTTACGTGATAAGGTTGTGATAAAGTACAGCTTCATTTGGTTATGGTATAGGAAGTACCTCAAGATATTGCACCAGCATTTACTATATAATCAGGTCTCTCTGACATAGTTAAACCATTATACCAATAATCAATATAATTCTGTAGATCAACTTTTCTTCCATTTGATTTATTACTCGCAGAAGTGGTTACCAAAGTTACATTTACGTATTGTGTATCTGTTAGCCAGACCCAAGTTGTATAATCATTCATCCTCTTTAATGGTCTAAAATAAGAATTATCTCATCCGTCTATAGATGTATTCCACATCTTATCTGCGGTATTTGCGATATGTCAGGTATAGTTTTGAGAAGTAGCAAATGTACTATTTAAGTTTACATATCTTAGTATATGGGTTCTTGTCCATCATCAACCATTGTTTGTCATATCACAATAGACCTTAAATGCAGATCAAGAATCAGGTTTTATAAAATACATTCCATCAACAAATTTAGTTCCATTCCATGGGCTTCCAAGAAATGTATTTTTCCAAGTTGCACTTGTCAATAAATTATTACAACTAGTTGGATATTGCACAGTTCCACTCGTATTTGTAAATAAATATCATGTAGTGGTATTTCAACTCCATTGAGTACTACAATTAGTTTCATTTTTATAATATCCACTACTACAAACTATATTCTCACTTTGGGCACTCAGAGTTACATCAGTTCCATTTGAAGCAAGAGTAAAAGTAGCTGTTAAGGTTGAAGTTCCTCATGTAATTGTTAAAGCACTTGATGTCTTTGTCTGAGAGGTTCCATAAATAAGTTCAAAACTTGTAAAGCTAAATGTTCTTCCACTATATACTCCACTGGTTATTGTCTTTTGTTTTGCACTACAACTCGCTCACTCATATCATGATTCACATGTATATTCACAAGTATTACTTCCACTTCCTGAAGTAGTATAACTTGAATTCCCTAGTTTATTACTACAAGCAGTTCTTGTTATAGATTCATCAGGACTATAGTATCATATTCATACTCATTCACACAGATCATTATGTGCATAATAATCCATATCACATTTGGTTATTTCTCACGTTTCTGGGGTTTCTCTTTTTACCAAATCTCCATTATTACAAGTAAATTCTTGAGAGAGTATTTTTTCTCCATTTTGAAATGTAATATCTTCTTTTGTTAGAGTACTTCAGCTTCCATGTATTAATATTTCTGTGAGAGTATAATTATCATTCGTACTTCATATTTCACACCTATTTGGAGTTCCTTCTACACATTCAACTTCACTTGGATATTCTGTTTTATTTACTGTTGTATGTTTCCACTCTCCATTTCTACATTCAAATTCTATTCATGGTTCACATGTATTTCAATATGCTACACTACTACTTTTGTAAAACATTTTTTTACTTCCATGTCAAATTCCATCACAACTTGCATATGTTACTGGAGTAATTTTTCATAGTATCGTTTCTCTAATTTCTTTTGGAGTAGTTTTTCAGAAACTTTCTATAATTTCTTTTT
>DKNE01000024.1 GCA_002470645.1 Patescibacteria group bacterium UBA7396
AGTTTTTGAGATTGTTTTTCTTCTCCATATGGAAGATTTTTTTCATTATTAATTACATATAATGGCGTTTCTTGATTTTTACTTCCTGTTGAAAGTAGATTTACATTTCAGTTGTTACTCCATATTAAGCTTGGTATATTTGCATATGATATACAGTTTTCACTTGAATATTTTGCATATCATGTATAGTTTCATTCTACTTTAGCTTTGTAGTTTCAGAGTGCGTAGCTAGTGGGAATCATTTTTGTATATGCTATATCTCCCTCTAATATACTTCATATTTCATATTGAGTTTGTGTTGTTGTTGTTGAATAGGTGTAATTATTTTTTGTTTCTGGATCTTTTGGGAGTTTATTGAGTCATATTTGTCTACTTATACTTTCTCCTATTTCTCATTTGTAAGCAAAATTTCATCATCAAAGTGTTCATATTTGAATATTTCATTCTGCTTTTGGATATGTACCTGTTTTCATCATATAGAGTTCTAATCAGGTTTGGATATTTTTTATGCTTGTGATTCTATTTCCATCTCTTGCATTTCATGAATAATTTTTAAAAGATATAAATGCAATCGTTGCCAAAATTGCTATGATACTTATCACTATTATTAACTCTACTAATGTAAAGGCTTGCTTTTTATTCTCGTGTTTTTGGTGTCTTTTCATACTAGCTTTTTTAATTGATATTTTACACCTTATAGTTTAACATTTTTTTTAGACTTAGCAAGAAAAAATAAAAGTATTTTAGTATTTAAAATTGTATTTTTATACATCTAAAAATATTATTCAAATCTTTAAAGTATTGATATTTTAGTCATAAACTTTTGAGATATTCTTGTGAATATTCATATTGATCAAATCATATCTCTATAAAAAGAATAATCTCTTGGAAACGATTATTTTTTTTAAGTTCAAATACTTGTCATATAAGTCTCTCATACATTTCAAAACCTGTTTTTTCTCATCAAAATAATGCTATATGTGGTTCATTATCAAGAACCTCTTGATCCATATTTTCAATATCTCCATTTTTTATATATGGGAGATTTGCTGTAATAATAAGGTTTTTTGCTTCAATTTTTTTATTTCAAGATAGAAAAATTTGAAGTAGATCTGAATTATATAATGATACTTTATCTTGAATATTATTTTTTTCAATATTTATTTTTGCTACTTCTAACGCATCAAGTGAAATATCGACAGCAAATATTTGCTTCAAAGAAATTGGAGTATTTTTTGTAACTGCTGTAACTATAGCAGAACTTCCTGTTCCAATATCTATAAATGAAATATCTTGATTTTGTGCTGATTTTAAAGTTTTTATCACCTGATCTACTAATACTTCTGTATCATTTCTAGGAATTAAAACCCTTTTGTCTACATAAAATGAGAGAGAATAAAATTCTTCATTATCTGGATAATTAATTTTCAAATTTTTTTCTATTAAATATTAAAACAGTAAAAAATAGAACCAAAAATAAATAGAAGATACTATAAATAGTGTTTTGAATAAAAAATGATGGTGGAAAATTTATAAAACTTCAAATATAATCCTTAATATTTAAAGCTTCAAAAGGTGGAAATAGAAGTTGTAATATTTTTCAAAAAATTTCTAAAAATGTTATTTGAGTTTTATGTAATAAATCAAGTAACAGACTAAAGCTATGACTTACGAAATATATCATTATAGACACTATTATTGTCAATATAGTAGACATAAAAGTAGAAAAGAATAGTACAATAGCTACTAAAATAAGTAATTTAAAAAATATAAAAAGTAATGAAAAAAGTATCAATACATCTATTTGAATTTCTTTAAAAAATAACACCAATAGATATAACAATGATTGTAGAAAAGTTATAAGAAAAATAATCATTCCAAATCATAAAAATTTTCACAAAATAAATTCATATCTTTTAATAGGCTTTGAAAGAATGAGAAAAATAGTTTTCCCCTCAATTTCCTTAAATAAAAGCTGACTTCCTACAAATAAAACCCCTATAAATCAAAAAATTTCTATCATTGCTATTCAAAAATCAGTAATAACTTTAATATCTTCTCAAATAGTCAATTTTCAAAGAGAAATAGAAAAAATTATAAATAAAAATGCAAAAACCAAAATCAAGTATAAAAACTTGTTTCTCACAATTTCCTTAAATGTATTGAGTGCTATGTTTATCATAAAATTTAAGTAAAAATTATCAAATAAAATTATAATCTAAAAATTGTTTATTCCCATTTATAAAATCCTTTATATTCATTTCTTTTTTTCATTCAAGTTTTACTTTGTTTAAAATCAAAATTCATCATTTACACAAAATTCAAATATGACTTTCTCCATGATCTTCAAACTCTACTACATCTCATAAATGAAAATCATCATCAAAAATCAAATCATTTTTTTCAAAAAGACAATCAGTAATATCAATTTTTTTTCCTTGAAAATAACTATAAATTCATGGCCAAGGATAATATGCTCTATATTTATTATAAATAACTTCTCATTGCTCTTTTTGAAAATCTATCTTTCCATCTTCCTTAGAAATTTTAGAACAATATGTAGCTTGCGAATCATCTTGAGAGATTGATTGAATTGATCAAGAAATAATAGACTTTAAAGTAGAAATTAAAAGCTCTGGTCAAATATTTTCAAATTTTTTAAATATTTCTGGAGTTTTGTCAAGTATGTCTATATTTATTTCCTCTATTTTAAGTATATTTCATTCATCCATTCACTCAGACATATACATAATTGTCAATCATGTCTTTGTATCTCAATTTTTTAAACTTTCTTGAATTGGACTTGCTCAGCGATATTTTGGTAATATACTTCCATGAATATTTATACATCCATATTTTGGAATTTCTAAAATTTCTTTAGGAATAATTTTTCCATATGCTACTACGATAATAAAATCTAACTCTAATGATTTTAGTGTATTAAAAAAATCAATATTTTGTTTTAATTTTTCTGGTTGTAAAGTTTTTAAATCATTCTCTAATCAAAACTGTTTGAGTGGGGTTGGGATATATTCTTGCTTTCTTCCGAATGGCTTATCTGGTTGTGAAACCAAACATTTTATATCTATTGTATTATTTTTAAATAAAGATTCACAAATATTACGGGAAAAATCTCAAGTTCAAAAAAATGCTATTTTCATAATTTATGGTGTTAAAGTTACATGAGTAATAATACCTTTTGTATTCTCAAAAGTAAGATTTATTTTTGACAAAATTGGTTGTCAACTATGAGTAAAATATTGTTTTTTTTGTCCAATATTATTTTTTAAAATAACTCAAGTAAGAAAATTTCATTGATTTTCTATTTGAATCAAATGAATTTTATTTCTTGAATCTATGTTTACATAATGATAAATATAAAGAGAATTTAAAATTTTTCAAGTATTTGAAGTCTCTATTTTATAGTTTGTATTCTTTGAAAAGTCATATTCATATATTCTACTTCCAGAATGAGAAAACACAAGAATATTATTACTAAAAATATGTGAAATATCTGTTCATGTTGAAGTCTGTATAGTACCAGTATATCATTGAAAAGAAAGAATTTTTTGAGAGTTTTGTAAATAATTTTTATTTACAGTATAATAATACACTTCTCAAATATTTATAAACACTTCATAGTCTGTAAGTGTTTTTGCTATTTCTTTATCTAATTTATTTATAGTATCTTGAAAAAAAACCAATTCTTCATTAAGTGTCTGTCTATCAAAGTTTGATCAAAAACCAGACAAAGCAAATATACTAATAATAGATAATATTCCTATTGCTACTAAGATTTCTATAAAAGTAAACCCTTTTCTATTTTTTTTCATACTTTAAAAATTTAGAGAGTATCTTAGGGCTAAATATAACAAAAAATATCATAAAAACAAATAAAATTACTTTTCCTGTTTTCTCTAAAAATAGCGAGGTTACTCAAAATAAAAAAGAAAAACTAAACAAAAATATTAATACTTGATTTTTTGACCATCATAAATCCAGAAGTCGATGATGGAGGTGGGTAAAGTCTCACGAAAGTGGGTTTTTTTTATTTTTTAACCTCGTTATAATAACATAAATAGCATCGATCGCATATATTCCAAACACCACCAAAACCGTAGCTATTTTTCCTCAAGAAATAATCGCCAAACTGGCTAACATAAACCCTAGAAACATCGTTCCACTATCTCACATCAAAATTTTTTCTCTCACATCAAAATAAAAAAATGGAATTAAAATAGCGATTAAAATCGTGGTAAGGTATAATATAAATTTTGCATTTTCTATTCCTCCCGTATATTCATCGGTAAAATAAAGTTTTCCTCAGAGTAAAAATAAAACAAAAAAACTAATTATAGACAATCCTGAAGTATTCCCTTGTATTCCATCTGTCCAATTGAGTGCATTAAAAATAAACACATACCAACCAATCGTAAAGAGAAGTGATATCAGATAGATTTTATATTGAAAAATTTCTATAAAAAATGCGTTGAGATCTATAATTCCTCCAAAAATATTACTTATATATCATACTTTTATTGCTGTTAATCCTATAATTCCTCCAATAATTATCTGCATAAGAAGTCTGATTTGGGGACTAATATTGAGTCTATCATCAATAAAACTTATAATAGTAATGATTCCTCAAAATATCCACAATAAATAGAGCTTATAATTACTTTCAAGAAAAAAATAACTCAAAATAAAAAAACAGATAAAAAAAATCACTCCCATACTATATGGAATGGGTGCTCTCTTTTTCTCGTACTTCCATGGATTATCTAAAATATGGAAGAAAAGAAATATTTTTTTAGTGATCCAAATCACTAAAAATGAGGTCAGAACTGAGATAAAAAACAGAAAAATCAAATCTACTATCATAAATATTTTTTAATATTTTTTAAATAAAATATAAAAACAGTCAGTGGAAGAAGGAAAAATGAAATATCAATTCATTTTATATCTGCCAAAAGAAAAGAATAATATGTCTCTATTCCTGATGATAAAAAAATGAGAAATATCGATACCAGTGATCCAAAATATTGTATTTTTTTATCATGTATAGCTAAAAATGCAGCAAAAAGGGTAAATCAAATAATTTGTAGGTATTGTGAAAAATTATGAATCATATCAAAATATATATATCCTCATATAACCATTATTCCAACACATAATATCATCTTATAATTCAGGATTTTTTGAGAACTCTCTTTCATATCTAAATATGCTTTCAAAGAACTCATTCAAAATAATATTTGCGAGATAAGATAATTTATTTTTCCATTAAAAATAAATGCATATACTGCTATAAGAGTAAATACACTCATACTTAAAATTTGATAGATTCCTCATTGTTTTTTGTTATTTTGAGCATAATAATCTCACATCATCATCATAAAAATATCTCATAAAAAATGTAGGAAAAAAATAATACTTATTTCAAAAATATTTCCAGTATTTGTATATCAAATAATAAAAATACAAATAAAAAATATTATATAAATCCACCAATTTTCAAGAGAAAACTTTTTTATTTCTTGTAAAATTTTATTCATCGTCATATCTAAAAGATAAATCATTGTATTCTTGCGTATCATACACACAAAATCCTTTTTCTTCCCATAAAACAAACTCTTGTATTCCCACATCAAGTGCTGATTTACTACAAATCGTACAATATGGTTTTCCTGATCTTTTCGGAGTATTATACTCGTCTAAACGGATAAAATAAAGTCTTGATCATAGTATTTTTTCTCCATTTTTTTTCAGAGCATCAAAAATGGCTCTTTGTTCTGCGTGGATACAACAAGTTTTATCGGTCACTTTTTTATGGTACATACTTTTTTCACATCCACACCTTCTTTGAGAATCCAGCGAATTGGGTGGAGAATTATATCATTTTCCAATTATTTCTCCATCTTTGAGAATGATACTTCCACATTTACTACGCGTACATGTCGCTTTTTTTGCTTCTCCTATAAGTATTTCAAAGAAAGGTTGAAATGAAAGTTCTTGTGTTTTACTTAAAATATACATATCTTTTTTATTTATAAATAGGAAATTTTTTACATAAATCTAAAACTTCTTGTTTTAGAGATTTTAATTTTACTTGTAAATCTTTATTTTCAAATACTTCCATATTTGATTTATCTTCAACGGTAGAATTATATCATTTTACTTCTTTAGTTATCTTAATAGCATCTGTAAATATTCTTGCAATTATCTTCATTTCGTCTTCTTTCATTCATCTTGTTGTCGCAGCTGGAGTTCAAACTCTGATTCCAGAAGGATCAAGAGGTTTTCTTGGATCATAAGGAATCATATTTTTATTGGTTGAAAGTCATGCGAGTTCTAAAGCCTTTTCTGCTTCTTTTCACGTCAATCAAAAACTCGAAAATACATCTACCAATATGAGATGATTATCCGTTCCATTAGAAACGATTTTAAATCCTGAATTCATCAGTTCTGATGCAAGAACTCTTGCATTATCTACAACTTGTTTAGCATACACTTTGAAACTTGGATCAAGTGCTTCTTTAAAAGCTACTGCTTTGGCTGCAATAAGATTTTCATGGGGCCCGCCTTGAACTCCAGGAAAAACAGCTCTTGCTATTTGGGAAGCAAATTTCTCTTTTGACATAATAATAGCTCATCTTGGTCCTCTTAATGTTTTATGAGTTGTCGTAGTAACTACATCACAATACGGAACTGGATTCTCTAATACTCATCCAGCAACGAGTCATGCAATATGAGCAATATCTGCCATTAAAATTGCTCACACTTTATCAGCAATTTGTCTAAATCTCTTCCAATCAAGAGATCTAGGATAAGCTGAAAATCAAGCTAAAATCATTTGTGGTTTATGTTCTAAAGCAAGTCTCTCTACTTCATCCATATCAATAATTTCTGTATCTTTATCGAGAGTATAAGGAATGATTTCATAGAGTAAGCCTGAAAAATTGAGGGGGTGTCCGTGACTTAAGTGTCAACCTTGATCAAGAGATAATCATAAAACTTTATCTCCTGGTTTTAAAACTCATAAATAAACAGCTAAGTTAGCTGGACTTCAAGATAATGGTTGAACATTTACATATTCAGCCCCAAAAAGTTCTTTCGCTCTATTTATTGCAAGCTCTTCAATCTGATCAATAAATTCTTGTCACGCATAATATCTTTTTCCTGGGTATCCTTCTGAATATTTATTGGTAAGTATACTTCCATTAGCTTCTAAAACATCACGTGAAACATAATTTTCTGAAGCAATCAGTTCTATTTCTTCATCTTGTCTTTTTGATTCTGATTGTATTAAATCATATAATACTCTATCATTTTGTTGTAACATAATTTTGAATAATTAAAAAATAAAAAATAGGTTTTTTCTTCTATTTTTATAAGAAAATTATGAGTTTGGTAATAAAATAATAATTCATATTTTTATAGATATCAAATATTTCTTTTATTATATAGAAAATGTCTTGATTGCAAAAAATAATATTGGAGAAATAAAAAAGTAGAAAATTCTACTTTTTTATTTTATTCTTGTGTATTCCCAGTTGAAGTTTTTATTTCACTTCCTGTTTGAGATAACTCGGGATGTTCTTTCTTATACTCATCAACTACTAATCTAATATTTCAAAGTTTAATAAATTTTTTTAAAATATCTTTTGCTGTTTCAAGTTGTCTATCATATGGTACAAATTCGTCTTCTTTCCCAGGCTCTGGTGTATAATCTTCTTTTTTAAAACTTACTTGTATATCTGGCTCAATCCCATTATGGTCAATAGAATAATCTTTTGGGGTATACCATTTTGCAATAGTGAGTTTTAACATACTTCCATCTGAAAGATCAAAGGGTTGTTGAACTGATCATTTTCCATATGATTTTTCTCCAACTAAAATAGCTTTATTGTAATCTTTCAATGCTCCAGCTGTAATTTCAGAAGCTGATGCTGAATTTTCATTTATTAATACTACTATTTTTTTATCAAAAATTTTTCCACCATTTTCACTGTAGTACGTATTATTTAAAATACTATCTTTATATTTTGTTGTCACAAGAGGTTTATTATTTTCTATAAAATTAGAAAGTATTTCCACTGCGCTATTTAAATATCATCCTCCATTATCTCTCAAATCAATAATAATTCATTTCGTTGTATCATTATTAAAAGATTCTAACATTTCAAGAAATTCTCTTGATGTATTTTCTCAAAACATATTGAGAGTAATATATCCTATTTCTTCATCTTTCATATCAAGAGTATCAACCGATGGAATTTTAATTTTATCTCTTTGTATTTCTTTGATTAAAAAATCACTTTCTCAAGAACGAATAATTTTTAAAGTTACTTTTGTTCCAGCTGGTCATTTAATATAATTTACTGCTTCAGTAGAAGAAAGATCTTTTAAATCAACCCCATTTGCTTCTACGACAATATCTCATTTTAATATACCATCCTTAAGTGCTGGTGATCATTTTAAAACTCTATCAACTACAATTCAAAGTTCATGTTTATTAATAACTGCTCCTATTCATTCAAAATCTCCATTTAATGTATTTTCAAATTCTTTAGTGATTTCAGGATTCATAAATTCAGAGAATTTATCTCAGAGAGATTTTACAAAACCGTCAATAACACCATATTGCAAATCCTTTTTATTTACTTCATCAGAAGAGTAATAATTTTGAGAAACTATATTATATACTTGCCAAAAAAGTTCTAAATCTAAATCTTTTTTTAATACTTTATCTTTTATAAAATTATCCACAAATACTTGATTTGATTGAGTATCTTTTTGAAAAACACTCATATTATTTGATATATAAAAACCAAGTGAAAAAGATGTTAAAAAGATTATAAAAAATAGTAAAAATCTATTTGAATTTTTGTTTTGATCAGTCATAATTTCTATAAATTGTTAAATAATATTTCACAAGTTTATAATAATGATTTACTCATTAAACACAAGTCAATTAAAAAAAATAATTATTGTAAAAAAAATGTTAATATTTTTTATTACCTTATTTAAGCCAACTAAAATAAGTTTTTTGAAATAGTTTTTATATTTTTTATTATTTTTATAGTATTTTGCTAGAAAAAAGTTTTTGACAAAAAAGATTATTACTACTACTATTTTATATTTATATATTAAATAATTTGTAAATAAAGAAAAAATATGATAAAATGTTAAAAATTAATTTCTAAAATAAAAAAATATGATTTTGAATATTTTTAAAAAATACTCTGAAAAATCAAAAAAGAAAAAAATTATTTCAACAATAATTGAAAATCTAAATATAAATGAAAAACAAAAAAAACTTTATTTAGATAGTTTGGATTTTTTAGATGAAATCGGATTGGAAAAACTTTATAAATCACTTGAAGTTTTTATGTGAGAAATAGAAAAAAAACAAATTAGTGATATTTCAAAAGAAAACTTTACAAAAATTGCAGGTATGAGAAAAAAAGAAGTGGTTGAAAAACAAAAAGAATTGAATAGTTTTTGATTTTTACTTAATAATTTATAATATATGTCAGAAAGAATTGAAAATGGATTATGAATCGAAATGGGTGCTTCTAAAGAAGCATTAAAAAAATGAGATATTAATAAAGCATTATCATATCTGGGAGAACAAACAGATATAGTTGTAGAAGCAAAAAAAGAGGAATTAGCTGGTTGTTATGAATTAGCTGAGTTTACAAAAAACTTAAATCAAAATGATGATTATGTTGCATGAGTAGATAATATTTTATCTCAATTTTTAACTCCTCAAAGTTTAACAGTATAATTTTATATTATAGAAAAAACACAAAATGAAAAATTTTAAAGTAGAAGTTTCTAAGTGATTAGAAAAATATAATCTTATCAGAAAGGCTGAATCAGAAAGTCTTTTAAAAGATATGTTACATAAAGAATGATTTTCTGTTTTATCCATACAAACTATGGGTGATATTGAAGTGGACGGAAATAAATTTTACTTTGAAATTATTCAAAATTGAGAGTTAAAAGTTTGAACTATCGTTTCAAAAGATATTTTTAAAGCATATGTAAAAATTAAAGATAACCTTAAATTTGATTTAAAGTATATTTATTTAGATAAAGATACGTCTCTAAATGAAAAAGAAAAAATTATTCATGAACTTCATGAACAATATAGGATTTATCTCGATGCAAATAAAAAAGAAATTCAAAAAAAAGAAGAAATAGAAAAAGATAAAATAAAAGTTGTAGAGGAGGCAAAAATAGAGGATTTTCATATGAAAAAAGAACTTGATGAAGTCTATGAAATTATTACAAAAGTTATGCAAAAATTAAGATATTTTATTGAATTACCAAATAATACATATCTAGATTTTGAAAAAAAAGAAAAATTGAAAGATTTACATAATACTTTAGTAAAGCTAAAAAATTCTACGAATATAACAAAGTTAAGACAAATTTGAGAATTAGCTTTAACAAAAGTTTGAGAATTAGAATTAAAAATACTTGAATCAACTAAAAATACTGAAGCTAAAAAATTATTATGAGAAACTAATAAGCTTTTAAAAGAAGTATGATCAAAAATGAATTTTGTTCCGAAAGAAGATGATATTTGATATATTATAAAAACTTTTTTACAAGATGTAGCAGGATTTTTAAAACCGAGTATTCAAAAAAAACAAAAATTTAGTATAGATACTTCATCAAGTAGTTATTTAAAAACTAAATTACTTATTGAAAAATATGAGAAAAAATTAAAAATTCTTAATAAAGAAAAAAAGCAAAAATTTATTGTTTATATTATTCCATCACCACAGAATAATAAAATAAAGGAAAATTTTTATTTAAGAGAAAAAGTAATTAAGCAAAACTTAGTAATTTTAAAATCAAGACTTACAGGAAAAACATACTCTTATACTAAAATAGTAAAGTGATACTATACATTTTTGGAAAAAATTTTAGGATTGATTTATTTTTTAAAAACACCACTGTTTTTTTTAATATTTTTTTATTGATCAATATTTTTATTTCTCAATATTTTAAATTTTATTTGATTATATCAAATGAATATTAATTTTTATGGGATGTTTTATTTTTTATTTATAAATATAGCATTTCTTCTTCTTTCATTTGTGAGATGATTTTTTAGTTTAAGTTTTAATATTGTAATTTTAAGTTTTTTGTTTATATTTTGAGTGATAAATTTTTAATCACTCATTTTTTTGTTTATGAGGTATTTATTTTTCTTATTATCTATTCTCTATTCATTTATTTTTTATGTTTTTTATACTTTTTCTCAAAAAAAAGATATTTTTTGAAATCCATTAGAAATTCCACAAAATATAGTTAATCTTTCACTCAGAGAAAGTATTATTTTTTCTACTTCAGATACTATTATTCTTCAATCATTTTTTTGAAATCTTATTTTTGAAATCATTATTTTTTTTATTATATCACTTTTTTTATTTTTTTATTTTTCATCTTGAATGACTGATGAAGTAGTTTGAAAAAAAGAAGAAAGTACTTTATCAAAAATTTTTACCTTTAAAAATCTAGTTATTTTTTTAAGAAAATTTTCTTATTATATAGGATTTATTTTATTTTATCTTTCTCTTTATCTTATTTCTCTCAGTTTTGAATTTTTAAATTTCTCTCTTTTTATTTTACTTTTAAATATTTTAATATTTGCGTTTTATTTTTTCTCTCAATTTTCTGAAATATCGAGAAATTTTTTAAGAATTAATTCAGTTATTTTTTCACTGTTTTATGGAGTAAATTATTTTTTTATTATTTTTAGTGATAATAATTATTTCAATTATATTGATTTACTTAATGGGTTTCTTATTCTTTGTATTTTTCCAATCCTTTTATATTATGAAAAAAATCTCTTAAAAAAGCAAAATTTTGATCATTCTTTACTCGTTCATTTTAGTTTGTATATTTTTTCATTTATTTTATTTTATTTTTATTATTATCTTTTTCATCAAAATCTCTTATTTTGGATGAGTATTATTTCCACTCTTTTATGAATTATTTGGTTTGAATATCTTCCAAAAATAAAACTCTTTGAAAGGGATAAAATTACACTCAGATACATCGGAATTATTTTTACCTATATAGGAATCATTTTATGAATTATCTATCAATTTTTCTGATTTTCTTTCATTTTATTTTGTAGTTTACTTCTTCAAGTAGGATATAATTTTTTTATTCATAAAAAGTACACGAATTATATTTCTCTCGTGCTTTGAATTTTTGTATCTTTATATCTTGCTTTTTATGCAATTATTTATTTTGAATTGATAGATTATAAATCAGTGTATTTTTTATTTTTTTGTCTATTATTATCATTTATAGGAGTGATTTTTAGTTATATATTTTCTATTTCTCGACTGATTGATAACTATATTATTCATATTTTTTGCCATATAATTAATATTTTTGGAGTTATATTATTTTTTATATTTAATAATTTTGAAATTCTCTATATTTGAATATTATTACTTTTGGAATCTGTTTACTTTTTTTTAAGTTATTATAAATTAAATCCTAATAAAAAATAAATATGTTACAAATTATAAATAATTATACAGAAGTACAAAAATCAAATCTTTTTTTCTTATTTACCAATAAATTTGATGCAGAAAAATTAACTTTTCTTAACCTTTGAGAAAATATTTTATCTAAAATAGAATCTCTTTTTGAAAAACAAAAAAATACTTCCCTAAAAATATATCTTGGAAGAGATGATTTTGAAGAGGTTATTTTATTTTTTTACTTAGATAGAAAACAAGATATTCATCATTTTTTGTGAGAAAATATAGATAAAATTCCAGAAAAAATTACTTTTGAATATCATAAAGATAATATCCTCCTTGATAGTATTATTCTTTGAAAGTACGATTATAGTGAATATAAACAAGAAAAAAAAGAACTTGAAATCAATCTTTTGTGTCCAGAAATATATAAAAAAAATCTTTTAGAAAGACTTTCTACTCTAAAAAATATTACCGATGCAAGAGATATAGTAAATAAACCATCTTGTGATAAAACTCCAGAAAAATATGTCAGTGCTATAAAAAATATAAAGTTTAAAAATACTCGTGTCAAAGTGATTGATTATGAAGATATAAAAAGAGAAGGATTATGACTTTTAGAAGCTGTTGGAAAGGCAAGTAATTATAAACCAAAACTGGTGATTTTAGAAAGAATAGTAGACAAAAAACTTCCATATGTATGATTTGTCTGAAAATGAATTACCTTTGATACTGGATGACTCAATATTAAAGTGGAAGACTATATGTATGGCATGAAAGATGATATGGCAGGAAGTGCGAGTTTACTTTTTATGATGAAAGAATTAGATGATAAAGAGTTGAATTGTAATATTATTACAGCGCTTCCAATTGCAGAAAATAGTATTTCAGGAGATGCATATAGACCAGGAGATATTCTTACGTCATATTCATGAAAGACAGTAGAAATTACCAATACTGATGCAGAGTGAAGACTTGTATTAGCTGATGGTATTAGTTATATTTCAAAAAATTATACTTTAGAAAGTATTACTACAATAGCTACTCTTACGGGGGCTTGTATGGTAGCACTCTGATATAATTATGCTGGAATTATGTGAGATAATAGACATTTTATAGATCATTTATTACAAAATGAGACATTTGAATCTTATTGGGAACTTCCATTAAATGATTTTTATATAGAAAAAACAAAATGAAAAATTAGTGATTTTATTAATTATACTTCATGAGTGATGGCAGGAAGTAGTATGTGATGAGCATTTTTAAAAAACTTTTGTTTGAAAAATGAAAAATTTACACACATTGATATCGCTTGAGTTTCTTTTGTAAAAGAAAAATATGGACTCTATAATGTATGAGCAACTTGATTTTGAGTTGATAGTTTATCTACATTACTTTTAGAATATGGAAAAAATAGTGAGAGATAATATTATTCAAAAAATTCGTTCTCATTGAGAAAACCCTCAATTTAGACAAGTTTCTTGACAGGAAAAACTCGAATTTCTTTTTAAAAAATTAGTAGAGGAAGCTTTAGAACTTCAAAAAGATAAAAATTTAGAAGAACTTGCAGATGTGGAAGAAGTAATTCTGGCACTCTATGCACATCTTGGATGGTCGAGAGAAGAGGTACAAGAAGTGAGGCTTCAAAAATTGGAAAAAAATGGGGGTTTTGAGGAAGGGTATATTTTAAAAATAGATTAATATGAATATATTTAATATAATTAAAGATCTTCTTGCTCCAAAAAAGTGTTATTCTTGTAAAAAAGAGGGACACTTTTTATGTAAAAAATGTTTTGAAGAAATAGGGTATTTTGAATCTATTTGTCCAGTATGTAAAGAAAAAACTCGTGATTTTGAGGTTCATTTTTATTGTAAAAAAGAAACGATTTCCTTAGATAAAGTAATTATTTTGACACACTATCAAAATAAAATAATAAAAAAACTTATAAAAGATGCTAAATTTTATGGAAAAAAAGATATTTTAGAAGATATAGCTCTTTATTTATGAGAAAAACTTTTTGATCATATAGAAGAAAATACGCAGGATATCATCTTAATACCAACACCGATGTATTTTTGGAAAAAGCTCAAAAGATGATATAATCAATCAGAAATACTTGTCAAAAATATGTCTAAAATATGTCAAATAGATTATAATAACTCACTTATAAAGAAAGTAAGAAATACCAAAGCACAATCTCATCTTTCAAAAATACAGAGAATGGAAAATCTTCAAAAAGCTTTTTCTATTGATGAAAAATTGATACAAAATTTGAAAAATAAAACGTTTATAATTGTTGATGATGTGGTTTCTACAGGAAGTACTTTACATGAGATATCAACACTTCTCAAAAAATATGGAGTAAAAAAAATATATTGACTTTGTATAGCGTCTGATTAGAAAAATTGACAAAAATAATATTTTATGTTAAAATAAAATTGTTATATTAATATTAATTTTATTTTTAATGAGGCAATTAGATTTATTTTCAGATACTCTAGAGGAAAAAAAATTACCTCCATCTCAACTAGAGCATCATACAGAGGATATTAAAAAATCGACAGAGGCATTATTAGAGACCCGTAATTATGTTTTTCAATACTGAGAATATAAATCTTATAAAATATCAGTAGAAAATGAAAAAATATCAAAAGTTTATTTTTCTTTTTGAAATTATAAATTTTTAGTTCATTTAGATCAATACTCTTTTAGTTCTGAGAAAGTAGCGGTTCATAATTATTATGAAACTGACCCAGAAGAAAGAAACCATACACTTTCAACTCAAACTTTGAAAGATTTTAAAATAATTTGAATGCAAAAAAAAGATTCTGTTTGATATTGAGCGTTTAAAAAAAATGTACATTATTTTAAATTTACATGAGTACATTATGCTCAATTAAAAATTTTTTTGGAAAATTTATTAAAAAAATATCATAATATTTAAAATTATTCAAAAGCTTGAATAATTTTTTTTTTCCATATAATGGATATTTATGAATTTACTCGTTAATAAAAGAAAAAATGTCTGAGTTTTTAGAAGTATATGGAGCAAAAACACACAATTTAAAAAATGTAAATGTAAAAATTCCCAAAAATAAGCTTACTGTTATTACTGGACTTTCTGGAAGTGGAAAATCTTCTTTAGCATTTAAAACGATTTATAATATTGGACAACAAAAATATCTTGAATCACTTTCGAGTTATGCACGTATGTTTATTTGATGAATGAGTGAGGAAGCGCTTTATGAAGATATAAAATGACTTTCTCCAACGATTTCTATTGATCAAAAAACAACCAATAGAAACCCAAGATCAACCGTTGGAACGATAACAGAAATTTATGATTATTATAAACTCTTGTATTTAAATATCTGAGAAAGAAAGTGTATCAAGTGTGGAAATCAAATCAAAAAAGATACTTTGTCGAGTATTATAGAAGAAATTACTTCCCACCAAATAGGAACAAAATTTATGATTAAGGTACCTATTTTAAAAGATATAGAAGATTTATCTTTAGAATTGGTAAAAAAAGAAGTATTAAAGTTGTGATTTATACGTTATTCACTTTGACAAGATGTTTATACTTTGAATGATGCACCAAAAATAGATGAAAAGTATAAAAATCAAGTGTATATTATACTCGATAGATTGATGGTAAAAGACTATTCATGAGATGATAATCTTGACTCAAAAAGACTCAAAGATAGTTTAAGTTTAGCTTTTAAAATAGGAAATGGACTTTTAAATATTGATTTTATAACAGAAAATGTAACTATTTCTGAAAAATATTCAAATATTTTTGTTTGTTCTACTTGTGGACATATTCCACGTGAACTTGATATATCGAGTTTTTCATTTAATTCTCCTGCTGGGAGCTGTCCAGATTGTCACGGACTTTGAGAAAAACCAGTATTTTTAGAAGAAAATATTGTAAATCCTCGTCTGACGATTGCGGAGGGAGCATTATTGCCTTGGTTTTGAAGTTGATATTATTCTGAGCTCGTACTTCAGGTTTGTAAAGCACATAAAATAGATGCTAATATAGCCTATTCAAAGCTCACAAAAAAACAAAGAGAAATTATTTTGTACGGAACTGGTGAAGAAACGTATAAAATGTCTCCTGAGAATACTTTTTCTTGAAAAGTCTACCATTCAAAATATAAATGACTTATTAATATTTTAACTGAGAAATATTTTTCTTCAGAATCAGAAGATGAAAAAATATCACAATATATCAGTAATATTACTTGTCCATCATGTGATGGAAATAGACTCAATTCAGAGAGTTTATCAGTATATTTTCAATGACTGAACATTTGACAATTATCAAATAAATCAGTAAAAAAGACACTTGAGTTTTTTAAACATATCTCTTTGTCTAAAACCGAAGAAAAAATTGCAAAAAATGTGATGAAAAATATTATTGATAGATTAGAATTTCTAAGTGGAGTAGGACTTGATTATATGACAGTTTCGAGAAAATCAAATACTCTTTCTGGAGGAGAATCTCAAAGAATTCGTTTGGCAACTCAGATAGGAACCAAACTCGAATGAATTATTTATGTTTTAGATGAGCCATCTATCGGACTTCATCCAAGAGATAACGATATGCTTATTGAAAACTTAAAAAAACTCAGAGATATTGGAAATACGCTTATTGTGGTTGAACACGATGAGGATATTATGAAAAATGCAGATTATATTATAGACATATGACCAGGAGCATGAATTCATGGTTGAAATGTTGTTGCAGAAGGAACTTTAGAAGAATTAATCCAAAATAAAAATTCTATTACATGACCATATTTAGCGAAACATATTTCTATACAAGTAGAAAGAAAAAAAAGACACATAAAACATTTTTTAGAGATTATAGGAGCGAGTCAAAATAATTTGAAAAATATTGATGTTCAAATACCTTTAGAGCATTTAACGGTTGTTACTTGAGTTTCAGGAAGTGGAAAATCATCACTCGTAAATCATATTTTAGCCAATTATTTGTCTAATGAACTCAATGGTGCAAAAAGAACGGTATGAAATGTAAAAGAAATTCGCGGACTTCAATATATTGATAAAGCTATTGTGGTTGATCAATCACCTATTTGAAAAACTCCACGTTCTAATCCAGCGACTTATACAGCTGTATTTACTGCGATTCGTGAATTGTTTGCTTCGAGTGAGGAATCACTTGTAAGATGATATGGTCCAGGGAGATTTAGTTTTAATACTAAAGATGGAAGATGTCCATATTGTGATTGAGATGGAGTGAAAAAAATAGAAATGCATTTTCTTCCACCAGTCTATGTAAAATGTGAATATTGTGAATGAAAAAGGTTTAATAAAGAAACATTAGAAGTTACATTTAAAGGAAAAAATATAGCAGATGTGCTTGATATGACCATAGAAGAAGCATTAGAATTTTTTAAAAACCAACCGAGAATAGTAAAAGTTTTAGAAGTACTCAATGATGTTGGACTTTGATATATTAAACTTTGACAATCATCAACAACGCTTTCAGGTTGAGAATCTCAAAGAATTAAACTCGCAACAGAACTTTCTAAAAGATCAACATCGAAAACATTTTATATTTTAGATGAGCCAACGACAGGACTTCATTTTGCTGATACGCAGAAGTTACTGAAAATTCTTCACTCTTTGGTTGATAAAGGAAATACAGTTTTAGTTATTGAACATAACATGGATGTGATACTGAATGCTGACCATATTATAGATATTGGACCAACAGGAGGAGATGATGGTGGGAATTTAGTAATTGCTTGAGATATTGAAACAGTAAAAAAATGTAAAAAAAGTTTTACAGGAATGGCTATTAAAAAGTATTTAAGTGAATAAAAAACAACATCCAAGTTGTTTTTTATTTTTTCTTGATTATACTTATGACATATTATTTTTAAGATAATTCAGTGAATAAAAAATATGCAAAAAATCTTACAACAAAATATAGATATAACCGGATTATCTAACTTTAAAACCAAAGCAAAAACTAAATATTATTATGAAATAAATCAAATAGAAGATGTATTTCATCTTAAAGATATTATTGATTTTTCAAAAGAAAATAAACTTAAACTCCTTTTTATTTGATGATGAACAAATTTATTGTTTGCTTTTGATACTTTTAAAGGAATTGTAATAAAAAATAATTTAAAATGATTTTATTACCAAGAAAAAAATCAAACATTAGAGGTCTACTCTTCAGAATCTATTTCCGATATAGCAAGAAGTTTAGAAATTGATTATGGACAAATATTATGGCATAGGTTTATATGATTGCCTGGAAGTATTTGAGGGGCTGTTTTTTGAAATGCGTGATGTTTTTGACTTGAAACAGAAAATAATTTTTTAGAGGCAGAAGTTTATAATATAGAGACGTGAGTTATAGAAAAAATAAATAAAGAACAGTCACACTTTTGATATAGAAATAGTATTTTTAAGCAAACAGAAAAATATTTTATAATAAAGGTAAAATTTGATTTATCTCATCTTGTAGAAAAATACTCTTCTGATGTTGATAATATAAAATTTAGACAAGAGGTACAGCCTATGTGAAATAGTTGTGGAAGTTTTTTTAAAAATCATTCAAAAGAGTATTCTGCTGGTAAGCTCATAGAAGAGGTTGGATTGAAGTGATATACATATAATACTGCTTTTTTTTCTGAAAAACATGCAAATTTTTTGATGACAAATAGAGATAATGGGGACTATAAAGATTTACTTTTTCTTATAGATTTAGCTAAAAATAAAGTACAAAATGTATTTTGAATAGAACTTCAAGCAGAAGTTCGCATAATTCAAAATTAAATTACTCATTATTCAGAGTAAAAAGCAAGAGGTATCTATTTGAAAAAAATAAAAAAACTATATTATTGTTCCTTAGAAATAATTTTTTTTATGCTAGAACAAAAATATACAGTATACAATAAAATCATTGAAAAAATAAAAAAGGCTAAATATATAGCTCTTGTAAGCCATAAAAATCCAGATATTGATACTTTAGGATCTTCTAGTGGATTTTACCAAGCGATACAAGACAATTTTTTGTATAAAAAAGTAGATCTTGTATGTATAGATAAAATTCCACAAAAATATGGTTTTTTGGCACATATAGATAAATTTAAACAAGAATTTTATCCAAAAAATTATGACCTCATAATATTTTTTGATAGTGGGAGTAAAACTCAAACAGGATTTGATGAAAAATTTCCTGAATTATTTGATTGAAAAACCTATAATACGATTTCTATAGATCATCATATTACCAATGAACTTTATGCAAAGCAAAATATTTTAAATACCTCTTATTCTTCAACGACAATGATAGTATTTGAAATACTCCTCTTAACTCAGATGAAGATTTCAAAACAAACAGCGACTCATTTGCTTGCTGGAATATATACCGATACTGGTGGATTTAAACATTCAAATACCAATGAAGTTACCTATTTACTCGCAGGAAAACTCATTGAGTTATGAGCTGATTTTGAAAAAATAGTAGACAAATTTTTTAAAAATAATTCTTTGTCTACTATAAAACTTTGGTGAAAAATACTCTCAGATAGTTTTATAGATGAAAAATGAGTATTATATTCATATGTAAATAAATCGATGTTGGAGAGTTTTTGAGCTCATTATGAAGATATTTCTGGGGTGGTTGATTATCTCAATATGTCAGAATGAATTACCTATTCTGCTCTACTCACACAAAAATGAGAATACGTAAAAGCTTCTTTGAGAACTCTTCGAGATGATATAGATCTCACTCAAATAGCAAAACAATTTGATTGAGGATGACATAAAAAAGCCTCTTGATTTACAACCAAAGCACAATTAGAAGAAATAAAAAGCTTTAACTTAAAAATATAATTATGGAAAAATTGAGAATACATAAATACCTCTCACAAGCATGAATTTGTTCGCGCAGAAAAGCAGAAGAATATATTAGTGCCTGACTGATTACGGTAAATGGAAAAACTGCAGAAATTGGACAGTTAATTGACCCAACGACTGATAAAGTAGAAATGGGAAAAGAAGCGGTAAAAGAACAAAAAGAACTCCTTTATTATAAAGTGAATAAACCCAGAGGAGTTGTTACTACTTGTGCACAAAGTGATGAAAAAACGATTTTGGATGTGATTCCTCTCGATAAAAGAGTATTTCCTATTGGGAGACTTGATAAAGATACTACGGGGCTCATATTAATGACTAATGATGGAAGATTGGCAAATTTTTTGATGCACCCTCGCTATAATCATGAAAAAGAATATGTAGTGGAAACCTTTTGACCGATTTCAGAGAGTAATTTGGAAAAAATGAGAAACGGACTTTTTATCCTCGGGAGTTATACTAAAAAAGCAAAAATAGAAAGATTGTCTTCATGAAAATTTAGTATCATTATCTCAGAATGAAGAAATAGACAGATAAGAAGAATGGTGGAAAAAGTTGGAAGTATCGTAAAAAAATTAAAAAGAATTCGTATAGAAAATATCGAACTGTGAAATATGAAAGAAGGAGATTATAAAGCCCTGACTCAAAAAGAAAAAGACGAACTATTTAAAAGGTTGAATATACAATAAAAAACTCCCCTCATGGGGAGTTTTAATGTGCCAAACAGCAAACCTTTTCATTACTGATAGACTTCTTTTGTTCTATCAGAGATATGGATCACCTCCTCTCAGTTGGTTGACTGATCATGGTTTTTCATGATAGCATACCTCCTTACTTTAGAAATTGGTAATTAAATAATAGGTAAATAAAATAAATGTCAAGTTTACTTTTACTTTTTTTTCCTTATATTAAGGGGGAATTTATTTTTTGTATATGAAAAGATGATTATTGCTTTAGATTTAGAAACTACGTGAATTGACTCAAAACGCGATAAAATTTTAGAAGTAGCGTTAGTGAAATTTGATGAAAATACTTTTGAAATAATAGATACTTATTCCACTCTTATAAATCCTTGAATAGCTATTCCAGAAGTTATTTCTAATATCACAAATATTTTTGATGATGATGTAAAAAATGCTCCTATTTTTGATGATGAACAAATACAAAAAATAGAAAACTTTATTCAAGACTTCCCTATTTTATGACATAATACTAATTTTGATAGAGATTTTCTTTTACAAAATAGGGTGGACATAAAAGAAAATATTGTTCTTGATACATTTGTGTTGGCAAATATTATTTTCCCATATGAAAAATCACTTAATCTTTGAAATCTTTGTCAGAGTTTTTGAATAGATCTATCAGATGCTCATAGAGCTCTTGATGATACAAAAGCAACGGTAGAATTATTTCATGTTATAACAAAGCAATTTTTACAACTCTCTCAAGATAAAAAAGATATTTTAAATTTTTTATTTTCTAAGACAAATGTAGCATCATTTTCTTTTTATAAAGGCTTATTTAATTTTTCTCAAGATATTATTGATGAAGAAAAATTTATAAAAAAAATATTAAAAATAGTTTGAAAATATAAATGAGAGGAAACTCAAGAAATATTTTTTGAAAAAGAAATTACCAATGAGTTTATAAAAAATATTTTTGAAACACTTCCACATTCAGAATTGAGAGAAAATCAACTTGAAATGGCATATAAAATAAAAGAAGTATTATTTGATGAGAAAAAAATAGCAATAGAAGCTCCTACATGAGTATGAAAAACATTTGCATATCTTATTCCATCTATTTTAAAATCGCTTAAGACAAAAGAACAAGTTATTATTTCTACTAATACAAAAGCACTTCAAGACCAAATTTTTTATAAAGATTTACAGTTTTTAGAACAAAATTTAGAATATAAATTCCAGTATTCAAAACTAAAATGAAGAAAAAATTATTTTTCTATTTCCAGATATTTTGAATTTATTTTTTCAAATAGAGACTTTTATACTGATGAAATTTGATTTTTATCAAAAATTTCATTATGGCTTTTTGATACTCAATTTTGAGAATTAGATGAACTTAATTTTTATCCTCAAGAAAATTATTTTGTAAAAAACATCCATTCAGATCATTTTCTTGTTTTGTTTGAAAGTAATGAATATAAACAATATGAATATATTTTTAAAGCAAGATCAAAAGCATCTCAAGCGCAAATAGTGATTATAAATCATTCACTTCTTATTCAAGACACTCACTCAACACAACCAATTTTTGGACAAATTCAAAACTTAATTATAGACGAAGCCCATAACTTAGAAGATACACTTACGGATGCTATGATAAAAACTTTCTCACTACAAAGCTTAAAAGATAGTATTGATAAAGTCCAAAACATTCTTAAAAAATCAAATTTTCAAATAGACAATCTTGACAAAAAATTTGAAAATTTATTTTCTCAAGTAAGTTTTTTATTTGATATATTTTCAGATTATGCAAATAAACAAAATACTTTTTGAAATGAGTCATTTCAAGCACTTATTGAACCAAACTTTTTCTCAGAGCATGAAAATATACATACTCTTATCCAAACAATAGAGATTCAATATGTAGAAATATTTAATTACCTTCAAACTTCACCTGATAAAGTATTTCAATCTCTCAAAACAGAAATTTCAAATTTAGAAGAAGCATGAGAAATAATGAAAATATGTTCTAATAATGACTCAAGAAAATCATATATTCAAATGTTTTCTATTAATAGAAGTGGAAATAATACACTCTATTATACAGTATTAAATCCGGGAATATTTTTACAAAGTATTATTTGGGATAAAATACCAAATATAGCGATTACTTCAGCGACATTGCAAATAAATAACTCTTTTGATTATATAAATAGCACTCTCCATTTAACAGATTTTGAATTTTTTGCACTTCAAAGTGATTTTGATTATTCTCGTCAAGCACTTTTATTTATTCCTAATGATTTAGGCTCTATTAAATACAACAATCCAAAGATAAATGAATTTGTTTTATCTTTTCTTACTTTAGTAAAATGAAAAACTCTTGTTTTATTGACCAGCTTTAATGCTATTCGTGATTTATATTTAACACTCAATCTACCATTAAAAAAAATAGGAACATCAGTTTTAGCACAATGAGTGTGATGAAGTAAACATAAAATAGCGAATCATTTTAAAAAATATTCTGCATCAAGCGTGATACTTGGAACTGATAGCTTTTGGGAGTGAGTTGATATACCATGAGATGATTTAAAATACCTATTTATTCATAAATTTCCTTTCTTAGTTCCTACAGATCCGATTTTTAAAGCCAGAGGAAGTTTATATAAAGATTCTTTCAAAGAATATTCTATACCAAAAGCTATTATAAAAACAAAACAATGATTTTGAAGACTTATTAGAACTAAAAAAGATACCTGAATTGTTATTTTATTAGATGATAGATATTATTCTACTTCTTGGGGAGCTATTATGAGGGCAAGTTTTCCAGATAATATAAAAATAAAAATAGGAACTTCTCAAAATTTTTTAGAATTATTTAAAACTAAGTTATAATTAAAACTTAGTTTTTTAAAAAGTCTAGTTAAAAATGTATGTGATTTTTTTGTAATTTATAAAAATATATGCTATTATTATTACGTTATATATTTTAATTTATAAACTATGTTTGACAACAAAGAAAAAAAAGATTCTTCTCATCAAGAAAATTATACAGAAAATATTTTTGAAGAATTATCATGAGAACTTGATTTTGGTAAAGATGCTCCTTGAAATCAATCAAAAAAGAAGCAACCACAAGATTATATGAAAATTTGAATTACCGTATTTTCAATTTTAAATGTAATATTAATATTAT
Organism: Patescibacteria group bacterium UBA7396; assembly: GCA_002470645.1. Classification (GTDB taxonomy): domain Bacteria; phylum Patescibacteriota; class Gracilibacteria; order BD1-5; family UBA6164; genus UBA7396. The sequence goes on from DKNE01000024.1 coordinate 24,307, forward strand.
TTTTTGCTTTCTCACTTTTATATGTAAAAGTACAAAAAAATCCTGAAAATACTTCAAAGTCTATAATGGATCCATTTTGTTTTTTGATATTATGAGATTTAAGAGAAAAAAATCTCTCAGATTCATGTTCATCTTTAACTTCATTAAATAATGCATATGCTTGAAAAATAGAGGAAATAAAAAATCAATTTGCTACTAAAATGGAAGCATTGTTTTTAGACTTATATACTATTGAAAATTTTGGTTTTTCACAAGAAGTATCATTTCTTATGGATAATAAAACAAATAAAATGAAAATTATAGATATGTTAAATGATTTTGATAAATTAAAAAATGACTATGCAGCTTGAGATAAAAAGCAAGTTGAGTGTAATTCTATCAAAGTAAATAGTGATAATACTCTCAATATGAGTTGTGAAGTCTATAGTTCAAGTTGGGATAGAGTTGATATTGGAAATGGATTATGAATAGTTTGAGATACGTGAGATAGAAAAAATAGTTTGATAGAATGAACAAGTATATCAGCGGCAGCGAGTTTTTTGAACTTTATAGAAAAAAACTCATCATATAATTTTCAAATCATAGAAAAACAAAAAATTTTTGGTGCTGAGGTGGTATGAGAATGACCATACGTAAGAAAAACAAAAGTTGATTTAAAATTAAAATATAATAATTTAAAAAATAATTTATCTTTATAATCTTTGAATATGGAAGACTTAAAATTAGAAAAAGAACTCTCTCTATTGAAAAATAAACTTATCCTTTCTTGAATTTTTACTATTCTTTTATTTGTTTTAATAGGAGTTTACACATATCCACAATTAAAATCTGTTTCTTTATTGAAAGCTGAAACTACTCAGAGAGTGAATGAATATGAAACATATGTTCAAAAATGAATTACTGATATATCTATTTTTGAAAATAAAATAAAAGAACCAGTAGTAAAAAAACTACTTGTTTCTGAAGAGGGGAAAAATTTTTTTACTACTGAATTTAAAAATGAAACTTCACAACCATATGAAACATTTCTTTGAGAAAAAGAAAAATATATAGATGATATGAAAAAATCATGAGTTATTGATGAAAGAAATCAACAAATTGCAAAAGTACTTCCATCATATACTGAATGATATTCAGTAGATGGAAACATGACTGATTTAGCTTTTGTTAACTATGTGGAATCTCTTTTAAGAACATTTCAATTAAGAACAACATCAAAAATTTGAATAGAAAATCTAGTTCCAGTAGATGAAACTCAAACAGAAGTAAGTACCCAAATTTTTTATATTCCATTGAGACTAGATCTTGTTTGAAGAAAAGCAGATATTGTTGAATTTTTATATTTTTTACAAAATGTATGATTAGTGGCAACGATTGATGAAAAAAATAATAATGCCTTAGTATTCCATAGTGATAATCTTGTAAATAGAATTATTGCATGACAAAAAAGAACACTGAGTTACAATATATATGAAAATAAATTAGTAGATATAGAGTCAGTAGAATTTAATTCATATATTGATAATTCAACTACTCCAAGACCAGCATCTCAACTATCCCCACAATGATTTTTTACTTTTTTAAAAAATGGAAGTGAAAAAAATGATGAATATTCTATTTTAATTGATTTGAAATTTTATGTAAAATGACTTCCTACATATAAAATAGAAGTATTTGTCGAAAGTGTAATTAAAAAATACAGAGATATGAGTGTTCAAGTAGAATCAATTCTATCAGAAGCAAGAAATAGAAAAACTATGCTTTTAAATGGAAATATAGTTGAAATCATACCAACTATGAAAAGTATTGATACTTATTTAACTCAAGTAGAACCACAAATAAATAGATTACAAAATGGATTAAATAAAAAAGAAAATTTAAATAATATTTATAAATCTGCATCAGAATTGAATTATGAGTTATGAAATTTAGAACAATATATTACTTCTGTTCAATTGGACGAAAATAAAAAATAAAATTAATTTTTACTTATGAATTATAAAGAAACTGTCAATAATCTTAGAGACCTTGTATATAGTTGAGAAAATGTCCAACTTATTTGTGACTATGTTATTTTATGAGCTGTTTTATCATGAGCATCAGATATACATATTGAACCATTATCTAGCTTTGTTCGTTTAAGATATAGAATTGACGGAGAATTAAAAGAAATTCTTGAATATCAAAATTTTCTTCACACAGGTATTGTAGCTAGATTTAAAATATTGTCAGAGTTGAAAATTGATGAGTCGCGTATTCCACAAGATGGAAGAATTTCTAAAACCATAGAAGAAAAACCACTTGATTTGAGAGTCTCAACTCTTCCAACGGTTCATGGAGAAAAAATAGTAATGAGAATTGTTGATAAATCAAAAAAAATTCCGAAACTTGAAGATTTATGAATAGAAGGTCAAAATTTAGATCTTATCAAGGCGGCAATTGCTCTTCCAAATGGAATTGTTATAACATCTTGACCGACTTGATCTTGAAAATCTACTACATTGTATGCGGCACTAAGTTTATTAAATAAAGAGAATGTTAATATAATGACCTTAGAAGATCCTGTTGAAAATCAAGTAGATGGAATAAATCAAAGTCAAGTAAAACCACAAATATGATATACATTTGCATATTGACTCAGGACGGCATTAAGACAAGACCCAGATATCATAATGGTATGAGAAATTAGAGATAAAGAAACTATAGAAATAGCGATAGAAGCATCTCTTACTTGACATCTTGTTTTGTCTACAATACATACAAATTCTGCTGCTGAAACATTGACAAGAGTTATCCAAATGGGAATACAACCTTTTTTAATACCAGCATCATTTAATGCGGTAATTGCACAAAGATTAATTAGAAAACTTTGTCCACATTGTAAAAAAGAAATAGGAGTTCAAAATTTAGACAAAGATACTTTATATAATATCCAAAATGCATTGAAACTTACAAAAAAAACAGAACTGACAACAAGAGTATCTCCAGAAATATTAAAAAGTCCAAAATTTTATGAACCAGTAGGGTGTGAACATTGTGACCATACTGGGTATAAGTGAAGAGTTTGATTATATGAGGTTCTTGAAATGACAGATGGAGTAAAAGAAATGGTTTTAAATGGACAAAGTGCCTTTAATATTAATAAGCAAGCCATACAAGATGGAATGATATCTTTAGAGCAAGATGGTATAATGAAAGCACTCAATGGACTGACTTCATTACAAGAAGTATATAGTGTTGCTAAGACTCAAAACAATTAAATATTTATATTTATAACGATAGTGAAATATGTCAGATATATTTATATTAGACGAAGAGAATAAAAAAGTATCTTGATTATGAAATAATGCCAAGGCAAAAAAAACATTTCTTTCTAAAATAGATGATTATATTCTTTCAAAACAGTCTTTAACAATAAGAGATAAGGTTATTTTTTTCCGTCTTCTTTCAACAATGTTAAATTCATGAATTACTCTTTCAAAATGAGTATCTATCTTGGAAAAACAGGAAAAAAGACCAACGGTATTAAAAAGTATTCTTAATAGATTTATTAAAGAACTAAAGGAATGAAAAGGATTGTCAGAGTGTTTAGCTATGTATCCAACATCTTTTTCTGCTGCTGAAGTATGAATGATAGAATCTTGAGAAAAAACTTGAAAATTAAATATTTCTTTGAAAGATTTAGCAGAGCAAGTAGAAAAAATAGCATCTATAAATGGAAAATTAAAAGCTGCTCTTATGTACCCTGCTATGATAGTTATCGTTATTATATGAGTAATAATTGTAATGATGACTATGGTTGTGCCTAAATTATTAGAAATTTTTGAATGATCAAATAATCTTCCGTGGACTACACAAGTGCTAATTTGAGTATCAGATTTTTTTGTTTATTATTGGTGGTTATTTTTATGAATTGTATTTTGTTCTGTTTTTGGAGTACTTATATGGAAGAAAACACCTTCATGAAAATACTATTTTGATAAAATATTGTTGCGTATTCCTATTTTTTGAATGGTTTCACAAAAAATAATACTTTCAAAATTTTCTAGAGTTTTATCGTGAATGTTGAAATCGTGAGTATCCATTGTTGAGTCTCTCAGAATCACTTCAGATGCAGTATGAAATGAAGTATACAGACAAAGAATTTTGTTTTTAAGAGATGATATTAAAAAATGACTTAAAATATATGAATCACTTGAAGATGATCCTCTTTTTCCAGAAATGATGGTTTCTATGATTCAAATATGAGAACAAACAGCAAAAGTTGATGAAATTATATTAAAGGTAGCAGATTTTTATGATGAAGAGGTTGATAATACTATTTGAGCTATTAATAAATTATTAGAACCAATAATTATCGTAACTATGTCTATAGTAGTATGATTCATAGCAATGGCTATTATGCAACCTATAATGAATTTGGCAGATACTGTTACGAATTCATAACTCCATATTTTAAAAACCTTAAAAAAGATCTTTAAGGTTTTTATTTTTATGTGAAGAAAGTGTGAAAACTCAGATTTAATATTTGACTTTTTTATATAAAATCTATAATTTGAGCTAGTATTTATATGTGTTCCTTAAAATAATCTGAAAATTGTAAGTAAAAATTTTGTAATTTTATCATTTTTATGATAAAATCGTTTCACTTTAAAGTTTTCTCTTGAATGAGTGTGTTGTTATAACGCAGGAAAAAGAAAAATAGAGTTGAATATAATTGACTGTATTTTTTCTTTCCTGAGTTATGCATATGCAAACTTCAGGTTAAGGCTTTAACCTTTTTAGAGATTTTCTCTAAAAGAAGAGTATACCTAATTCTCTTTAAAAATTTAGGTTTGCTATTTTATATAGTAATAATTGGTCTGAAGGGGAAGCCTTTCAATCATGATATATTCTAAAATTATTTAGAATACATTGTATTTTATTTTTATAACTTATATTTTTATATGAGTAATACTTTATTTAAAAAAGCTACGGCTTCTGCTGCTGCTTTATCAATAGTATTATCAGTAGTAGCTCCAGTTGTAGGAGTAAAAGCTGCTGATGCTTCTGTTGACGCTGCTAACAGATTAGCTTCTTTAGGAGTTATCGTTGATAATTCTGCAAATCCTTCAAGTTATAACTTAGGGTCAAGCATTACAAGAAGAGAAATGTTAAAAGTAATGATGAATTTATCTTCAGTAGAAGTTACTGAAACTTGTGAAGGTAAATTTTCAGATCTTCCTGCTTCTGATTGGGGATGTAAATATGCTGAAGCTGCTTTAAAAGCTGGTTTCATTGCTGCTAATGCTAAATTCAGACCTAATGATTTAGTTACTGAAGCTGAAGCTTTAAAAATGATTATGCAAGCTAGAGGTGTAGCTGCTGCTGAAGGTGTTGAACCTTGGGGAGAAGCTTACAGACAAGCTGCTGTTACTGCTGGTGTTTTATCAGCTGGAACAACTGTTTCATCTACTTCTGCTGCTAAAAGATCAATGGTATTTGTTTCTGCTGATTCAGCAGTTTCAGTAACTACTGGAACTTCATCTGAAGAAGACGATACAGAAATCGATCTTGGTGATTTATTTGGTGATTTATTTGGTGAAGATGGTGAAGATTTAGAAACTAATACTGGTTCTACTTCTACTGGTTCAACTAATAATAATACTGGTTCTACAGTTGTAGTTACTGGAGGTGATGTTGAAGTTTCTTTAAACCCAGCTTCTCCTACTTCAGGAACTCAAATTCCTAATGTTGGTACTATCAGATTCGCTAAAGTAGATTTTACTGCTGGTGATAAAGATGTATCAGTGAATACTATTGAATTAGGTTCAGTTGGTTTAGCTGCTGTTCCAACTTCAACTAGAGTATGGTTTGAAAAAGATGGTAGAAGACTATCTGGAAGAGCTGCATTTTCTTCTGATAGAACTGCTGTAGTTTCTTTCGCTCCTGCTTACGTTGTTAAAGCTGGTTCTACTGAAACTTTAGATTTATATGTTGAATTAAATACTGTTGCTGGAAATGATTTCCAATTTTCTGGAAAAATTACTTCTAGTTCAGCTGCTAATAACAAAGGAATGTTTACAACTTCTGCTTTAAGAACAGCTTCTTATACAGTTGCTCCTATTGATTTTGAATCTTCTGGAGCTGGTTCTATCTATAATCAATCTGAAGATTATGTAGAATTAGGTAGATTTAGAGTTGCTAATAGAGATACTTCTTCTGAAACTAGAGATGTAACTTTCCAAAGTATTACTTTAAGACAAAATGGTAACGGAGACTTAACAGATCTTTCTGATTTATATATCGAAAGAAATGGTGTAAAAGTTTCTAAAGAAGTTTCTACTTCTGGTAAAGATGCTACTTTTGTTTTAAATGATACTGTTAAAGATGGTGCTTCAGCTATTTACTACGTAAAAGCTAAAGTATTAAATGTTCAAAATAATAATGGAGATACTTACCAATTCTCATTAAGAAATGATCAAGATTTAAGTGCTGTTGAAGTTCTTAACGGATACAGATCAACTGTAACTAGAGTTACTTCTGACTTAAATACTTACACTGTTAATGGTTCAGATGTTACTTTCGCTAGAGATACTTCAGTTGAATTATCTAAAAACTATGCTAAAGGAACAAATGATGTAGTATTATTACAAGGTACTGTTACTACTAAAACTCCTATTACATTAGAAGATCTTACATTACCATTCAATTCTAGCGTTGCTGTAAATCAATTATTTGATACAGTTTACCTACAAATTGGTGCATCTACTATGACTTGGTCAGCTTCTAGTGCTACTGGAACTACTGGTTCAGCAGTATTTAATGGTCTTGCTACTGTAAACAGTTCTGCAACTATTAAAATTTATGCAAAATTAAAAGACAATGCTCCTGCTGCTAACTTCAGATTTGAAGATTTAAGATTAACTTCTTTTGCTACAAGAGAATATGTTTCTAATCAAAATAGAGTTGATTCTGCTGTTGGTACTATCTCTGCAGTTCAAGTATCTGTTGATTCTACTGGATTAAGCATTACTAGAGTTGATGGACTTGGTAATACAAATATCGCAGTTGGTTCAAAAGGTGTATTAGTAAATGGACTTAGTTTAGCTGTTACTCAAGGTAATGACGTAAACGTTTCTAATGCTGAATACTCACTAGTTGGATCATCTGGTTCATATGCTAATAATGCATTTGCTACATTATACGTTGATGGAACTCCTGTTTCTACAAAAACTATTAATGGAACTACTGTTAAATTTGATAACTTATCTAAAGTAGTTGGTAAAACTGCTGTTAAATTAGAATTAAGAGTTGATTTCTCTGATGCTTATGCTTCAGGAAAATTCGTAGCTAAATTATCTAATTTAGATATTATTGATACTTTAACTTCAAATAGTATTACTACTTACTCTGTTCCTTCTTCAGCTGAATTTACAGTTGCTGATGCTAAAGGTATTCTATCTGTTTCAGATAATAATCCTAAAGCTTCACTATTCTTAGCTGGTGATAAAGATCAAAGAGTATTAGCTTTCAGAATTAAAGCTGAAAATGATTCTATTAAATTAAGAGACTTAGTGTTTACTGGTTCTAACTTAGGTAACCTATCTAACTTCAGAGTTTTAACTCCAACAAATAAATACCTTGCTGCTACATTAAGTAATGGTACAAGTGTTGAATTTAAAAACTTAAATCCAGAAGACTCTATCGCTCAAGATAGAACTGAAACTTTCTACTTAGTTGCTGATATTAATACTAATGTTAATGAAACATTTAACGTTGCATTAGATAAATCTCAAGTACAAGTAAGAGGATCTAATGGTACAATTAAAGCTATTGATGCTTCATCAGTAAATGTTGCTTCTAATCTACATTTAGTTGCTGAAAATAAAGCTGTAATTGCTAAATCATCTAACTCTTCTAAAAACTTAACTACTTCTGCATTAAGATTTACTGTAACTGCTTCTGGTAAAGATTCAGTAGTATTATCTGGTGCTACATTCGCTAACCTATTCTCTGGTTACGAAACTAGTAGTGGTAAAATAGTTGTTTATAAAGACTCAATTTCATCTAATAACAAATTAGGTGAAACTGCAGTTGGAACAACTACTGGAAATGTTACATTTACTGCTCAAAATACAGTAGATGCTGGTTCAACTAATGCATATATCGTAGTTCTTGAAGGAGTTGTTGCTCAATCAGGTGCTAATACATTAGATTGGCAAGTTTCACTTTCTAACTTAAACGTTGTTTCAGGAAGTGCTACAATTTCAGCTAACCAATATAACAATATGGGTGAATTCCCATTAACTGAAACTAGATAATTTTAGTTTGAGAGTTATAAAAAAATTATTCAATTAATTTTAAAAAGACTTATACGAAAGTATAAGTCTTTTTTTTGCTTTTTGAGATGTTTTGTGTTATAATTGACTCAGTTATTAATAAAATATGATTATGGATTTTTCAAAATTGAAACAAAAAACTTTAGAATTAAAAAATAAGGCAGTCGAAATGAAGGATAAAGCAGTTGAATTTTCAGCTGAAAAAATAAGTCAATCATGATTAGTTTTAAAAGAACAATCTGATTTAGAATCACTTATTTGAAAATCAGAAAATAAAATTATTACCTCAAAAGAATGAGATGAAAAGATTTTTGTAAAAAGAAGTATTTTAGTTGTTTGAAATGGAGAAAAGGATTTTTTTAAAGAATTTTTAATCTCTATACCTGTTTTAGTTACTAAATCATTTTCACAAAGTCTTTCTATTAAAATTTTGGATATAAACAATAAAAATATAAATATCGCTGAATATAATATTGACGATTTTCCTGCTCTGGTAGTATTTGAAAATAAAGAAGTTTATAAAATTATTACCTGAGAGGATAATGTAAAAAAAGTTGTAAAAAGCTTAAATTTAGATATAAATAGAGCTATAGAAGAGATTTAATGCTCTTTTACTTATAGGATATTTTTTAATTTTAAATTATGGAAGTGATAGAGATATTATACATTACTCTTACTATTTTTACTATTATTATAGGAACTCTTCTTTCTATAGTACTTTATAAGATTATAAAAGTTTTAAACATTATTATGGAAATAGTTGAAGTTTATAATAAAATAAAACAAATAATTAATTTATACTCACAAATTCCAGATATCATTTTTGAATATTTTAAAGATATGATACTTTGAAAAAAGAAATAAAAAAATCGTGAATCATTTCACGATTTTTTTAGTTTTTATATTCAACTAACTCTACTTCAAATTTTAAGTCTTTTCCGGCAAGAGGATGATTTAAATCTACTTTTACTGTAGTTGGAGTTACTTCTACTATTTCAAATTCACCATACATAGTTGGAAGTTTTACTCATACCTTTAATTCAAATCCATTATCTTCAAAATCTTTTAAATCCGTTTTTGGTACTTCTTGAATATTTTTTTCATCTCTTGGTCAGTATGCTTCTGATGCTTTTAGATTTAGAGTCTTTTTTTCTCCTGGCTTCATTCCTATCACTCAGGCATCAAATCAAGCTACTACTTGTTTAGGATCGGTTCATACCTCAAATTCAAAAGGAGTTCCTCTTGAGTAAGAGTTATCAAACTCTTTTCCATCATCTACAGTAGTTAATACATAATGTACAGCTATTTGATCTCATTTTTTTACAGCTCTATTTTTATTTGCTTCAAATTTTGCTTTTTTTTCATCTTCTGATTTTTTTAATTCTTCTTCTAGGCTGAAATCATATGGTTTTAAGCTTCCAGATTGATATTGAACCACCTCCATTTTTATAATTTTTATTTCTTTTTCAGGTTTATCATCTTTATCTGTTTTTGAGCTTGCGATTTTATCAACATTATCAAGACCATTTACTACTTGTCCAAAAACAGAGTGTTTATTGTCTAAAAAATTATTGTCTCTTTGGTTGATAAAAAATTGGCTTCCATTCGTGTTTGGACCTGAGTTTGCCATAGAAAGAGAACCTCTGATATTGGTAAGTTTTGGAGTAAATTCATCTTCAAAAGCATCTCCATAAATACTTTCTCCTCCCATTCCAGTTCCTTCAGGATCTCCTCATTGAATCATAAAGTCTTTTATAACTCTATGAAAAGTTAAATTATCATAGTATCCATTTTTAGAGAGAGCTAGGAAATTATTTGCTGTTTTTGGTACATCGCTGGTAAATAATTTAATTTCTAATTTTCAGTTAGTAGTGGTCATAATTACTCAAACATCACCTTCTTTAAATCATTCTAATTGGTAGGTATTTTTCATGGTTTCTCATGTGTTAGTTGATAAATTTTCTCCCGTTCCAGAAACAGTTCCTGGGACAAGAAGTTCAGCTTGTAGTTCTTCGTAACTTATTTTTCCTCCACAAACTTTTTTGGTAATTTGTTTGTTTTCATCAAAGATAACAAAACTTGGTACATAGTCACATTTATCACCAGTTACTTCTTGGTAACTAATAGGATTTGAAGTATCTTGGGGAATAATATAATCACCTATAAATTTTTTACCATCAGTATTAATCAGTTGCATATTAACTTGGTCTTTATAATCTCTATAAAATTTATCAAGCACAGGTACTTCATCTCTACAGTGAGGACAAAAGGTTCCTACAAAACCTATAAAAGTTCTTTTTCCAGAAATATTATTTAAATCTATATTGGGATCAGTTTCTGGAGAGGCTTTTCCACAACTCACGAGAGCGAGACTTATAGCAAGTAGCGTAAGTATTTTTTTCATATAAACAGGTTAAAAAATAACGGTTGTTATTGTATAGCTTTTTTAAAAAAATTCAATTATTTTGTTTTGTCTAAGCTTGACTTTTTGATTTTAATAACTTTCCTTTCTGGATTTTTTTTCTTTTCTATCATAATATTATAGAGATAGAGTAAAAAGTCTTCATCACCATGAAATTTTATACAACTACTTTTGAGACTTTGTAACGAGTGAACAATAAACTTGACTTCGCTATCTTTGTCGAGAAAATTTCTTAATTCCTCTAAGGAAATATCATTTCTAAATAGGATTTCATAGCTTACGCCATTCCTTTTTATGGAGCGTATTTTATAATCTCAGGCAATTATTTTTACTTCTAAGAGACGGAAAAGATTTTTATTTTCCTCTTTGAGTTCTCAAGAAAATTCTTTAAAATCCTCTATCAGATTATCCAATTCTTCCAGAGAGGATATGGATTCAATTTCTCTATAAAAGTTGAGTTTATCCAGATCAGAATCAAAAAAATCATCTTCGAGGTATGCCGATATATTGAGATCAATCGTGGTATCGAGTTTCTTTTTTATTTCTTCATTTTGAGAAGCATTTATTTCTTGAGAATATTTTAATTCCTCTACTTTATCTTCCAGGAGTTTTAAGTAGACACTCATTCATACTTCACTTGATAATCCAGATTGATTGAGTCATAGTATATCTCATCCTCATCTGATCTCGAGATCTCTCATAGCCAGTTCAAACCCAGCTCATAAATGACTATATTCAACCATGGTAGTGAGCCTTTTGGCAGCATCTTCAGATATTTTTTCTCTTTTAAAGAGGAGATAACAGTATCCTGATTGATCTCATCTTCCCACTCTTCCTCTGAGTTGATGGATTTGACTGATTCAAAACTTGTAGGCTTCATTTATAATAATCGTATTTACATTTGGAAAATCGATACCATTTTCAATAACGGTTGAAGAGAGGAGTATATCGTACTCTTTTCTTTTAAATGCCAAGATTCTGTCTTCGAGTTCGTGTCATGGGAGTTGTCCATGTGTTACAACTACTTTTTTCTTTGGAAATAACTCACCCAGATATTTTGCCATACTTTCTATACTATCTACTCTGTTGTGAATAAAAAATAATTGTCATCATCTTTGAAATTCTTTATTTCCAGCATCTTTTATAATAGCATCATCAAATTTAGACACAAATGTTTCTACTCACTTTCTCATTGAGGGGGCTTTTGAGAGTATAGAAACGCTTCTTATTCAGCTGAGCGCCATATTGAGACTTCTTGGTATTGGGGTAGCAGACATAGACAATATGTCTATATTTCCTTTCATTTCTTTTATTTTTTCTTTGTCTTTTACTCAAAATTTATGTTCTTCATCGATGACGAGAAGTCATAAGTCTTTATATTCAATGCTTTCTCCAAGGAGTCTATGGGTTCCTATGATGAGATCTATTTTTCCTTCTTTTAACTTTTTTAGGATTATATTTGCTTCTGAATTGGTTTGAAAGCGAGTGAGGAGTTCGATATTCAGAGGAAAACTGGAAAATCTTTCACATGCTTTATTATAATGTTCATAAGCAAGTACTACGAGTGGAGAGATAATAATAGATTGTTTTCCACTCAGGAAAGCATTGTAAATCGCATTAAATGCTACTTCTGTTTTTCCAAATCAAACATCTCACACGAGAATTCTTTCCATAGGATTTTCGCTTCCCATATCTTGCATAATTTCTTCAATCGCATTTATTTGATCTGGAGTATATTCATAGTCAAAACTTCTGGAAAATTTTGTCATTTCTTCTATATCATATTGGAAAGCAAACCCTTTAGAAAGTTTTCTTTTTGCATAAATTTCTAAGAGTTCTTCTGCTACTTTTTGGACATCTTCTCCAACCTTTTCTAGTTTTTTTGACCATTCTTTTGTAGAAAGTCCCGTAAGATTTGGATGTTCATTCCCAATATATTTGCTCACTCTTGTTGTTTCTGTGATAGGAACAAAGAGTTTATCATTGTTTTTATAATGAATTTCTAGGTATTCTTTTTTTGAATTTCCGAGTTCTTTTTGGACAATTCATTCAAAGATTCAAATCCCGTGATCTATATGTACGACATAATCTCCAGGTTTGATTTGTAAGAGTAAATCAAGGTTTTGACTCAGAGATTTTTTGACTCTTTTTTTTACAAATATTTTAGACAAATTATCATCACAAATAACATAAAGTTGTTGTTTTTGAGAATTTCCTCAAAGAGTATTTATTTTTTTAAATGACTTTAAAATATTTAAATCAGTCGTATGAATTTCAATATTTTCTATGTTATTGTATTCTAAAAAAGTTTCTAGAGGAGTTTTATTTTTTGTATAAATAACTACTTTTGTATCTGATTTCAGGATTTTGATAAGATTTTCTAAATTGTCTATAAAAAGATCTGTGATATCAAGACTAGTTTGTTCAATGGAAGGATTTTTGAGTATATCTAAAGCAAAAATATTTTCGAGTTCTCAAAAATTTGGAGCTCACTCAAGTATATCAATATTGTCTAGAATAAGATTTTTTTGTTTGATTAATTCGAGTAGTTCTTTATTAAAAGAATTTTCCAGAGAAAAAAAGTTTATATCTTCTATTTTTCAAAGAGTGATTTTGTCTACATTTTTTGAATAAATTCCGTTTTCTATAAAGATACTTTCTACTGAATCTCACCAAAAACTTACGAGAATCGTTTCTTTTTTCCTTTTTAATTTTATAGACAAGGTATCTCATGTTTTTTTATAGTTTCATCATTCTAAATGTTCACTGAAGCTATACCCAAAATCATTTAATTTTTTTAAGAGTTCATCTATTTCACATGGCGTATCTTTTTCTAAAGTGATAGAATATTTATTTTCCAGTTCCCAATTATTTGGTAATTTGGCAAAAAATACATCGTAATTTACTATGAAGTTTCCGTTGTCGTTTTTGGCAAAATCTAAAAGCTGAGACAAGCAAGTTATCTCAGTGATGGGAGTGTTTAGGTATGGAAATATTTTCAAATATTTTTTTATATTTTCACTCTTGGTAATGATAAGAGAATTTTTTAAATTTTCTTGTATCAAAAGACTTCTGGAAAATATATTTCAGGTGTTGAGGTAGTGCATGATAGAGTTAATTTTTTATTTTTAAATTAAATCTTTTTAAAAAACTCAGTTCTTAAAACCATTTTTCCTGATTCTATGATTCCTTCTTCATCAGTGAGTTTTATGTTTTTAAATTTATCGCCTCTTTTTATATCAGGAGCTCATTTTACTTTGAGGTCTTTTATAGCAATTACAGTGTCTCCGTCAGCCAAGATATTTCCATTTGCATCTTTTTGAATTATTTCGTCCATATATGTTTTTTAAAATCTAAAGTATTTTCATTATATAAAAACTCTTAAAAAATCATAATTTTTTGCATAAAAATTGAAAAATAATATAATTTAAAAAATTACTCCTAATACTCATTATGAATATATTCCTAGATACTATTTCTGCAAAAAATGCACTGATACTTTTTGATGAAAAAAGAAATATTTTAGATACACATTTTTTTGATGTTCGCTTGAACGAATCAACCCTTTTAATAGAAGAATTTGATGCTTTTTTGAAAAAAAATAATGTAACATATACAGATTTAGAAAATATCATTGTCGTGAATGGTCCCGGAAGTTTTACAGGAGTGAGAACGACAGTTTTACTCGTAAACACAATTAATTTTGTTTTGAAAAAAAATATTACGACACTTACGTATTTTGATTTATTTGAAAAATATCCGATTGTAAAAACCTCTTCAAAGAGAGACTGTTTTATAAAAATGACACGCGAAAGTGAAATAGAAATTATTCAAAATGAAGATTTGAAAGAAAAGTTTAAAGACACAAAAACTATTTATTGAGACATTGTTTTAGAATATATTGAAACGATAAGAGATGTCGATTATGAAAAAATTATAAAAAATATTTCCTTTCAAAATCAAAAAATTGCAGAAGCTTTTTATTTAAAAAAACCAAATATTTCTTAAAATGAAATTTCTATGAAATTGAAAGAAAATGAAAAAATTATAAAAATTATTAAACCTCATTATTTTACTCTTTTGATATTGTGGTGATTTGCATGATTGAGTATAATTATATCAGGAATAGTATATTTTTTACTCTGAGATTATCTTTATAAAATAATTATTTTTATAGGTTTATTACAAATAAGTGCTATTATTTTTTATTATCTTTTTCTCTCATTTGAACTTTCAATTTTTGTTGTTACAAATACAAGAGTTATCTATATTAAACAAATGAATATATTTCAACATAATTATGAGTACTGAAATTTTTCACAATTACAGGCTATCAAGGTGGAACAAAAAGGATTTTTCTCAAATTATTTTTGATATGGAACTCTTATTATACAGACAAATTCATGAGAAAAAATATTTTTAAAATATATAAAAGAAGCTTTGTTAGAAGCTCAAGATTTGATAAAAATTATTAAAGATAATACATAGAATCTTGCTTTTTTGCAAAAAATAATTATTTTAAAACCAAAATTTACTTTTTAAATAGAAAAAATATGTTTGAATATGGAAATGAATCTCTTGATAGAATAGAAAAAATCAAAAAATTAAAAGAAGCCGGAGTTATAGTGTATGCAAATAATTATCACTGAAAACAAGATATTTCAGAAGTTGCAAAAAATAATTCAAATTTGAAAGAAGTAGAAGCTTTTCAAGAATCTGGAGCCGAAAAAAAATATCAAATTGCAGGAAGACTTATGAGTTATAAAAGTCATGGAAAACTTGCATTTGCAAAAGTTATGGACCAATCTGGAACTTTGCAAATTTGTTTTATGAAAGATAAAGTTCAATTTCATACTGGAAAAGATTTAGTTGATTCTTTAACTATTGAAGGAGAAGAAAAATCAGCATACAAAATCTCAGAAAAATTTATTAATGTTTGAGATTATATTTGAGTAAAATGAGATTTATTCCTTACAAAACATGGAGAACTCACTCTTTTTGTGAGTGAATTTCAAATACTTTCAAAAGCAATTCGTCCACTTCCAGAAAAATTTCACTGAGTAACAGATCAAGAAACTCTTTATAGACAAAGATATTTAGATATGATTATGAATGATGATTCATATCAAAGATTCATACTTAGAAGTAAATTTGTAAGAGCATTAAGAGATTTTTATGAAGAAAATAGATTTTTTGAAGTAGAAACTCCAGTTTTATGAAATGCAGCTTCAGGAGCAGCCGCAGCACCATTTATCACTCATCATAATGATTTTGATGAAGAATACTTTTTAAGAATTTCTCCTGAAACATTTTTAAAAAGAATTATGGTTTGAAGATTTGAAAGAGTAGTAGAATTTACAAGAAACTTCAGAAATGAAGGATCAGACCCAAGTCATATTCAAGAATTTTCTGCCATTGAACATTATGCTGCTTGGTGGAATTTTGAAGATAATATGAAATTTACTGAAGAAATGTTTGAATATATTTTTGCAAAAGTACCAGAATTAAAAAAAGAAGTTTTAGTAAAAGATAAAGCTTGAGTAGAAAAATTAGTAAATTTTCAAACTCCTTGGCAAAGAATCGATTATGTTGAAGGAATTAAAAAAGTATGTGGTATTGATGTTTCAATGTATTTTATTGGAGATGAGGAAAAATTAAGAGCTGATATTAAAGCAGCAGGAGTTGAATTTGAAGGAATGAATCAAATGGTAGTGCCAACACTTATTGATTATTTATTCAAAAAAGTTTTAAGACCAAGTATTGTTGGCCCAGCTTTTGTTTATAATTATCCAAAAACTATGCAACCACTTGCAAGACAAAATGATGAAAATCCAGCAATTGTTGAACAATTCCAATTAGTAGTAAATGGATGGGAAATTATAAAAGCCTATTCAGAACTTATTGATCCGAGTGTACAAAAAGCAAACTTTGATGCACAAGCAAAAGCAAAAGAAATGTGAGATGAAGAAGCAACTTCTTGAGATGATGATTTTGTATTTGCTATGGAATATGCAATGCCACCACAATCAGGTTGGGGAATGTGAATTGAAAGAGTATTTTCTATTTTAACTCAGCAAGATAATCTAAGAGATGTAGTGCTTTTCCCACTTATGAAATCACAAAAAAAAGATGAAAATAAAAAAGAAGGAAATTAATTTTCTTCTTTTTTTTGTCCAACTCCTAAAACTTGATTTAAAAAGTCAGCTATTTTTTGAGTTTCCATTTTATTTCTTGTATCATTAATTCAAAAAACTTTTTTTATGGTTTCAGCTCTTAAAAAAGTGGTATCAAACACTGTTCTGTTATCAACTTTTAAATCAATAATCGATTCTCTATCTCACTTTGTCCACCCATCTTCTCCGGCATAAAAGGGTGTATTATGTCAGGCTTTTGTGTATACAGAGATCATGTGTGCAATCAGTTGTAATGCTACTAATAAATCTTTTGAATTATAAAAATCTACTTCTAATTTTACTCCATTTATTTTTGCTTGAAAGACTCCATTTTCTTTTTTTTCATAACTATAAAAATTATCTTGATGGTTGAGAGTATCAATTTTTGATTGTAGTGCATCCAAGTGACTATCAATTTGTTTTGATGTACTTTCAATTACTTCTTTTCCATTACTCATAAAAATAGTATTATTAAATAATCTTTATCATCTTATCATACTTTTTCTCTATTTGCAAAAAATCAAACTTTTATGTTGTTAATTTTCAAAAAATAAGTATCTTACTTGTAAAAAATATTACTTAGTTACGAGTAAAAAGTATGACATTTGTACACTTACATAACCACTCTCATTTTTCTATTTTAGAGTGACTTCCAAAGCCAAAAGATTATGTTAAAAAAGCAAAATCTTTATGAATGCCTGCGGTCGCGATTACTGATACTAACAATATTCACGGATGTCATGAACTCTATAAATATGCAAAAGAAGAATGAATCAAACCAATTTTATGAACAGAGATTTATTTACAATCACTTTCAGATGATAAAATGTTTCATAAAACAGTACTTTTGGCAAAAAACTATGAAGGGTATAAAAATATTATTTTTCTGGTTTCTATTGCCAATTTAGAGCGCCCTGGTGCGAAACCGTATGTTACTTGGGAAGAACTCAAAGAATACTCAGAAAATGTTATCTGTCTTTCTGGACCAATTTCTTGAGAAATTTCATATTATATTTTAGCTGGAATCTCAGAAGAAAAAATCATTGAGAGAATTAGGGAATATGAAAGAGTTTTTCCTGAGGATTTTTATGTCGAACTTCTCTATCATGATGATATTCCAAAACAAAGACTGGTAACAGATACTCTTATAGAGTTACATAAAAAATATAATTTCAAAGTAGTTGCTACGAATAATTGCTACTATATAGACAAATCTGATAAACAAACTCAAGATGTTATCATGGCACTTGGAACAGGACATCAAATAGAAAATCCAGATCGTCACACCCTCATCAATGGAGATTATTCTTTTTTTAATGAAGAAGAGATGCAAATGCTTTTTTGATTTCTTCCCTCAGCTCTTTCAAATACGCTTGAAATAGCTGAGAAAGTAAATATAAAAATAGAAACTGGATGAGTATTAATTCCGAAATATGAACTTCCTGAATCAGATCAAAAAATATATGAAAAAGCCATGGAATCTGAGAAAAATGAAACAGGAATAAAAAAACTTACTTCTGATGAATGGTATTTGAGATACCTTTCTTTTAAGTGACTCAATTGGAGATATAACTATAATCTATCTCAAACAGAAATATTTAATCTCGTCAAAAAAATAGATGTTCCAGGGTTACAAAAAAAACTTACTGAAAGCTCTCCTGAAGAACTCAAAGCTCTTTCAATTACCTTTTATAGTGAAGAAAAAAAAGCATTTATTTCAAAACTAGACAAAGACTTAATAGACAAAATAGACAGACTCGAATATGAGCTTGTAGTAGTGCACGAAATGGGTTTTGATGCTTACTTTCTCATCGTTGCTGACTATATCAATTGGGCAAGAAATAACGGTATTCCAGTAGGACCCGGAAGATGATCAGCTGCAGGAAGTTTAATGGCATATCTATCTTGAATTACGGATATTGACCCCCTTCCATATTCACTCCTTTTTGAAAGATTTCTGAATCCTGCCAGAATTTCCATGCCAGATATAGACACGGATTTTGCTGATGATGGAAGAGATAGAGTAATCGAGTATTGTAGAAATAAATATGGAGCTGACCATGTAGCACAGATTTGTACATTTGGTACTTTTGCTGCTCGTGCTGCGGTAAAAGATGTCGGAAGAGTTATGTGAGTAGATTTTGCTGAAATGAATGAACTCGCAAAACTGATACCAGAAAAACCTTGAACAAAATTAAAACAAGCTTTAGAAGAAAGTCTTGAATTTAAAATGGCGTATGAGCAAAATCCAAAATATCAAAATATTATAGACAATGCCCTCAAGATAGAAGGAAATGTGAGACAAATCTGAGTCCATGCTTGTGCCGTAATTATCGCACCAAACAAGATGACTGATTATACAGCTCTTGCGCATCCTCCAAAAGACCAGAATGCTATTATTACACAATATTCTGCCTATCCGCTTGAGGATCTTGGGCTTTTGAAAATGGACTTTTTAGGACTTAGAAATCTTACTATCATAAAAAGAGCATTAAAAATTATTAAAAATAATAAATGAGTGGATGTTGACATCTTAAATGTACCAAGAGACGATCAAAAAGTATTTGAAATATTTGCTGCCTGAGATACGACTTGAGTATTCCAGTTTGAATCTGACGGGATGAGAAAATATTTGATAGATTTACAACCTAATAGTTTTGAAGATTTGATTGCGATGGTATCTTTGTATCGTCCATGACCACTCGCATATATTCCTTCATATGTTGAAAGAAAGCATGGAAGAGAAGAAGTAAAATATATGGCAGATAATTTGATAGAAATACTCAAAAGTGCTTGATATAGTGATAGTGAAATTGCTGAAGAAAAAAGAAAACTTGATGAGGATTTAGCACCTATTTTAGACGTATCAAATGGAATCGCTGTCTACCAAGAACAACTGATGTTTATTGTTCAGGTAATGGCATGATTTTCTCTTGGAGAAGCAGATTTACTCAGAAGATGAATCGGAAAGAAAAAAATAGAAATCATTGAACAATTAAAATGAGAATTTATTACCAAAGCTGGACAATTTAAAAATTATAAACCAGAAACTCCAAAATATATTTATGAAGAGATGATTCAACCTGCTGCAAATTACTCATTTAACAAATCGCACGCGGCTTGTTATGCCTTCATAGCGTACCAAACAGCTTATTTAAAAGCCTATTATAGAACAGAGTTTTTAACCGCTCTGATGGTGAGTGATGAGGAAAGTATGGAAAGAATTGTGATGGAAGTATGAGAATGTAATTCGAAATGAATTCAAGTACTCCCTCCAAGTATCAATGATTCGATGAAGCATTTTACCTATATCAATGATGCCACTATCAGATTTGGACTCAAGGCGATTAAGTGAATTTGAGACTGACCAATTGAAGCTATTAAAAATGGAAGAAAAGATGGAAAATATACGTCTTTAGAAGATTTTATTGCCAGAGCTGGAAGAGAAGTAATCAATAAAAAATCCCTTGAAGCACTTATACTTTCAGGAAGTTTGGATGATTTTGGAGAAAGAGGACAACTTTATAAAAATATTGAAAATATTATCAAATTTTCTCGTGAGTGAGAAAAGAAAAAAGAATCAAATCAAATAGGACTTTTTGATCATATCGAAAACTCAAATGCACTTGTTTTAGAAACAGTTTCAGAATTCAGTTTTGAAGAATTAATTAAATGAGAAAAACTGGTAATTTGATTTCCAATTTCTGGTCATCCACTCGATGGACTTTCTCGTTATATAGAAAAAAGAAGTCAAAATGCAAAAATTATGAAAATGAGTTTTGAAGAAATTGAAAAACTTCCAGAAAAACAAAAATCAAGAACCACCATTATTCAAGCGGTTGGATATGTGAAAGATGTCAGAAAAATGATGACAAAATCAGGAGGAAATATGGTATTTTTATATTGCGAAAGTTTTGAATATGATTTTGAAGTCACTATTTTCCCAAAAGATTATGAAGCATTTAAAGATAAAATGGAGGCAGATAAAATTATTATCGTTTCTGGATGACTCAACATCAATGCTGAATATAAAAGAAAAGCTATCTTAGCACGTGATATAAAATCACTTGCTCTTACACAAGTCAGAGAACAAGCGCAATCATTATGACTTTTTGATAATAAAAAATATAATTCATTTACCAAAAATGATGTTTTAAAACAAGCTCAAACTTCTCAAGAAATATCTCCTTCAAACAATGAATCTCAAGAAGAAAGTCAAGAGAGTGATTTTGTAGAAATTCAGGAAAATCCTCCTCCAACTTGCGCTGTTTTTGAGGAAAAAATGGACAAATATATTATTCAAATTCCTCCAACAACTCAAAAAGAAAATTTATTAAAATTGAAAGAATTTATGCTTAGTTTACCAAGTTGAGATATAAAAATATTTTTGAGTTTAAAATGACAAGAAATAGATACAAAACTTTCACTTGCAGGACTTGATGAAATTTACTCATTTGAGAAAAAATATTTTTTAAAGTAAAAAATATGAAATATAATATAGCAAAAGAATATTATGAATTATTTTCAATATTTTCACCAGATTTTCCAGAGTTTTTGCATGAGTTTTTAGAGGCAAAAAGTTTGAAAAGATTAGCAGATATTGGACAAAATTGTGGGACTGAATACACAAAATTTTTCAATTACAAATTTGAAGCAAATCGTTTGTGACATAGTATTTGAGTTGCTTTGATTATTTGGAATTTTACTCATGATAAAAAACAAACTCTTGCTGGACTTTTTCACGATATTTCAAATAGTATTTTTTCTCATGCCTGAGATTATTTACTTTGAGATGTTCAAACTCAAGAAGCAGCTGAATTTTATATCACAGACATTCTTCAAAATGATGAAAAAATTATGGAACTTTTAGAAAAATATCATATATCAATTGAGGAAGTGAATGATTATACCAAATATCCAATTGCAGATAATAAGAGTCCAAAACTTTCTTCAGATAGGCTTGAATATACTTTGGATGGAGGAATATATTTGTGATACAAAACTTTTGAAGAAGTGAAGAGAATGTATGATGATCTAGTTATTTTAAAAAATGAAAATGGAGAACAAGAGCTTGGTTTTCAAACGAAAAGCATTGCATTAGAATTTGCAAAATTATCTCTTTTAAATGATTCGAGTTGTTTTTCGAGTTTTGAAAGTCATATATCAATGTCATTTCTTTCAGAGATTTTAAGAGTTTCTATTCAAGAAAAAATAGTTTCGTTTTCGCAGTTATATAATATATGAGAAGCTGATTTTATTCAAAAAATATATACTTCAAAAAATAAAAAAGTGATACAAATGTGGGAATTTTTTATAAAAATGGAAAAATATGAATTATTTAAAAAGGAACCTCAGACTTCAAAATATTATGTGTATTCAAAGACAAAAAAGAGATATATTAATCCTTTGGTGCTAACGATTGATGGAGCGAAAAGAGTTTCTCAAATTGATAGTGATTTTAAGAGTAAAGTTGGGGAACATCTTGGAGCACAGGAAAAGTGGATTGAGGTGGATTATGAGTATAAATGAAATTAACAGAAAAGAGTATTATTATGAATATATAACTTAAACTAATGCTAAATATATAAAAAGTAGTTGATTATTCTATATTTATATATAAAATAATTAAGTAAGAGTAATTTACTTTCTTTTTTCAACTTATGGCAAATTTTAAGTTTAATTCAATATCTTATGATAAGATAAAAGAATCTATACAATGAAAATATATGATAGAAGCTATAGATAGTCCTATAGATTGCAATTTATTAGTTTACTGATTACCTTGAGCATGAAAAAGTACTATTGCTGCTCATAGACTTGATAAATTTAATAGACAAAATAAAAAGGTTATTTATTTAACTTATTGAAAATTATTATCAGAATTTTTAAAACAATGAATAGATGATATTAGCGCTAAAGTAAAATTTAATTCTTTTTGGAAATGGTTTTATGAAATTAGAAAGAAACTAAATCTTAATTATATAAAAATAGAAAACATAAAATCAGAAGATGTAAAAGAAACTTTTTCTAAGTATTTAGAAAAATATGGAAAATTTGATGTAATTATAATAGATGAATGACAAGATATTTTACAATATATTTATGAACATATTTGAATTTTGTCAAATCATATTTCTATTTTTGCAGATGATGCCCAACAAATAATTGTTAGAACTTGAGAAAATAAAATGACGGAAATTATAAAATGATATTTGAATACAGAAACATATCAATTAACATTAAATAGAAGAAATCCAAAAAGTTTATATGAATTTGCATTACAGTTGAATCCAAAAAATGTTGAAAAGTGAGATATAAAGTTAATGGAAAATAAACCAGAGCCAGTAATTTTTTATGATTGTTGTGATAAACAAACTGAATTAGTTCAAATATTAAAAATTATTGATGATAATAAATCTAAAAATATTGCTATATTATTTTCTCAAATAGAACAAATTAGTTTATTTGAAACAGATTTAAAAAGTGAAAATTTTTATGATTATACTCTTTATAATAGTGAAAATAATTTTAATATAAATAATTTTAAAAGCCCTTTAATTACTACTTTCAAATCTGTGAAATGATTAGAAGTTGATATTGTTATAATTCCTAATTTATACCCAAGTATAGAATATAAATATTTAGATAATAATCAGCTGTTTGTAGCTTTTACTAGAGCAAAAGAAAAACTTATTATTACTCATCATAGTTGATGAAGTCAGATAGAAAAAATTTTAAGTAAATTTGATTCTAATACTTATTCATCATATAAAATATGAAATGATTCTTGAAATAAGAAAGAGATAAGTATAGAAGATATAGAGTTTTAATAATATTTTTATTTTTTTAATCTAAAATTATGGCTAAAAAATGAGAAACAACTAAAAAATCAAAAACAGTAAGTAATAGTAAAAAGTATATTCAAATTTCTCAATGAAATCTGTTATATTTTTTGACAAAATGATTTATTTATCCAGTTAATATAAATGAAAATAAAAACTGGTTAGAAGAGAATGATTTATTTTATTTATTTAAAAATTATATTCCATTTGTTTCTAAAAAGATAATATGTAATTGAGTAAACATAGATAATATTATATTTTTAGAAGTAGATGAATTAAAAGATATTATTGACTTAAAAAATGATATTTGGTTATATAATTGAATAATACCATTTAGTAAAGTTTCATCTATATATATTGAAAATAAAGCAGTATATGAATCTATAATTACTAGTAATTATAATAATATTTTTATACCTAAAAATAAGATTAAGATACAAAAAATAAACTTAGAAAATAAAGAAATATCTAATACTCAATTAGAAGATAAAGAAAATGATAATATTGAAAGACTTAAAGATATTTATAATAATAAAAATAAACAATTATGATGAAATCAAATGATAAAGTTTATTGATGAAGATATCTGGAAGCTTTTTAATACTAAGAATACAAATAAATCTCAAGAGATGTTATTTTTTTTAAACAATTATTTAGAAAAAAAAGATAAAGATATAAATGATAAAATTTTATTATTTATAAATGACTTAATAAACAAAAGAATAAAATTTGAAGGGAAAGAAAATTTAAAAAATTTATGAAATAAAATAAAAACTATTGTTAAAGAATTGAATATTCCTAGTGATGATCAAAAAATATCTGAATTCTTAAAAAATTTAAAGAGTTATATTGATACGACTTCTCCATCTATATCAGATATAATAAATATAGAAAAAGATTGAGATAATTATGGAATATTATTGTTTTTAATTTTATATAAATATTGAAATGAAAAATTAGAAAATTTTGATAAATATTGACTATCGTTGATTAAAGATAAAAAAATAAAAATATTACTTTCTTATTTATATTGAGAATATAATTGATATAATTCTTTATATTCAGAATTAAAACTAAATGATGATATAACAAACAAATTAATTCATGAATGAAACAAAATTGATTATAAAGAACTTGTTGATATTGTAAATGATGAAAATAAAATAAAAATAAAAAAACTGAAAACTATAAGAGATAGTAATATTGTTTGGGCTTATGAAGAATTTTTTATTGATAAAAATAATATTGATTGATATACAGATTTGGAAAATAAATTAAATGATGAAATAGAAGCTAAAGATGAACTACAAACTAAACTAAATAATGAAACTAAGGCCAAAGATGAACTACAAACTAAACTAGATGAAGAAAAAGAGAGTAGAAAAACTTTAGAAAAAGAACTACAGAATATAAAAAATCAACTATCTACTAAAGAAAATGAGTTAAATAAAGAAAAACAAAAGAATGAAGATTTGAAAAAAAACATTGATCAAAAAGAAGAGAAAATAAAAGAATTTGAAACTAATAAAGAAGAATTATTGCAATATTTTCAAGAGTGAATAAATCAATTTAAATCTAACAAAACTCAAAACAATGAATCTAACAAATGAGCAGATTGAAATTATACAGGCGGACTTTTCTAATATTCTTCTCATAAATGCTTTTGCTTGAACTTGAAAAACGACAACATTAGTGGAATTTTGTAAATCAAGACCAAATGATAATATACTTTATCTTTGCTATAATAGATGATTAAAAGAAGAAGCTGTTGAAAAATTTAAAAATCTAAAAAATGTAAAAGTTTCAACGATTCATTCAATAGCTTATAAAGAAATATGACATAATTATTCTCAAAGACTTTGAAATTTGAGGCCGTATGATTTAGCTAAATACTTTCATTGAGATATGAAGTATTATTATGGATATTATACTTTGCTCATTTTTAAAGATTTTCTAAATTCATGAGATACATTTGAAACATATTTAAAAAATTTAGATAATGAAATAGATAATATTTTAAAATGATTTAATGGAAAGTATAATTCAAATATGTTAATTAAGGCTTTTTCAAACATTTGGAAAGATTTATTAAATTGAGAAAAATTAAAAATAGAACATGATGTTTATTTGAAATTGTACCAGTTATCAAAGCCTAATTTAAAACATTTTGATTATATTTTAGTTGATGAGGCACAAGATGTAAATTGATGCATGCTGGATATAATTTTAAAGCAAAAAACAAAAAAAGTTTTTATTTGAGATTCTTTTCAGCAAATCTATCAGTGGAGATGAAGTAAAAATACTTTTAAAATATTAGAAAATGAAACTGATAAAGTAGAATTATATTTAACTTGAAGCTTTAGGTGTGCTAAAAATATTACTGATATTGCAAATCAATATTTAAAAGTTTTATGATCAAAATCAGAAATACAATGATTAAATAAAAAAAGAACAAACTTAGATAATCAAACAATTATTTGAAGAACAAATGCTGGAATTATGAAATATATAATTAAAAATAAATGAAATGTATTTTATGTATGAGGATTTGAAAGTTATAATTTTAGTTTGTTGCTAGACATTAATTATTTGTATAATAATGATTATACAAAAATAACTAACACTTTTGTAAAAATATTTTGAAGTTTTTGAGAGTTAAAAATGTATTCTGAGGAGTGAAAGGATCAAGAAATAAAAGCAATGATTAAACTTTTTGAAGAAATTATTTGAAAAACAATTAATATTAAAGAATTAAGATGAGTTGATAATATAGAGGAATTGGTTTTTTTATTGAAAAAAGAGTTAACAACTGATTATTTATATTCCACTTATGCTGTTTCTTCAGCACATAAGTCAAAATGATTAGAGTGGGAAAATGTAGTTTTATTAGATGATTTTGAAGATATAAATGAAACTTTAAAAGAAATTGATAAATTATCATGAAACCAAAAGGAAGAAAAATTAGAGAAACTATTAGAAGAAGTAAATATTTTGTATGTAGCTTGCACTAGAGCAAAACAAAAAATACAGATAAATGATAGGTATTTAATTGCAGAAAAATAAACATACTTCTCCCTATTTCCAAAAAACATTTGCAATAAAAAATAAATACTATATAATCTATAGTGTTTATTTTTTAACTGAATAAAAGCGTATGAAAGCATCAGACTTATTTGTAGAAATATTAGAAAAGAAATGAGTACATACTATTTATGGAGTACCGTGAGAAGAAAATCTTGATTTAGTAGACAGTATTAGAAAATCTTGAAAAATAAAATTAGTTATTACAAGAAACGAACAAACTGCTGTATTTATGGCAGCAACATATGGAAGATTGACAGGAAAACTTTGAGTTGCTCTTGCAACACTCTGACCTGGAGCGACAAATATGGTAACATGAGTTGCATATGCACAACTTGGAGGATTTCCTATAATGGTTATTACTGGACAAAAGCCAATTAGAAAGTCAAAACAAGGACTTTTCCAAATTATTGATGTGGTTGCTATGATGAAACCAATTACAAAATATGCAACAACTTTGGTTTCTTGAAATAAAATCCCATATGTTTTGGATAATGCTTTTAGAATTGCTACTTCTGAAAGACCAGGAGCAGTAGCTATAGAATTACCAGAAGATATAGCAGCAGAAATGGTTGAAAATCCAAATCTTAATATAAGTGTAGAAAAAATTAGGAGACCAATTATAGATGAAAAAGCAATTGCATTATTAGTACAAGAGTTGCAAAAAGCTAAATCTCCAATTATCCTTGTTGGAGCTTGAGCAAATAGAAAAAGAATTACAAAATATTTAACTGAATTTATTACAAAAAATAATATTCCATTCTTTGCTTCTCAAATGTGAAAATGAGTCGTAAGAGAAGATGTAAAACAGTATTTATGAACAGCAGCTTTAACAAGCAATGATTATATTCATGATGCTATTAAAAAAGCAGATTTAATACTTTCTGTTGGATATGATCCAATTGAAAAACCAACTCACTTAATCGGAGAATGAGGAACAAAAAATATTCATATCAATTTTTATGAAGCAAATATTGATGAAGTTTATAATCCATATTTAGAAATAGTTTGAGATATTGGAAGTACATTTTGGCAATTATCAGAATCAAATATTGATACTGGAAATTGGAATTTCAAAGAAATCTATGAAATAAAAGAAAATTATGAGAAAAAGATTCAAGAAAATCTTGCTAAAGAAATTGGAGAATCTTGAGTAATGTGACCAAGACAACTCGTACAAGATGTAAGAGATGTATTAAAAAATGATGATATTGTAGCTTTAGATAATGGACTTTATAAAGTTTGGTTTGCAAGAAATTATAAAACTTTTGAACCAAATACACTTTTACTTGATAATGCACTTGCTACTATGGGGGCAGGACTTGCATCAGGAATGGAGGCAAAAATTTTACATCCAGAAAAAAGTGTAGTAGTGATAACTTGAGACTGAGGACTGGTGATGAATCTTTGAGATTTAGAAACAGCAGTAAGACTTAATTTAGATATTACCGTAGTCGTTTTAAATAATGCAAGTTACTGAATGATTAAATGGAAACAAGTTGGTGCAAATATGCCAATGTGGGGGCTTGATTTTGGAAATCCAGACTTTGTGAAACTTGCTGAAAGTTTCTGAGGAAAATGATATAAAGTAGAAAATAAACATGAATTTCAAGAAACATTAAGAAGAGTAAATCAAGAAAAATGATTAAAAATTATTGATTTAGATTTTGATTATCCACAAGAAATAAAATAAAATTTACTATTCTTATTCATTACTTTATAATGTACAATTATTTTATTTTATAAACATGAATTATGGCAAAATTACAATCTATAAATCCTTATACAGAGGAATTAAATGCTGAATTTGAAACACTTACGTTGGAAGAAGTGCATAGAAAAATTGAAAAAGCACACCAAGCATATTTGACTTGGAAAGAAACTCCAAGTTCAAAGAAAAAAGAATTATTTTTAAAATTAGCAGATGAATTAGAAAACGATATAGAAGAATCATCAAAACTAGAAACTATTGAAATGGGAATGTTAAATCATGTTTCAAAAGCTGGACTTCAAAAAACAGCAAATCTTATTAGATGGTTTGCGAATAATTTTGAAGAAATTTTAAAAGAAACATATTATGAAACTGAAGGATTAAAAGTAAGAGAAATGTATGACCCGATAGGAGTTATTTTTTGAGTAGCTCCATGGAATTTTCCATTTAACCAACTTTTAAGAGCAGCAGTTCCAAATATTTTAGCTGGGAATACACAAGTTTACAAACATTCTTCAAATGTACCTTTAGTTGCTATAAAAATAGAAGAACTTTTCCAAAAAGCAGGTTTTCCAGAATGAGTGTATCAAAATATTTTTGTATCATCATCTCTGAGTGAAGATATTATAAAACATAAATATATTGCTTGAGTAAACCTTACTGGAAGTGAATGAGCTGGAAGTGCTGTTTGAGCTTTAGCTGGAAAATATTTAAAACCATCTGTTTTAGAACTTTGAGGAAATGATGCATTTTTAGTACTTGAAAATTCTGATATGAATCAAGTTATAGAATATGCGGTAAATGGGAGAATAAGAAATGGATGACAAGCATGTAATTCATCAAAAAGATTTTTGATACCAGAAATTTTTTATAGTGAGTTTGTAGAAAAATATACAAAGGCAATGTCAGAACTGCTTATTTGAGACCCAATGGATGAAAAAACACAACTTCAACCATTAGCAAGTAAAAAGTCAGTTTTAGATATTGAAAAACAAGTAGAAAGAGCAGTCGCAAGCTGAGCAAAAATTACTACTTGATGAAAAGCATTAGATAGAAAATGATTTTTCTTTCCAGCAACTGTTTTAGTTGATGTAACAAGAGAAACATCATCTTTTAACGAAGAAATATTTGGTCCAGTAGCTTCTGTTATGAAATATAAAAATATTGAGGAAGCAATAGAACTTGCAAATGGAACAGATTTTTGACTTTCAGCAGTTGTATTTGGAAATGACCAAGAAGAAGCTATTGAAGTAGCAAAAAAATTAGATGGAGGAATGATTTTTATTAACAATATTGCAGGTTCAAGAGCAAGTCTTCCTTTTGGATGAGTAAAAAAATCTTGATACGGAAAAGAAAATGGACCAGATGGATTAAAAGCTTTTACCAATAAAAAAGTAATAGTCTATTAAAAATAAGAATGATAAGACAAAAAACCTCGTTTTTCTTTTGAAAAAATATAAAAATATGTTAGAATAATGCTAAATAATTATTTTAACATTTTTTTTATGCAAAATTATACAAAAATTCAAAAATTTCTCTCTTTTTTGCTCATATTTTCAATCCTTTTTTCTTTCAGTGTAAACATAACATTTTTTAGTTTTTTAGGAACTATTTTTGCTCAGGATGCAAAAAACTATAATGTAGTTTCTATTTTTGTACAAGAAGAAATTTATTCTTGAGTGAGATCTAGTGTTGATAGATATGCAAGAAATATCCAATGAGTTTTAGAAAATACAAAAACAATGATTATCCCTATTTCTGGAGATACTCACCCATTTAATATTGCATCATTAAATGAAAAACTTTATTTTGAATGATATAATTGACTCGGTGGATTAACTGGCAATTCAAAATTAGTTGGAAGTATTTTTATTTGAGATATTGCTCTTCCTGTTGTTGAAAATAGAGGGAGTTATGAAAAAACAGTATTCCCTTATGTTGATTTTGATCAAAAGCTTTATATTTTTGATGAAACAAAAAAAATCTTTCAATTAAATAAAAATGTTATTTCCACTCCAAAAGCAGAAATTTGGCATGGATTTATTTCTCCAAATACAGGAAATAGAACACAAGATATACAAGAAATTAATGAGTATTTTTCAAAAAATAATGATTTTTATACAGGAGGATGATTATTTCAAAATACTCAGGGAATTATGAATGGGAAGCTTGATGAAGACTTATTATCAACATATGAACCACATGTTTTTTATTATGATCAAATTAGAGAAACAAAAGCAGTAAAATATGTAGATTATAAAGCATATGAAGCTACTCTTCTTTATAAAGAAGATCTTTCATACAATAGATTTTCTGCTGAATTAGCTGAAAAATTAAAGGCGAACTATTTTTGAGCACAATCTGATTATATTGGAGATGTTGGAAGTATTTTTTGAAGTGGAATTGATTTAAGTACCATGTTATTATGACCAACTACACAAAATATACCTGATGTACAAACAAGACATATTATTCAAAATACTACTAAAAATTTTCTTCAAATTTTCAATGGAAGTGCGCTTGGTGATATGAGAAAAAATGTACATAATGCTGGAAGATATAATTCATGATCAAGTAATGTTTCGGTTGATTTAATACCAACGTTGTTAACAAGTCTTGATATGCTTTCTCAAACATCAGTAAAAAATGTAAATAATGATGTGGAAAAAATTATTGATGAAGTAGTAAAAAAAGGTCTTTCTAGAAATATTGCTATTCCAAGTGAATTTCAAGTAGGTTCATGAACATATATTAATTTTTTGTATTGAATGCAATGATGAAAAATTACCTCGGCTTGAGAGTGTAGTTTTTATAGAGGTTCTACGTATAGTGGGGGGAATTTAGTAGGAGCAAATAGAGCTTTTAATATTAATAATGTCCAATGAGATATTGATATGTGTCAAAGAGCAGATACAAGATGATATTGGTGAGGAAATTCTCCGTTGAATCTTGATACCACAAATTCAGCGAACTGAGAAATTTGGAAATTAAAATTTAGTGATCCTACTAATGCTATAGTTCCTCTTTTTGATATTTTATGATGATTAAAAACCACTGATACAACAAAAAACCCAGATCCAAGAATGTGTTTTGATAACAATCTTATTTTAACAAAAGTAGAGTGAAGTTCTTGAGAATGATGAAATTTAGAAACAAGTTATAGTGTTCCAGTCAATGGAAATCCTGCTATTAATTGGAGTTGTAGTTCTACAAATATTAAGTTTCCTTATACGTATTCTTTTGATGAGACATATAAAAATTTTCCAACACTCCCCGTAGAATCATGTG
This sequence comes from Patescibacteria group bacterium UBA7396, assembly GCA_002470645.1. Classification (GTDB taxonomy): domain Bacteria; phylum Patescibacteriota; class Gracilibacteria; order BD1-5; family UBA6164; genus UBA7396. Next base: position 56,145 of record DKNE01000024.1, read on the forward strand.
ATGAGCATTATTTAAAATTAGATGGAAATACCATAAAAGCCCATACTGTTAATTGTTGAGAGTGATGATGATCATGAGGATGAGTTTCTACTCCAATTCGTGAATGAATGGAAAATGTTCATGAGAGAATGTGAAGTGGCTCTACTCAGACAATTTACAATTTTCATAAAATTGCTTCTTGGATAGAACATAAAGCACCAACATCACAAGAATTATATAAACAAACTCAATATATGATTTCTCCAAATCTTCCAATAGACAAGGATAGATATATTGATTTTATTGCGGCAGATAATACTTATGCAAAGATTGAATATCCGTATCTTTTTAGAGTATCATCTCCTGAAAGCTTTAATTTTTCTGCTACAAAAACAGCATTAAAACAATATCTTGATCAGAAATCTCAAGAAATTAATGCTCTTATTCAAGCAAAAGATCCATCAAAACTTACTGGAGAGGATTTAGCGATATATCAATTACTTACTACAGGAACTTATCCACAAGCAAATATTGATTTATATGCTTTACTTTTAGCAAAACCAGATAAGGAGATAGAAATTTTATGAGATAAAAAAAGTCTTAGTTATATTGATACTCTTACATTTTCTATATTATGGAATAATTTAACAAGTGTTTCAGCAAAATATGCATTTATTTTCGAAAATTATCTTTCAGATCAATTTTGATGAAATGATTATAATTTTTATCTTCCAAAAAATAAAAAACAATATGAAATAGCATATTTATGAGCTCCTGGAGATCCTAGAAATATGTACATTAAGCTTGATCCAGAAGATAAGTGAGAAAATCCTTACACATCTATTTTACAAGCAAATCAAAATCTTGATAGTTATTTATTGAGTATAAAAGATAATAATGATACAAGTGCTAATTTTAAATGTGCACCTCCAGAATGAGTTCCAATTTGGGAATGGATTCCAGCAGTAATGTGTCGGTTAAAAGATATGTTACCACCAAAAATTAGTATTAATGAGTGAAATTGTTGACTTCCAGCAATGTCTTTTTCAGATGATTGAGAAATAGAAGTGTGTACTTCTTGTCAATCTACTCAAACAGGTTCTCAAATATCATGAGAAGATTTGAATAAAAATGGGATTCCAGATATCTTAGAAAAAGATGTCAAAAATGCGGTACTATCATTAAATACAAATTCTTCAAAATATCCATATAATAAAACATGATTTATTGAGGCATCTCTTTTAAACCAGTCTGGAGCACGTATTACTCATGATAGTTACTCAAATGTAGCTTTTGAGCTTATAAAAGTAGAAACACCTCTTGATGAACAAAAAGAATTTTCTTCATCTAACACATATACTTTATTTGATAAAGAAAATAATACTCTTAATTCAGACCAAGCGAAAAAACAAGCAGAAGGATACATAAATTTTAGTGATATTCAAGTAAGATTGAATAGAGGAGTTTTTAAATATAATTTTTCTACAAAGTCAAAAGATGCTAATATTACTTTGAGGGTTATTCTCGAATTAAAAGCATATAATTGAGATGTTATTGAACGTAAGACACAAGATATTATATTGCAAATCAGAGGAGATTTATTGTATGCATCCAGTTATAAATTATCTCAATTTGATGGCGAATTATCACTAGATTCTTTAAGTCAATGAATATCTGTTTCAGAGTACCAAAATATTTTTCTTATTGAAGAAAAGGATTTTGTAGATTTGAGATCAAATCTTTCATCTCTTGATAATCTTTCTCTTGCAAAACAAAAACTTTTTTTAAGTCTTGAACACCAAGATAAAAAATGAAATAGAATTCCTATAACCTATCCATTATCGGTAACATTTTATAATCAACAAGCAGAAGTTGTTTTTAGTCAAACTTTGGCATCATTATCTTCCCCAAAATCATTATGAGCGTTTAAGGATTCTTGAATTTATTCTCTTGAAATTAAAGACGCAACGGGTTTTATTTTAAAGAAAACACTCACTCTTCTTCCAGATATTGCTACAAAAATAGAACCAAAACTTTCTACAAATTTGATGGAAAAATGAGGTGCTATCACGACTCATGTTTTTAGTATTTATGATAAATATGACAATCCAACACAAGCGGAACTTTATACTGTAGAAGCAGAAATTTCTTGAAATAGTGTAGTTTTTGAAGATGGGACTAAAAAGCAAATATTTCAAGTGTATGACGGATATAGAGCATTTAGATTAAAAACTACTCCGGTAGCAGGAAATGCTAATATTACTTTTTCGTTAAAATACGCAGAACAAACTCTTGATAAAAAAACCGTACCAATTTCTGTTGTGGATAAAATTGATTTTGATATTATATTACCTTCAGAGATAAAAGTTTGAAATAATGAGTATAAATATTCTCTTCAAGTTAAAAATCAATCAGAGAAAAGCAATTTTAATTCAAGAGCATATTTAGTGAGTAATGCGCAATATATTAAATCAGTTGATGGATATATTGATATTAAAAATTCTGTTTGAAGCTGAAGTTTTCAAACAAAAACAAAAGCTTGAGAAAAAATAAAACTTGAATTTAAAATAGAGTGAGTGAAAGATTCTATTTATAAAGAAGTAAATATTCTCCCAGAAGTATGATTGAAAATCGGGCTTACTCTTTCAAAATCAAAAATGGAGGCAAGTCCAACATCAACAGCTATTTTGTATGCGGAAATAAAAGATAGATATAATAACCTTGTATGGACAGATAATCAAACTCAGTTAGACTTAGAAATATTAGATAGATATTCAAATATTATTCGTGCGAATATATCTTCAAAACAAGTACAAAAGTGAAAAGCAAACTTTATTTTGAGTGCAACAGATATTCCTGGAAGTGCTTATTTTAAAGTAGGGTCTACTCCAAGTTTATCAGAAAATTCTTTTACACTTACTGGACAAACTCCTTTTACTAAAGAAACATTAGATTCTTTAGCTGGCATGAGAGAAGACTGAATTTTAACAGAAATATGAAAAAAGTTTTTTACTGATTATGATAGTAAAAATTATAGATTTAAATATTATGATATTTCAATACTACAATCAAGCGAGGATTTTAAAGCACAAAATCCGCTTGTTCAAAATAGACTTCTCTCACTTTTTGAATCAAATAATACTATTACAGTAAATGGAGTATGAGAAAACATATGAAAAATAGAAACATTTTATTTTTGGAATAAACAAAAAATAGAAGGCAATAAGTATAATTCTATTTATACAACTCTTTTGTGAAGTAATTATTGAGATCTTACTGTTTCAGACAACTTGGCAAACTCTATTATTTTTGATAAAAATAATAAAGCTCTTTGAGTAACTACTCTTTTAAGTGATACTACAAAACATCAGGAAATTCTTAATATTAATCCTAATGGAAGTTTGGAGCTTCATTCTACCTTGAGTGATGTAGCATATGATATCAGTACATATTTTAATATTACTGAAAAAGGATGATTGGAAGCGGTTATGTATAATAACACTTTTGATACTCTTGTTTCAAGAGTGTATTATAATCTCAATTCTCCAAAAATTATTGATAGATGTACTACTTCAAATATTTCAGATTGTTTTGATAAACAAAAAACTACTGTTTTACTCCAATCTTTACAATCTGGATATACTTCGAAAGTTGATGAAAGAACTGGATTAAAATTTGCAAATTCTCAAAATCAAATTCTTTTTGAAATATCTCCAAGTGGAAATATAAAAAAATCTATTGATGTTACATTAGAATTAGCTAAAAATTATACAACAGGACTTGTCTTGAATATTAAACAAGGAAATAAAATAATTTGAATGTTTGCTATATCTTTTCCAAAAAGTAATGTAAAAATTATTAGAGATATGAGTCTTTTTGAGGAGGTAAAAGATTCTCAAGAAACAGGATGAATGATTATTTATTTAGAGGCAAGAGATTATTTTTATAAAGCAAAATATCTCTGATCTTCTACAAAAGAGGATATTTGATATGTGATTGCATATAATGATCCATTTTCATCAAATACTCCATGAGTAAATCAATTTGGAACTTTTTTTAATTTTTGATATGAAAACTTTCATTCAAAAGATTGACTTGGGTGGAAAGAAGACAATAAAATACTTCTCTCATTTGCAGCTGGAAAAACTATTTGACAGTCAACAAAAGATTTTATGACTTTTGGGCTTATTAATATTTGAGATCCTGTTGCGAGTTTAAAGCCTATTGCTAAAAAATTACCTTGAACACAAAAAACAAGAAAATATGATTCAACGATTTGATATTTGATATCAAAGGATGAGGATAATTTAGAGTATGATGTTTTTGATTATAATAATGATGGGAATGATGATGTCATTATTCTTAAAAGAGGATGATATGTTCAACTTCTTGAAGGAACTGATGTTTTTTGAGATTTTCTTGATAGAGGAAATGTAGTATATATTGCTGATATTTCACCAAAATCTCCAATTATTGCGTGAGATTTTTCAGGAGATGGTTTTTCTGATATAGTATTATTAAATAAAGATAGAAAAATTATATTTCTATCAAATCAAATTAAAGATTTTAGAAGAATAGATACCAATATTACTTTTGATGGAAATATCAGCCAAATTATATGATTTGATATGGATTTAGATGGAAGAATGGATCTTGTAATTCTGGATGATATGTGAGATTTATATATCTTTTATGGAACACAACAAGAATGAATTTTCCAAAAAAAATTGGTTGATTCTTGATTATGAATAGTGCTGAGTAAAAAATCTAGGAAAGATAGAGGAGCTCTTTATTATGATTGATTATATCAAATTCCTCGTGATAAAACTCAAGAAAATTTACTTGATAGTGAAGCTTTATTGAAACAACTAGAACAAAATAAAGCTACCCTTTCTTGATCTCAAAATACTTCTCAAAATGGTATAAATGAATCATTGATTGATAAGCTCATTTTTACACAAATGAATTATACTCCAGTTTCTGCACGTTCACAAACTTGAGGTATTGTTTCTCAAATGCCAGCATCTATTATGACGCCATGAATGATTTCTGGAATACAAAACCAACAAAATTCTATCAATGATATTATAACAACTTTTTCTTGAACTGCGACACAAAAATCACCAGATCTATCAAATGGAGTAGCATGAGTAGAAAGATGAATACAAGATGCAATTACATGAGTAGAAGATATATTAAATAGTTATACAGATGACCCAAATACACAAGTTACTACTCAAGGGACACAATTATCCAATGATATAACTACTTTTTTAAAAAGTGAATATGCAGAATTTCAATGATTTGAAGTTTCTAAAACATATATTGATATAAATGATGATCCTCTGAGAGGGGGAGATAATGTTGAATTGGTTATAAAAATTAAAAATAATACAACTCAACCATTAAAAGATTTTGCTTATGCTGAAAAAATTTACAATATATTTTCTCTTTCTTCAAGCTCAAAATTTTCTCTTCAAATTTGAGAAAAAAATATTGCACATGAAGATGTATATCTCCAATCTTCACCAAGTAGTCAGTTTACATTTTTGATAGATAGTTATTATGAAAATGGGCAAAAAAAATATATAAATCTTCTTGCGTGAGAAGAAATGACTTTACGTATTACTTTGACTACTAATGCCTTTGAATATGGACATATTGATGTATGATTTTTTGATAATCAAACAGAACATTGAGATATTATTTTTAAAGATAAAGATGAAAATTGTTGACAGGAAGTAGGATTGTATAAGTCAATTGCTGTCAGAGAATATGAAAGAACTATTCATGCTCCTTCATGTGAAAATACACTCCCTGATGAAGTAGATGAAAATGCAGTTGATGAAGATGGGAATGGTATTCCTGATTATATAGATAAACTGTTAAGTGGGGAAAATAGTCATATGGATTATGCAAATGACCAACTTTGAGAGTTTAATAAAGATACAGATTGAGATGGTATTCCTGATAGAGATGATACTTCGCCTGGATATGATTCTAGCCAAGATGATTTCATGAATTCTTTAAATATGGCAGATATCAATATAGATAAAATTATGCAATGAATAGATACTATATTGGCATGATTATCTTGTGGATTTTGATGATGATGATGTATATCTTCTCCTCTTAATTGGGCTCCATTAGCTCCTTGAAACGATCCTACTCTTTTTGGTATGCCATTGTTAGATGGATTAAATATAGGTGAATGACTTCCGATTTTCTCTGCTTTAACATGACAATGGTATGGGCCATATTGTTGACCATCAGTTTGGCCAGCAAGTCCACTCAATACAGTATGATGTTGAGATCTTTGAGCATGAGGTCGGCTTTGAATTAATAACCCAGCCAATTTTATTAGAGTCTTTGTTACGCCAACACTTACTTGAGCAGTATGAATTGCGGTATGTTTTTGATGACCAGCATCTATTGCATGAAGAACAAACCCTGAATGACTTCACCCATTTGTCCCATGATGAAATTGTGTAGTTGCGGCTACTCCAATGTTATGATGTAAAAATGATGGATCAGATGGAGAAATTTATAATCTTTGAAATCCTTGAGCAAGCATAATAAATGGAAACTGTTCTTGAAATAATAATACTTCGTCAACACCATATCTATGAGAAGTATGATGAGACTATGTAAGCTATAAAAATACAGGAAGAAAATCACCAAAATTAGATGTAGATTTAAAAGAAATTCTTTCGACAGTTGCAACTTGACCATCTCAAAGATGGAGCTTGCCAAATGAACCACTCCTTAATATCTGAAATTCATCTAACCCAGATCTTTCAGTAGATATAGATTTTTGAGCTATTTCCGAATGAAATTTTCAAGATGTTATTGATGTGAGTATGACAAGAATATCTCCATTCCCTGACTTTATTATGGAATGGGTTACTAGACAAATCGAGGAAATTGCAAATAAATTAACAGATTTTCCTACTCTTTATATTATTCTTCCAGATTTTAAATGAGTGTTTGATAATGATTGGGGATGATTTTTAGATAAACTCCAATCTTCATATAGTGCCTGAGAGCAAACTCAACAACAAAAACAAGCGTCTATTCAATCTCAAATAGATGCTAATAAATCTCAACTAGGGAAAATCAATTGTGATAACAATACTACAGAATGTTTATCATATGAACTTGAAATATCAAAATTGGAGGCTCAAAAAAATCTTTGAGCAAATCAAACTGTATGAGGGATTAAATCGGTATATGAATTTTTATCGAGTATGCCTATGATTAAAATAGAACCTCAAAAAGTAAACTTTAATATTCCTTGGCCATGAGATAAAGCAAGTATTGATAAAGCTATTGCTGATTTTGAAGCAACAAAACTTCAATGGCAGCAAGAATTTGAAAGAGCAAAATCCCAATGGAATATAAATAATTATGATTGTGTTGCGACTTCTTCTTCACAAGAATGTAAAAATATGCTCAATGTTCAAAGTCTTATTAATTCTATAGATAAAAATATTGAAATACTTAGAGGCTATAAAAATATTCCTGAGGATGTTTATAGAATGCTCAAAATAAAAGACATTCGGATAGAGCAAATCTTATGTAACATTGAAACTATTTCAAAAATTACAGGTTGACGGATTTGAGATAATGGAAAAAGATTTAAAGCTTGGGTAGAATTATATGTTCTTATTAAGGCTATATTAAAATCATGGCAATTATTGGTAGATGTATTTATAGATTATGATGCAGAATGTCATGAGTGTAAAAATGAAAGATATGATCTTTTATACTTTGTATGGAAGCTCATTAGTATGGTTATGCCAAAAATCCCAGTAATTCAATTTCCAAAATGGCCAGATATATATCTTGATTTACATAATATTAGAGTGTCTTTGGTAGTAGGACTTCCAGAGTTTGAGTTTAATCTGAGACCTATTGTTTTGCCAACTTTACCAGAATTATATCTTCCTAATAGTCCAAATGTAGGATTAAATTTACCAAATCTTCCATTGTTGCCAGAGTTTATTCTTCCGACTCTCCCTGATTTACCAACTCTGCCAACAATAGAGCTCCCTAATTTACCACCACCACCAAAATTACCAAAACTCCTTTCTGCAATAGAAGCGTTTTTAAATATTTTGAAATTGATTACAAAAGTGATGTGTATTTTAAAAACGTCTCCTTTTGTACCTGAATGGAGAGCCTGAGACCAAATAGCATTTATTACAGAAAGAAGTGGGTATTTATGAATTGACTTTCTTGATATGTCTCTTCCTCAATTTTCTTTCCCTTTTGTAGATGCGATTAAAGTATCAACATTTGTAAATTTAGAATTCGAAGTAGAATTTTTAGTAGAAATGGCAAGACAAACAGCTCTTCCAATAAATGTTTTTGGAAACAATATTGCAAATATGCTGAATATTTGATTAGGAGATCTTGATTTTAGAGCAGCTACTCCAGAAGATATTAATGTTGATGTAGAGAGAGATGGAAATATAGAAACAAGTTTTAAAGAGGATAAAAAAACAATTTCTTTGTTTGATTTAGCATCAATATTTTCAGAAAATTTGATTCATTTATATGCTGGTATAGAAAAAAATTCAAAAATTGAACTTTCTAACACAGAATTTAAAAATGAAATATTACAACAACTTCCATACATTACCAATGAAAAAATAGTTTGAGTATGGAATGATGCACTTTGATATTCATTTACGAAAGAAGATGCAATTATAAAGGAATTGATATTAAATAATGAGGAAAAATATAGAGAAGTCGAATCTATTTTACAAGAAGAAAGAGAAAAAAATAATCAAATACTTTATACTATCCAAAAAGAATGAATTCAAGATACTCCAAAAAATATTCTTGTGTATTCTAATGAAAAACAAAGTATATCAGATTATAATACAAGATTGAATCCATATAATAAAAAGGCATTAGATTCTCTTAATAATCTTTATATAGAAGATCAACAAGTGGGTGAAATTAGGACAGAATCAAAACAAATCTTAGCACAAGTACAGTCTTGATTAAATAATTTTTCTCAAAAAATGCAAGAATCTAAAGAGGCTTTTGAAAAAGTAGAAATAAGATGACAAAATCAATTATTAGCAACTAATACATCACCAACAGCGACTCAAAATATAGCACCCAATGAAAAAAATACTTCTCAAACAACACCTCAAAGTTCACAATCATGTCAAATGAACTCAAATGGATATAGTTATATTTATAAATGAATTTATATTGTAGAACAATTTTTAAATAAAAAAATTAGTTACTATTTATTTGATTATTTAGATGAACTTTCTTGAAAAGAAATAATTAAAGAAAGAGATTTTGATAATGATTGAGACCAAGACATTATTTATATGGTATGAGATGAAATTTACTTAAAACAAAATTATATCAGTAAAAAACAAGTAAAAAATATTTACTCAGGTTCTCCTATTATTCTTCCTTCTACAAAAAATGATTATATAAAATCAACCTTTATTTCTGGAGTAAATAATTTTGAAGAATCTGTGAGTGATAGTAATTTTATAAATATATCATTTGATGCAAAACAAAATCAAAGTAATTATAGGGTAGAATTTTTCCCAATAGTTGATAAATTTGACGATATGATAGCACCACAAGATACATACATTCCAAAAAATATTAAAAAATATATTATAGATGCTTTTACTGATATAGATAGACAGACACTGGACATGGAGACTAATGCTCAAAATACGGTAAACATCAGAAAAAATCTTGCATATATTGATGCTATTTCAAATACTGCTGGAATACATTTATTTACGAAACAGTTAATAAATTTAGCAGATGATTTGAGTACAAATACTCAAGTAACACTTAATGCAGGTTCAAAAATTTATTCATGAAAAGATTCTGTAAGGATTAGATATTATCTCTATAAAGAAAGGAATAATGAGTTAAAAATGAAAGAGATAAAATTAAATGCTTTATCAAATATTGCTTTTAAAGATGATATTATAGTAGTTTGACTAGTCGGGGAAGCATATGTTGAGTGAAAAACATTTATTAATCTAACATGAAATCAAATAGCGACGTATCTTAAAAAACCACTGTTACCATGAAGTATTTTCACATACAAAGATATGGAAATACCACTGAGAAATTCTTATGTAACAATAAAATATTATGATGGAAGTGATGCATTATTAAATTTTCAAGATATAACATATTATCAATTATATGATTTATGAGCTACAAGACTTAAATACTCAATAAGAACATCTCTCAAAAATGATTTCTATTATGCGAAAATAAGAAGTTTTAAAAAACAATTATTTTCAACTTACTCAAATCAAGTTCTTCTGTCACCGCAAAATGAATCTGATACAACAGCACCAGAAATTTCTAATATTTCAACACTTCGTCTTCCTGTTTATGTACAAAAAACATTTGATTTATCGGAAGCTATATTTGAAAATAGTTGAAATAATAATATTAAAGATATTTATATAGATTTTGATTTAGGGGTTGATAGTAATGCTGATTGAAACAAGACAAATGATAGAGATTTTGTTTTAGGAAATATAAAAAATAATCTAAGAATTACAAAAGAATGAGCAAGAATTTTATTACAAGCAGGACCATTTACAGATCTTATAAATAAACAAATCAGATTGTATGTAATTGATGCTAATAATAATGTATGAGTGAAAAATATTAATTTTGTTGTTTATTCACCAATTCCAAGAATTGATTCTATAGAAAATAATAATATTTCTTGAATATTGGATGAAGTACTTATGAAAGTTCCAGTAAGTTTTTATAGATTAAGGAATAATGAGCTGACTCGTCTTCAAGATTATAATAAAAATATGCAAACTCATACTATAGAATGATGAAAATTTTTATTTAATACGTGAGTAAATACATCAACAGGAGCTACGGTTTCATATTCATGAGAGACATTATTTACATTAAATGAAGAGACAGGGAAAATTTATATTTCAGATATTTCTAAACTGAGAAATAAATTGAATATTAACGTTTATTCATCAAATAATAAAAATAATGAGTACCTATACCCAAATATTGTTATTACTAAAGAAAATATTCCAATTTTTCACCAATATTTAGTGACTCCAAATACAGGAAAAGTACAATCAGTGACAAATTTTATTGAAGTGATAGAATGACAATATAAAAAACAACAATGAGTGTATTATATGCATCAAGCTTCAAATAATTTTTGATTTGTAAGTTTACCACTTTGATTAAAAAATAACGCATGAGATTTATATGTATATTCACTTATTGATGAAAAAAAGGTACCAATTTTTACTATTTTTAAAGATGGAAGAATAGATGTAGTATGAGATTTATATTATATTGAATATTCGACATACTGAGATTATATAGTTTATAATTTAAAAAGGAGATGATTAGAAACAACTATTTGAAGAGTACTTATTATTCCAGAGGAAAATTATATAGTAAAATAAAAAAATAAGAGAAAAAATTCTCTTATTTTTTTTACTAAAAAAGCAACCTAATGGTTGCTTTTTATATTAATCTTTACTTCTTCCGTATTTTTTTCTTTCGGTCTCAGTCAAATATTTTTTTCTTAATCTAATACTTAATGGAGTTACTTCAACGTATTCATCAGGTCCAATATAATCTATGGCTTCTTCTAAAGTCATTCTTTTTGGTGTTACAAGTCTAAGAGCTTCATCTGTACCAGATGCTCTTACATTCGTAAGTTGCTTATTTTTAGTAGCATTCACTACGAGTTCACCTCATTTTAAATGTTCCCCGATAATCATTCCTTCATAAATAGCAACTGCTGGGTCAACAAATAATGGACCTCTTTCTTGTAATTTCCATAGTGAGTATGCCATAGTTGCACCAGTTTCACCTGAAACCATACTTCAAACTTCTCTTTTTTCAATAGGACCTTTATATGGAGCAAATTCTTCAAAAGCAGAAGTTAAAATTCATTCTCATTTGGTAATAGTTGTAAATTCTGATTTAAACCCTAAAAGTCATCTAGTTGGAACTTTAAATTCCATAGAAACTTGACCGTTTTCATCAATCATATTTATCATTTCTCATTTTCTTTTCCCAAGTTTTTCAATAACAGCTCCTGATGATTCACTTGGAACAGAAACTGCAACTCTTTCTATAGGTTCCATTTTTACTCCATTTTCTACGTGCATAATTACTTCTGGAGCTCAAACTTGAAGTTCATAACCTTCTCTTCTCATAGTTTCTATAAGTACAGATAAATGTAATTCTCATCTTCCTGAAACGATATAATTATCTCAAGAATCAAAATCTATTTTCAATCCTACATTAGTTTCTAATTCTTTTTCAAGTCTATCTCTAATTTGTCTTCCTGTAACCATTTTTCCTTCTTTTCCACAAAATGGAGAATTATTTACTAAAAATTCCATTTTTAAAGTTGGTTCATCAATAGTAATAGCTGGAAGTGCTGGAACATCCATATTTTCTGCGATAGTTTCTCATACGAAAATATCTGGGATTCAGGAAATTGTTATGATATCTCAAGCAAATACTTCTTTTACTTTTATTTTATTGAGTCATTGATTAGTTAACACTTCTGCAATTTTTCCTTTTCTTTGTACTCAAGCATTGCTCGTAATAACTACTTCTTGTCCAACTTTTACTTTTCACTCATATACTCTTCCGATAGCAAGTCTTCCTAAAAAGTTATCATATGCAAGATTTGCTACTTGCATTCTAAATGGTTTCTCTACTTCATTCGCTGCTTCTGGAACTTTTTCCAAAATCATTTCATATAGTGGAGTGATATCATTTGAGACATCTTCAAGATTTCTTTTTGCTATTCCATCTCTTGCAATAGCATAACACACAGAAAAATCAAGTTGTTCATCATTGGCTCCAAGCGTAACAAAGAGATCAAATAATTGATCAACTACCCAATCTGGTCTTGCCGCTGGTTTATCAATTTTATTAATAATAACGAGTGGTTTTAACCCAAGTTGTAACGCTTTTTTCAGTACAAATTTTGTTTGTGGCATTGGTCATTCGTAAGCATCAACTACGAGACAAACACTATCAACCATTCTTAGAACTCTCTCCACCTCTGAACCAAAGTCAGCATGCCCTGGAGTATCAACAATATTAATTTTATTTCCCTTATAAAATATTGAGGTATTTTTTGCATAAATAGTAATCCCTCTTTCCTTTTCTTGATCATTACTATCCATTATTCAAGCTTCTACTTTTTCATTCTCTCTGAAAGTTCCAGATTGTTTAAGTAAAGCATCAACTAAAGTAGTTTTTCCGTGATCTACGTGCGCGATAATCGCGATATTTCTAAACGACATAAAAAAAAATTAAAAATTAATAATGAATAATTATAATGAAGCAAATTTCATACTAAAATTATTGCTATAAAAAAAAGAAAAAGTATTTTTTGAAAATACTTTTTTATTTTCGCCAAATAGTATAAAAAAAAAATTAAAAAAGTAAAATAAAAATGCTTTAAGAAATTTTCTTAAAGCATTTTTATTTTTAACTATTAAAGTTTGGATCAAATCTGCTAACAAAAGGAAGTAATGCAACCATTCTTGCTCTTTTTATTGCTACAGCTAATTTTTTTTGATTTTTAAGTGATACTCCAGTATAATATCTTGGAGTAATTTTTCCAAATTTTGTTATATACTTCTTTAGAAGTTCTACATCTTTGTAGTCAATTACAACCCCTTCTAAAGGACATTTTGAATTTGCCATGGTAAGTTAATTATAAAAATAAAAATTAAAATTTATCATCTTCTTCAATATGTTCATCATCATGATCAATTTCATCAATTGATTCAAAATCAGATTTTTTATTTAAGAAGATAAGGCTTGAAATTACGATTTCTGTTTTATATGATTTTGTTCCGTCTTCTTTTTCAACCACTCTTGTTCTGAGTCTTCATTCTACATATACGAGTTTTCCTTTTGTTAAGAACTTTTCAGCTCTTTCAGCTAAATTCCCCCATGCAACACAATTATGAAACTCACTTTCTGATTTATTTTCTCATTCAGAAGTTTTATAATATCTGTTAGTAGCAAGAGAAAAGAGAGCTACTTTTTTACTATTATCAGTATTTTTCACTAAAGGGTCTCTGGTAACATTTCCGATTAGTATAACTTTGTTTACCGTTCTCATCTTATATGCATTAAAAAATTAAACATCTTGTCTTACGAACATATGTCTCCAAATATTGAGATCTAAGTTCATAAGTTTAGTAATTTCTACGATACTTTTCCCGTTCATTTCTAAAGTAAAAAGTACATAAAAACCTCTATCAGAAGAATTAATTTTGTAAGCAAGTTTTTTATCTCACCAAACATCTTCTTTTTCAATTTTTGCTCCAGTATTTGTTAAAGCAGTTTTTACATTTTCTAAAGTTGTATTTCTATCAGCTTCAGAAATGCTTGGATTAACAATGAGCATAAGTTCATATTTTGCCATATATTTCCTATGGGTTAATATCTTTCATGATTCATGAAAGAAGGATATAAAATTGCTTTTATAAAAAGCTTGGAGTATTGTATGAAAAATATGATTTTTGTCAAAAAATAATGTGGAAAATTCTGTAATAGTTTAAATGGATGGCTCGTTATTTATTCTATTTAAAGGTTTTTTTAAAATTAATATATTGCCTAACGTTTAAGGATATGAGAAGTTTACAAAAATACCTTTGAATTTCAATTTTGAATTTTTGTAAACTTGGGAGAAAGAAATTTGACTTCCTTTGAATATTTTTTGTTCCAAATTTCTTGAACCTCATATCCTTTGTTATGTGATGTTACAAAATTTTTTTGATCATTGTTATCAGTCTATCTTGATACCCTAGTTTTTGGTAAAAATTATGTGTCTTTTTATTTGGTTCAAATATATCAACTGAAATAATATTGCATTTATGAATTTGAAAATATTCCTCCATTTGTTTCATAAGCAAAGAGCCAATATTTTTGCCACGATATTTTTCACTAACAATTAATTCTAAAATTATTCCAACTTTTGAAGGAATACACTCCAATTTTTCTTCTTCTGAAGACTCTTCAATAATACCGGCTATTATACCAACTGGAATATTTTCAAATTCTGCTATATAGATTATTCCATGATTTTGTTCAATCTTTTTTAGTGTATTGTTGATATATATATCTCCATATTCAGGCAATCTTCTTAATCTTTGCAATGGATCTATTTGAAACCAAATAATCTTGCAACTCTTCAATTAGATTCACAAGAACTTCTTTATTGCCATTATATTCAATAATTTTTATCATATTTATAACGATGATTTACAGTATAAAAAATTTTGTAATTTTACATAACGCTTGCTTCTATGAGATGTTTTGCGAAGTTGAGCAAAATATGGGAGAGTGAAGTGTAACGAGGGTTTACCGTATTTCTTTTGGATTTATATTATTTTGTAAAAGCATTTTTCTCTTTAAAAAAGAGGATTTGTTTTTAAATTTTAAAAAAGAAGGGGCTGGATGATAGTCCAGAGAGAGTTCCTCAGAGCTTGAATAAAATAAAAAACTTAGTTTTCCAAACTATAAAAAGATATAATTTTATATTATATCTTTTCATAACATATATGGTCTTAAAACTTCTGGTATAATCACATTTCCATTAACAGTTTGATAGTTTTCTATAATTGCAACAAGTATACGTCAACAAGCAAAAGCTGTTGCATCATTTGTATGTACCAACTCAAGATTTCAATTATTACGACGAACACGTGTTTGTAATCTTCTAGATTGATAATCAGTCATATAATCTGCTGTATGTGTTTCACGATACTTATTTTGTCAAGGTAACCATGCTTCAATATCAGATCATTTAGCATTTGGTTTACCTATATCAAAAGTACATTTCTGCAATTTTTGATATGGTAATCTTAATTTTTGCATCATATATTCTTGAATAGCTGAAAAAAATAAATGCTCATCATGTGATAATTCTGCAACAGAAAAACTTTCCATTTCTAATTTATCAAATTGATGCATACGAATAATTCATTCCATATCTTTTCAGTATGTTCAAGCTTCTCAACGAAAACTTGTAGCATATCATATATATCTTATTGGCATATCTTTTTCATCAAAAATTTCGTTTGCATGCATTGATCATAAAACATGTTCAGCTGATCACTGTAACCACAAATCTTGACCTTCTATTTTGTAACGATCTTCTTTTGGTTCTAAACGATCCATTGCATCATACAAAGCTGTTTTAATCATATATGGAGGTAAAACAGGAATAAATGGTTTATCAGAAACATTTATTCATTTTTCTTTAATAATTTTTGATAATACATTTCTATCTCATAGTGTATCCATTACCCAATTTATAAGAGCAAATTGTAATCTTACCAAATCTCATTTTAAATATGCAAAACGAGATCAAGACACATTTGAGGCTCTTTCTTTATCTAACCATCCACGTAAATTTGCTATTTCTGCATGATTCTTTATTGGAAAATCAAATTTTGGAATATCTCACCATTTAAATACGATTTTATTTTCATCTTCAGTATATCAAACTGGTGTATCATCAGTTGGAAGATTTGGAATTTTTTTAAATAATGTTATAAACTCTGTTTCTACTAAGTCTAATTCTGATTCTAAATTTTGTATTTTAAGTTTTATTTTTTTTGCTTCATCTAGTATTTTTTTATCTGGTTGAGTATTTTTTGGCATTATAGATGATAATTCATTACGTTTTTCTCTTAATTTATCTAATTCTTGCCTCACAGCTATTCTTTTATTATCAAGGTCAATAATTAAATTTAAATCTACTCATTTAACAGCTTTATTTTTTAAGGTTTTTTCTACTAATTCAGGATTAGTACGAAGTATTTTTATATCAATCATATTTTATTTTTAAAAAATTAAATTATTGTAATCATATTATTAATTAAATTATAAAAATCAATATAAACCTATATTATTTTGTTTAAAATTATTTTAAGTTTTCTTATCATTGTTTCAATTTCATTTTTATCTAAATAATTAATAGGTTTTAATGTGTATAAATTATTATAAATTTTTCTTAGATTTGGAAGATTGTTTTCAGTATAAGAATTGTCTTTAAATATTAATTCTTTATCTAACATTGAAAAATATTCAGCTTCAATTGGTATTTTTTCAGCTTTACATATATTAAAAAAATCTTCTTTTTTATTTTTAGGAATAAAATCAATTATTAATTTATATCAAAATTGAGGACCACGAATAAATCAATCAATATCCGTTCTAATAAGAGTAATTCAAATTTTTTTTAACTCATTTTTTATATAATTCATAGCTAAATTCTCTAATTTTGCTCTATAGTTTATATTTTTTAAGTTAATATTAGCCATACATGCTGATATTGGATGAATTCTAAATTTAAATCATAATCATGTTTTTAAATATTTATAATACTTATCTGATAAATTAGATATTCTCTCATAATGTCAAATTAATACAGATTTTTCATAAAAAATATTATTATTAGTTACTATCAATCATCATTCTCATCAAGTAACAGGCTTATTAGCTTGTAAACTAAAAATTCAGATATCTCAAAAAGTTCATAACATTTTTCAATTTAAACTTGTTCAGAAACAATGTGAAGCATCTTCTATAACATATATTTTCTTCTCCTTAGCAATTTTTATAATTTTTTGAATATTTGACATTTCTCACCAAAGATGAGGAACTAAAACAGCAATAGTATTTTTATTAATAGCTCTTTTTAGAGAATCAATATTGATTGATAAATTGTTAGAATCAATATCAATAAAACATATTTTTGCTCATAAATTAGTAGCAGGTAATATTGACGCCCACCAAGTATAACTAGGACATATTATTTCCCTTCATTGTAAACAATTATTAATATCAATCTTACCAGAAATTGAATAAAAAGATGAATATAAAGCTGAAGTTCAATTGTTAACTAATAAAGCATATTTAACTGAGAAAAAAGAAGTACATTTTTTTTCAAATTCTAATATTATTCATCATCTAATAGGAAATGATAAATCTTTTTTTAGAATTAATCTTATTATATCAAATATTATTTTAATATTTGTAGTTATTTTTAAAATATAGAATCCTATTTTATAATACATAGAAATTATTTTAATTTAATAAAAAAGAAAAATCATAATCATAAACAAATTTATAAATAAAATTATTTTGATCTCTTCATTGTTTGTCTATTTCGTTCATTTTATATGAAGCATATTTTTTTATCAAAATTCAAATATATAAAATATTAATAGTATTATTTCACATATTGTATTTATTTATTAATGTTTTAAATAATTTAATAAATACAATATTATTTTTAAATTCATCTAAAACATTATTTTTATCATAATTTTTATAATATGAAAATATTAATATAAATAAAAAATTTAATAAATCAAAATATTGATTATCTGATTGATTAGAAAATTCCCAATCAATTAAATAAATACTATTAATATTTTCTCATACTATAATATTATATTGGTCAAAGTCATTATGAATTATTCAAGGATTATCTCTGTGAAATACAGATAATTTTTCAATTATATTAAATAATAATTTATTTAAAAATGAATCTTCATCAAAAATATTATTTATATTACTTATAATAATTTCGTTTAGAATGTCTCAATTAATTTTTTCAAATATTAAGTAAAAATCACTCGAATATAAAATTTTTGGCATTAAGAATTGACTTTTATTAATAATATTATTAAAATTAAATTCATTCAAAAATAAATTATTATTATTTATACTAAATTTTCACCATAATTCTTTTTTATTTTTTAAGATAAAATCAATATAAATTCTTTCATAGTTTTTTTTATTTATAGAGCTATTAGTAAAAGAAAGTGATTTAATTTCTCAAAACTTTTCTAAAATTTTTATTATTTTATCATAATTATTTGAAAACAATAATACCTCATTATCAATTAATTGAATTGTTTTTCAACATGTTTGACAACTATAAGTCCAGCCATCTTTAATAGACATAATATTATTACAAAATGAACAAGTATGATATAAGTTTTTAGTTAAAATATCTTTTTTAGTATATCTAACATTAGAGCTATTTAAATAATGCCAAACATCTTCTTCATCTCATAATCAATCATATAAACGCATTATATCAATTGAATCTTTCATTCAAGCTGTTCATTCTCCATTCTGATTATTAATAAGATAATTAAATTGATTAATATATCAAAACATTGATTCAGAATGCAAAGATAATGCTCATAATGGCTGTCTTAATTCAGGAGAATATAATTCAGAAAAAGTATTATCAGCCCTAAAATAACTTATATCCCTTCAGTAAGATCAAGGATCTCAATAATTATGATACATTAATTTTGTTCATCAAATTAATTCAATAAATGATCATTCTCATATAATTCTAAGATATTCTGCAGGTCAAATAATTCAAATTCATCATTGAACATGTATTGTTCAATAAAATCAATTTAGGTATTTTAATATAATAAATCAATCATTTTTTCAAGATTTAAAATATTTCATTTTATTTGGTTTTCAAAATAAATAATGAATTTGGGAAAAAACATGGACTATATCATCTAAAAAACGTCTATTTCATGGAATAGTTAGATCTCTTATATCATCAGGCATATCAACAGCATAAGTAACATAGAACGATTGTACAGAATTAAAATTTTTTCTTAATAACATATTTTTAATTTCATTTAATGCTGGAGCAAACATCATTTTAAATCAAACTTGAAAAAAACAATTATTTTGATTAGCAATATTCTTTAGATTCTCTAATTCTTTAGAATTATCTGTTGGTGGTTTTTCCATCCAAGTATTAATTCATTTACTTAAAATATGTTTAGCAATAGTTGGATATAATGGTTTTCAAGTTACTATATCATATCAAACAACAATAATAATATAATCAAATTCATGATTATTAATCATTTCAATATAATTTGAATAATAATAAGTAGCTCAATTAGCTTTTGCAAATAATTTTGCTTTTTCAATATTTAAATCACAAGTGGCAATAATTTCATGTCACTCTACAAATCTTAGGGCTGGTAAAATATTTCTATATAAATGTGCTCAACATCATATTATTCAAATTTTTTTAATTTTATTTTCTTCCAATAAGAGTAAATTTCATTCTACTCATAACTTATTTATTTTCATATGAGATAATACTTTTAATAATTAAACTAGTTCAATTTTTCTTTTTCTCAAAATCTAAAGCTTCTTTTTGTTTTAAAATGTTTTTTTGAAAGTCATTATTTGTATTCAAAAAATTTTTTACTACTTCTAAATATAATAATGATATTGATTCTAAAAATTTATTATCAGATAAAACTTCAGAAATTATTTTATATAAAATATCTATATTATTTTCTTTTATATTAAATAAATTTTCATAATAATTTGTCAACATAACTCATTTAAAAACACAATTTTTATTATTTAAAGTATTAAAATTAATAAAATGTCAATCATGTTGTTCAGGTAATATCACATATTGAGTATTTGCTCATAAAGATTCAAGAACTGATGTTAATGATGCGGGTCAAAAAATTAATTCAGATTCATTCAATAATTTTAAATAATCAATTTTTGAATAAAAATTGATGTAAATACTTTTTATATCTAAGTTAATTTTAGAAATAAGATCAATATTTCAAACAATATGAATCTCATATCATTTTTCATATAATTCAATTAATGAAGGGGTTAATATTTTAAGACAAAATTTAATATATAAAGTAGCCTTTGTTGAATCAATTACTGGTGATAACAATCAACAAAATGATAATATAATTTTTTTTGTTTTAGTAGGTTTTAAATCACTTTTTTCTAAAATATATCATGATTTAATAATTTTTTCATTAAATAAATTATTATTTATATCATTACCTATATCCTGAATATAAATCTTATTAGCTAAATAATATCATAAATATTGTTTTAAATGTGGACTTATTTTATCAATATTTATTTTATCAATTTCTAATTCTTTATATTCATCCCAATTCCAAAAAAAGTTTAATGAATCTATTAAATATGTATTAATTTTATTCAAATAACTATAATAAACCAAATATGGTTCCATTATAGATATAGTAAAAGATGGTTTAATTTGTAATATGTATTTTTCTATATCAAAATAATTATTTATATAAATAATTTCATTTATATTATTTTTATTCTTCTCTAAAAAATTTTTTAATTTTGAATTTCAAATATATATTATAAATTAAACCATCTTTT
>DKNE01000035.1 GCA_002470645.1 Patescibacteria group bacterium UBA7396
TAGAAAAAAAATAAAAATAAGTCCATTTTTTTATTTCATTATCATATCTTCATGAAAAATATCAATCATTCTTTTGATTTATCAAATAATTTTTTGGATTATTTTTTGTTTTTCTGTAAAAAAATATGAATTTCCCAAGATGTTCTTGATGAAATTTCATCGTTACAAAAAGCAAATTTTTCGGTATCTAAAGAAAATATTTAGGAAAGGTGGCTTTGAGTTTTTTGAAAAATAGTTGATGTATATGATGAAGAAAGTTATGAAAAATATTGAATAGAAAAAAGGGAAGATATGCAAAAAATGTTTTTTACTATAGGAGTTAATTTTATTAAATGATATGTTTATTATTTACAAGATTCACTTAATTATGTGAAAAAATCTCCTATGAATATCTATACTTCTGAGAAAGTACTTGATTTAGAAGAAGAAATAAGTGAAGTTCTCACTATATTAGATGAGCAAAATATTTATACCGACTGGAAATGATTAAGACAATATGTTGATACTCTTCCTTCAAGAATAGATGATATTACTGGGGAAGTATCAAAATTTCATACTAGAAATGAAGAAAAATCAAAAAATATACAAAAAAATCTTCAAGAAGTTAAAAATAAAGCTTGGAAAAATTTTATCCATTCTTGAAATATTTCTCTTGAATCAATCTATAGTATTCAACAAAAATTACAATCAGAGTTTTCTTTATCTCATACCACAAAAGATATTATAACGTCTATTCAAGCCAATACTACTCAAATAGTTCCAGGAATTCAAGTACTTGATTTAGAAAATAGGGAAATTTTAAAAGCCTTAAAAGCTGTACAAGATAGAGAAGCAGACATTGCGAATGAATTTACTCTTCAACTCAGAAATGATTTGCATACCAAATTTTGAGAAGCAGTCAATGATGAACTTTATTATAATTCTCTTTCTGATATCTTTTTTCAAAAAGATACGTCTGATATAGTATCTCTTCACATAGTTTGATATGAAAAATTTGATATTATTTCGCATGAAAAACTGCCAAATTCACATCATTGTAAGATGAAAGTAGAATTTCAATCTATTGGTTCAAAAGAAACAAAAATAGCAGTATTATACTGAGACCCAGAAAAAATTATAGCCTGACAGCAAGCTCGTGTAGGGATTACCCAAGCTGATGGAAGTATAAAACTTCAATTTTTGAATATCAATAAAATTCATAATTCCTGAACAAGAATCAAAAAAGAAACTTCAAATCAAGGATATTCTCAAGAAAGAAAAAAATGATTTTTTTCTAAAACAAAAGGATTTTTAACAAATACCTATAATAATTTTTTTTCTAAAAAAGTAGTTTAAATTTTAATATATAAAAAAACTTATGAATTATGCATCTCAAGCTCATGCGCTTCATCATAAAAATAATGTATTTTCTCCTTTTTCTGAACCTATAAAAAAAGCAGTTTGATTTTTTTGAGAAAAAATTTCTTGAATCTTATCAAAATGATTTCAACCATTTTCTAAAAAAGAATCATCTTCAAATACATTTTCTGGACTATTTTGAAATATTCCTAGTACTCATAACGACACTTGTTTTATTGCTGATGTTCCTACTAAGCAATTCAAAGATAATTTGGAAGCAGATTTACAACCAATAAATTTTAAAAAAGCTCCTTTCTTATTATCATCAGCTTCTTTTGTAATTTCAGATGATGCGAGATTTTATAGTTATGATGGAAAATATATTGATACTTTTTCTAAAAATACAAAAGTATTTGCCTCTGTATCAAAAGATGTATTTTTTCATGAAGGAAAAGCATTCATTTATATAGATGGACATACTCATACTTCTGATCGTAAAACTACTATTGAAACTTGATATTTAAGAGCTGTTTGGCTTGATACATATCTTCAAGAAAAACCACAAGAGATAAAAAAAGCTCCTATATCGGCTTCTTTATTTTCGCCTAAAGTATCTACTCTGACAAATACTCCATCTTGAACTTCATTATGAACAAAAACGAGTTATTATAATTCTCAACCAAGAAAAAATATTTTTAGCTGATATATGGCTCCAAATTGAGAAGAAATACCAGATTATATCATAAAAGCAGTGACAATAAATTACTTTGGAAAGATTATTAAACCAAAAATAGAAGATAGTATTAAGCAAACGGATGTTGAAATTGCTCAAACAAGAGAAATGATTATAAAAAAATCTTTAGAAACTAAAAGCCCACATACTACCTTTTTACAATCTCAAAAAGAAAAAATTTCTAAAAAGCATAAATTAACAGCTTTATCTCAAGCTATTCAAGAAGCATATTGATGAAAAGAAGATACTTTTGAAAATCAAGATTTGAAGAATATTATACTTTCTATGCAAAAAAAACCAGAGTGGCAAGATATTATTCTAAAATCATATACCGTGAAAAAAAATATGAAAAAAAGAAAAAAATAAAAAAAAACAGTTTTAAACTGTTTTTTTTTATTATATTTTTATACTTCTTATATCTCAGAGTTGAGGAATGACTACTTTCACTTTTTGTCATACTTCTTTCATAGCATGTTCAATCTTTTTTGCTAGTCATATTCTTTTTTCATCCCCATGAGTTAATGCAATAATAGCTCATTTTTTAAATTTTAATTGAGTTAAATACATAATAATCTCTTCTTCATCAATATGTCATGAAAATCAAGTAATATCATCATATTCACACTCAACTTTAAATGCTTCTCCATCAATACTTATAAATTCATCACCTGCTTTTATTTTTCATCCCCTTGTTGAGATTGGACAGTATCAAACAAAAATAATTTTTGAATTTGGATTTTGGAGATTTTCTTTTAAATGTGGTAATATAGATCATCCATCAGCCATTCATGAAGCTGAAAGAATAATTTCTTTTCTCTCTTTTCTTGCAGGTGAATAAATATCTTCAAGAGTTATTCTATTATCTTTATTTTCTTCTCCTAATTGAGATTGTTTTACATAGGTAATTACTTCTTTTCAAAATAATTCTATTTGAGTTTTTGGATTGAGTAAATCATATTTTCCCCCACAATGATCTATATAAATTTGAGTAATTGCTTCACTGGTTGGACTATCAATTATGATATCAAAATCACATACTTTTCATTGCAAGTATTGTATTTGCATATTCATACTTTCAACTCTTTGTTCTAATTGTTTTCTTAAAGAGTTACTAGCACTTTTCTCAATTTGAGAAATAATTTGATTTTTTTCATGAGAAATACTTTTCATTTGTTGAATATATTGTTGTCCCTCTAATCTTTTTTGAAGAAGAACCATTAAAATTTCTTGGGTTCTTTGCATAGAAAAAGCAGGAATTAAAATTTTTCATTTTGCTGCTTGAATAGATTCAAAGAGTTTTTTTGTACTGACATCTTTATCAATATGTTTTCTTCCAGCATATGTTGATTCTACTTGATAATAATCTAAAACAAATGGAATTTTTTCTGGACTTCCAGTTAAATTAGGATTTTTTAATCTTCATAAATCACCAGAAAGCGCATAATTTGTATGTCTCAATTGTCTACTAGATGGTACTTTTTGATTTTTCGTTCCATATAAAATATCTTGAACTGCACTTACTACTGTAGTTACTACTACTTGCACACTTCATTCAAGATGCCCAGCATCAACAAAATTAAGTTTTAAACTTTCAAGAATATCACTATTTTTATCAATATGAACTCATTTTAACAGAGAAATTGCCTTTTGAACATCACTATAACTATATGGAATATCATGAAGTTTTCATAAGATATTTGGTAAGTCGTCAATAGTATCTATACCATATTCTTTTAATAAATTTACAGCAGATTCATATTCAGATTGTCTTATTTCTCATCCTTGGTGTAATTTTTCAGATAATCTTTTAGCAAAAATTATTTTTTTAAGTTGAGATTTTAATTCTCATATTTTATATCTTCTTTTATGAAGTTCACTTAAAAAATCTCAAACATTTTCATATCATTCGATTCAAAATAAATATTCAAAATGAGAATTATAGTTTTCTAAAAGGGTAAATTTTTCTTTTAATTCATTTCTTTTCTTTCTTCTTATTGAAAGAGTTCTAAAAAAATCTCACCTCGCCTGAGTTAATCTTTTTCTAATTTCTTCTTTTTTTGCTTCATTTATTACAAAAATCTTTGTTTTATCTTCATAATGATATGGAATATCATAAATTCTTTCATCATCTTCAGATTCAATATGAGAAAATACAATATCATCCATTGTAAAATCATCACCTACTCATATCATATTTTCCAAAAATTCTTGAATATCTTTTTGGATATATTGATGGAATGTTTCAAAAATATAAAATTTTTCAATATCTTCAGGAGAATGTATATTATGTGAAGAAAGAAGTTTTTTTGCATTTTCATAATCTCAAGAATCAATATTATGAGATTCTTTTCATTCATAGATTTTTATAAAATGTAAATATTCATTATATAATGCAAGTCTCCTTTTATAGTCTTGTTTTTTATTTTCAAAACTTTTTATATAATCAGTTAATTTTTCTTTTATTCTTTCTCTGATTTTTGGTTCGATATAATATACAACACTATTATTTTTTCTGAATAATATGTCATAAATTCTACTATCATCAAGTCTTTTTATATGTACAATAGTGCTTTGACTATTGATTTTATCAAATTCGATATCTATCACATCATCTAAATCTTCTACTTGGTATATATCTGGAAATCATTCAAATTTAAATTTTTTTACAAATTTATTTGCAATTTGGTATTGTTGCGCATTATTTTTAATATAAAGAGTATTGTCTCATTCATACATTTGTGTGAGATCATATGCCTGTTGAAGAGCTTCTTTTATCTCTATATTTTTACTATGATTTTCAGAATTGAGTTGTATCTTTTTATTTATTTTATCTCTTAATTTTGAAATAATAGATTTTTTTACATAAACTTTTTTTCAGCTTTTTATAATATCTATTATATCTTTCATAGAAAATTTATCTTCATCATCAATAATAACTACAAATTTATCTAATGATACTTGAGAATCTTTTGTAAGGAGTACATTTTTGAGTCATTTTCTAATATCACTATTTTCATAATCTCTTTCTGGAAGTTCTGGAAGGTGTTTTTCAATATCAGATAAAGAATGAATTCCTAATTCATCGAGTTCATTCACCATAGAAGTATAAGAGTTATAATTGACAGGAAGTTTAAAATCGAAACCTCAATAAATATCAAGTAATTTTTCAACATCAATTATTTCACCATTAAAATCTATTTTTTCTAATTCTCAGATAGATTGAGCAATATCTTGTTCATTTGATTGAGCTAAAACTCAGTATTTTTTTTCAAAATCCTCTAAATTTTGAGCTTTTTCTCTGGTAAATTCTACAAAATTAAGAGCAAATTGTATTTGTTCTGATTTTTTTGCATTTTCTTCTTCTATAAGAGTATTTTCTTGCTGTAATCTCACAATATTTTCTCCCATTCTGCTTAACTTTGAAACTACTGTTCATTTGAGAGTACTTACCACAGGTATAGTTTTATGGTGACCATTTTTAACCATTATGGGTAATTTTTCAATAATTGGGTCTTTTCCTGAGCTGATAGGATGATAATTTTGAAGTTCAATATTTTCTCAAGTTTCTAATAATTCTATTTTCCCAAGGGTTTTTTCTATGTCTTCTTCATCAAAAAGAAGGAATGGTACCTCTTGAAGCACTGAGGATATATCTTTTTCTGACTCTACTCAATATTCTTTTAAAATAGAACAAGATTCTTGATATGCTTCAAGATGAGATTTATTTTCTACAACTTTATCTAAATATTTTTCACTTGATTTTACTTTATTATTTGTTTTTTTTGACTGAGTTATTTCTTCATAATGGTGAACTATTTGAAGTGCTTCATGAAGTCTTTTTGCTAATTTAGCATTTAAATCTTTCATTTTTTCAATTTCTAATTTTGTGAGATTTACATAATCTAACCACATAACTTGAGATTGAAGTTGTGTAAGTTTTGTCATGATAATTTTTCCTGAAAATCATTTTTTCACTAAATATGGAACTACTCCAGCATGATCAGCATGAGCATGAGTTATCACAAGAAAATCTGAATTTAATACTCCAGGATGAATTATTTTATTAAGTTCAGAAGCTTTTTTTACTCACTGTATAGCTCAAGCATCAACTACAATTGTTGGTGCTTTTGTTTTTCAAAAATCCACTGAGAGGAGAGTTTGAGAACCAGTTAGATTTCTCCCTTGTTCTTTGCTATCAATTCATCCAGCGTAAGTAATATTTACTTTTGACATAACTCATAAAATTAATAAATAAGATTTATGTATACTACTTTTTATTTTTTTGTCAAATTATTTCTATAAGAAAAGCATATTTTTATCAGAAATAAAATTCACTTTAAAAAAAGCAAAAAAACCTTGTTTTTTTGCTTTTTTTTCTTATATTAAGAAAAAATTTTTATCATTAATAATAAAAATATGCCAGCAAAAGATTATGAGAAGGTTATTTGACTTGAAATACACGTGAGAATTAAATCAAATACTAAAATGTTTTGTAATTGTAAAAATGCCGTTGCACTTGCCGATGAGCCAAATGTAAATGTTTGTCCTATTTGTATGTGATTTCCTTGAATGCTTCCTACAGTAAATAAAGAAGTAGTGAGACTTGGTCTTATTGGAGGTATGATGATGGGGTGTGAAGTCCAAAAAACTTCAAGATTTGATAGAAAAACATATTTTTATCCTGATAATCCACTTAGCTACCAAATTACACAAATGTATGAACCAATTGTTTGAGAGGGGAGTGTAAAAGTACTAGTAAATGGGGAACAAAGAAATTTTTCTATTCATCATATGCATTTAGAAAATGATGCATGAAAACTTATTCATGCAGGATGAAAAACATTATGTGATTACAATAGAGCTTGAAGCCCACTTATGGAAATAGTCACCAATCCAGTATTTAAAGATAAAGAAGAAGTAATGGAATTTTTACGTGAACTTCAAAAAATGATGAGAGCTGCTGGAGTAAGTGATGCCGATATGGAAAAATGACAACTCAGATGTGATGTAAATCTTTCTATTATGCCAGTTGGTTCAAAAGTATTTGGGACCAGAGTAGAACTGAAAAATATTAACTCATTTTCATCTATTTGAAGAGCAATTGATGCAGAATTTGCAAGACAAGTAAGACTTCTTGATGAAGGAAAACAAGTTGATCAAGAAACCAGAGGTTGGGATGATGATAAAGGTCAAAGTCATACTATGAGAAGTAAAGAAGATGCTATGGATTATAGATATTTTCCAGAACCAGATTTACTTCCTATCATACTTGAAGACGACTTTATTGAAGAATGTAGAAAAACACTTCCAGAGCTTCCTATAGAAAAAAGACTGAGATATTTGAATGAATTTAATCTTGGTGAGGATGATGCTAGAATCTTGTCAGCAGATCATACTCTTGGAACGTATTTTGATAAAGTAGTATCTCTTACTTCAGATGCTAAAAAATCTTGTGCTTATATTACAACAGTAGTTTTAGCCTTAATGAAAGAGGCTCTTATTGATGATATAACTATTATAAAAATTACTCCAGAAGAATTATCAGAAGTAATTAAAATGGTAAATGCTGATGAACTTTCTTCAACGAATGCAAAATTGGTAGTAGAAGAACTATTTATAAATTGAGGAAAAGCAAGAGAAATAGCAGAAAGTAAAAATTTGATTCAAAAAAATGACCTTTGAGCATTAGAAGCTATTGTTGATAGTATTATAAATGCAAATCCTACACAAGTTTCAGATTATCAATGAGGAAATGAAAAAATATTTGGTTTTCTTGTTGGTCAATGTATGAAGGCTTCAGCATGATCTTGAAATCCAAAAATATTTAATGAAATTTTAAAGAAAAAATTATGATAATTACCCAGTTGATATTTTTAGTTACTTTTTTGTAAAATATTAATTTTTATGTTAGTATGTAATTACTTAATATAATGATATATATTTTATGCAAGTTAAAAATATTTCCTCTCCTCAAGAGATTCATTCTAAATATTCTGAAATTAGTAAGTTATCTCAATATACTTCTCAGCAAATAGACGATATTATTTTATTAAATCCGAGATATTTATTATATTTATTAGCAAATATTCAGGATAAAAAATATAAGACATCTGTTGCTATTTCATTTTCTGATGGAACATTTGGTGCACAATTTAGTGGTTTTAAAACTCTCAATATTGACAATAAAGGAAATGTTGTACTTACTCGAGTTGCACATCATTATGACCATCTTATAAAAAATCAGCAATCATCAAATTGATATCAAGATCTTTTATCTACTTCTATATATAATGGAGGTTGAAATTGAGTTCCAACTTCTGCCTTTATTTGATGGGAAGATTGATATTGAAGTGATAAAAATATAGTTGGAACTTTTAAAATTCCGGTGGGTGATCTTGTAAAAATTTTTCAGGATTGAAATGCAATTTTATGAAATATTTGAGAATGAGAAATTGTTTTATCACCAAAAGTTGCTCAGAAATATTTATCAGAATATACAAATAAATGACAAAATAATTGATATACGTGACTTCCTAATGAGATAATTTTAGATTTATAGTTTTAATTTTGAATGTATGAGTGATATATTACTTTCTCCTTTAGCGAAAATAGAATCAAAAGAAAAATTAGATTTATGAGTTGCTCAAGAGGTAAAAGATATTTTAGATTTGAATGCATCTGAAAACATAAACTTTCAGGTTTTTCAGACAATTTTTACATCAATTTTAAAATGAAAAAAATATATTATTTCAACAGACTGATTAAATGGTTGTACTGCTTCTTTTATTCTCCTAAAAAATTCAGCATGAGCAATAATAGCAGTTATTTCTACGCATTTCCCTCCTATAGAAGGTATGATTGAAACATCACTCAATCAAATACAAAAACATATTAAAAATAATTCATATAATTTACAAGAAGTATCAAAAATAGAGATATTTTTAGCTAATGATACTAGTCGACCAAATAATCATTTTTTACTCCTTTCTGATTTCATTGAGCAAACACAAAAAATAGTTCCAAAAACTATAATATCTTATTATAATAGAAGAGATAAAACAAGGTCAGATGCGGAAAAAATATGAACAATGAATCTAGAAATCTCTTCAAATGGGAGTTATAGAGTCTCTCATGAATGAAATATTTTAATATAATATACATGAATAAAAAATACGACATTATTATCATCTGAGCTTGAGCAGCAGGACTTTTTACTGCAATACAGGCACCTAAGCAATATTCAAAATTGATTTTAGAAAAATGAAAAAATCCATGAGTGAAGGTATTACTTTCTGGTTGAGAAAGAGCAAATGTCTCAAATATTGATATAGAACCTCAGAGAGATTATTTTGGTCAAAATAAGAAAGCACTTATTTCTTTATTTAAGCAATATAATAATTATGATATTATATCTTTTTTTGAAGAGAATGGTGTGAAAATTATTGAAGAAGATAGAGGAAGATTGATTCTTGAAAGTTGAGATAGTAGAGAATTACTTCAATTATTGATGAGAAAAGCACAAGAAAATAATACAAAAGTTCAATGTGATCAATCTGTTGTAGATGTAAAAAAAGTATGAGATTTTTTTGAAGTTATAACTATACAAAATGAAAAATATTTGGCGTCTAAAGTAGTTATTACTTCTGGATGAAGAAGTTTTTCTCAAGTTGGAACTACTTGAGATGGTTATGTTTGGGCAGAACAATTTTGACATACTATCATTCATCCTCATAGATGATTGTGCGGACTTGTGACTAAAAAAGATATGAGTGAAATATCTTGAGTTTCAAGTGATGTACATTTAGAAATTATTTCCCAATTATCACAAAAACCACTTTATTCTGAACTTTGACCATTATTGTTCACTCATTTTTGAGTATCTGGTCCTATTATTTTTAATGGAGCAGTTGCTATTTGAGAATACATAAATTCTCTTGACTTGTCAAAATTTATTCAATCAATTGATTTTTCAAAAATTCCTGAAAGTGAAAGAGATGATTACATTGATAGAACTTTTATAAAAGAACATATTTCTTTAAAATTATCTTTTTCAAATTTAGATACTCTACCTAAGAGAATAATAAAATTTTTTGATATTTCAGAAGAAAATAATCAAATTATATTGGAATTACAAGATTATAGAACTTGGAAAGAAGCAAAAGTAACTGGTGGATGAATAAAAATAGATGAACTTACCAATCATCTTGAATCAAAGTTTATACCAGGACTTTATTTTGCGTGAGAGATTTTAGATATTACAGGAAAAACATGATGATTTAATCTTCAGTTTGCATGGACAAGTTGATATGTTGTTTGAAAAAATTTATAAAAATTTGATTTTTATAGAAAAATTTATAGACTTGCGTAGCATTTTAAAAATGAAAAATATTACCTATTTCTCATTTTATTTCTTGGATTCATAGCTCAGTTGGTAGAGCAGCGCCCTCTTAAGGCGAAGGTCGTGGGATCGTGACCCACTGAGTCCACCATTAATGAATAACAATAAAACCCCTAAGAATTTGAAATTCTTAGGGGTTTTTAAAAATTTCTATTGCAATCAAAAAAAAGTTATAGTACAATGCGCCTAACTTATCATTGTAACTACACAAATTATGAAAAAAATAATTTTTTTGTTGTTTCTATTTTTTGTACTATGAGGAATTATTTTTATAGGAAGTAATCTTTTATTTTCTTGATGAAATCAAAACTCTTATATCTCGTATGAAAATTTGAATGAAACACATAATTGAAAAAAAATTCAAGATATTTTAAATAAAGAAAATTATCAAAAAGTTTGAATTAATCCAGAAAAATACTCATCTTTAGAAGTGTTTTTAGAAGATTTTAAAACATTTACTTGAGTTGAAATAGACCCAATAAATGAAAATTTTAGTATTTGAATTCAAAAAGAGAATGGAAATATAGTATATGTGCCATTTAAATTTAAAGAAAATAAAGAGGCATTTCAAAGTTCTCAAGATAAAAATTTAGCTATTTTAGATATTTACACTTCTTATAAATCATGAATGATTTATTGATGATCAAATTCTCAATATGGAAATAAAATTATTTTCGAAAATGAAAATTACCACCCTGAAAGTAAAGAATTAGCAAAATTTTTTAATAGAGAGGTGAATGTGTTTGATTATATAAATTCTTTAAAAAAATCACCGACACTTTGAAAAGATAAACAAGAACTTTTATCATACTTATATGATTTTACTTGAGAATATAATACTGCAAAAGATCTTAGAGATAAAACTTGTAGTGAATTTTGAATATGTGAAAAACAATATACTCTATTCACACTCTCATGAATTATCCTTGATTCTGATTGAAATAAAGTTCCGGGAGTAAAAATAGAGCTTTTAAACGATACTCAATATTCTACTGTATCAAATGAAAGGGGAGAATATAATTTAGTATTCCCATTTCACTCATTTTCTCATCTTAGATTTAAAGCTTCAATTTTATGATATTCTGACTGATTTGCTAATTATAGTTTGAATCAAAATGAAAATTTTGCTAAAAATATAGAAATAAATTTCCATATACATAAGTACCATGATAAAATTACTATCACAAAAGATAATTCATCTCAGTATGAAAGTGGGAGATATTATATTATTACTACCCAAAATTCTAAATATTTTATTCCTAAAGATGGATTGTATTATTTAGATGGTAAAAAATATGAAAAACATGATTTTGATATTTATATGTATCAATTTACTAAATGGACAAATATGGAAAATTTACTTGAAAATGATACCTTTGAACCGGTTTTCTGATATGTATGAAATATAATGAAAACATTTTGAATGCCATATATTCAATTTATTGATAGAGAGAGTAAGCAAGAGTTATTTATAAAATCATCTGACCCAATGATTTTACAAAATCAAGTTTATCATATGCAAGAATTATATGATAATTATGATAAAATTTATTCAGCAGTGACACAGAAAGATATGGAAATACTATATAAATATTCTCAAGAAAATGAGTGATATCCTATTGACTTTGATTACCTTATACAAAATAATTTTTTAAGATGGCCAGCTCGGTGGTCTTTAGATAGAAAAACTTGAATATGGCACAATGTATGACAAAAATTACTTGATAAAAATGGCTTAGTAGAACTACCTTTTTACTCTATCAAATAAAATGAATAAAAAAAAATAAGGAAAATAATATTGACAACTAAACTTTCTTATGTTACCCTTTCTCAGTAACTTTATTTATTAATTTTATATATATATGAAAAAAATATATTTTTTAATGTGAAGTATTTTTGCAATGCTTTGATGAATGACTTATTTATTTGCTAGTTGATATACTTTTTCTAGTGTATCTGCTAATCCTGATTATATTTGTGTGAAAAATGTATATGATTCCCCTTGTGAAATTACATCTTGCTGAGCTTGGTGATCAAATGGAATGAGAACTTGTTATTGACAACAAACAACTCAAGTATCGTATTATTTAATAAGAACAAGTTGTGAGGCGTGATATTCTCAAATAGCTTTAGGTTGAAATGTTTGATGAAATAGCTGAAGACAGTCAGCAGATTATGTAAGCCAATCTGCATCATGTACTATTCAACAATTTGATAACGTTTCACCACACGGAGATGCGGTAGGAAAATAATTTATATTTTAAGACCCATATTATGTTAAAAATAATTAAATATTTTATATTTATTGCTTTATTATGGGGAATTATTGCAGCAAATGCTGGGTATAATTATCCTTATATTTGTAATAATCAAAATTGTTATATAACTACTTTTTGAGAAATTGATAAACAACAAGATTGATATTTTTTATCAAATGAAAAATTTTTAGAAGTTTCAAACTTAAAAAATTATATTAACAATAAACTAGAAACATATAGTAACTATTATTGAAACACAAAAATTACTATAGATTGATATTATCTATGAACTGGTTCTATTATTGATAAAAGTTTAACATTTCAAGAATTGTTAAACCAAGATGAATTTTACATAGCAGAAATGCAAGGTCTTCCTTGATTTAGAACAGTTCAAATACTAGAAACCTATGAGAGTGGGAGAGATTATTTATTTTCAAATTTTACTCAAGTAATAAATTTATATCATAAAAAATTTCCTCTATGAGATAGAAAAAATCAACTCAAAAATATTTTAGATTCTATTGTGTATTATGATGATTTTTCTAAAAAATTTGCTCTTAAAAACACATGTGAACAATCAAACTGTTATAAATCAAATTACTATCTTATTTCTCCATATGCACAAAATAGTTTTAAATTTATATCTGGAACTATAAGGAAAAATTCTGACTTTATATTTGATAATTTTAAAGTTTCAGATGATTTTTATATATCAAAAGTCTTTTTAAAATGATGAGAATCACTTGATTTTAATTTTAGATTTGAAGATTATTTAGATGCATCAAAACCAGTAACTAGATATAATTACCGTATTTATTATAGATACGAGTGAGAAGTCCCAAAAGAGTTTTTGAGTGAAACTATTTTTGTTTCAAAGGATTATAAAGTATCTTCTCCAAAAATATGAGCAGAATTTATAGATGATATAGTAGATTTAGAAGTCTTAAATCAAGATACAAAGAAAATTAAAATTTGAATAAAAGAGTGAATTACTTTAACAAAAGTTTGAAAAGTAACGTTTTATTTTTCTGTTGAAAATGTAACTACAGAAGAAAAATTTGATTTAAGTATTATTAATCATTCTCCAGTTGAAATAATTCCAAGTGATGAAATACAAAATTGAAAAGCTAGTATAGTTACTCCTTTTACAAAAGCTAAAAATACTATTTGATTTAATCAATGAGATACTTTTTCAGTTGTTTTAGATTTGAAAGATAAATTTTGAAATGAACACTATGATTATAATGAATGATATGAAATATCTTTATCTGCTTGAACTTCAGATTCATTAGAATTAGCAAAAGCTGGTTCAAATGAATATTCAAAAGTATTAACTTGAGTGAAAACAACTCAAATCTCTCCTTATTATATTGAATTTAAATTTAGAATTACAAAAAGTTGATATCATGTTTTTAATTGATTTCATGTAAAAGTGAAATCTAAAAAAAATAATTCTTCATATATAACTCCAACAGTTTTTTATGAACAGGATTCAATTATACCGGCACAATTATATGATGGAAATCAAAAAATGAATATTTATATAAAAAGTCCAGATGTAAGTGATTTTGTTATTAGTTGTTCAAAATGACCAATTGTTTTAAAAACGAATTGTACTTCTGATAACTTTAGTTGATGTAATCCTTCTCAAAATCAATCAAAAACATTTTCTTTAGAGTCAGAAAATGGTTCAACAGGTTCTTTAAGAATTATTGATTATGCCTACAATGTAAAAACCTATCAATATCGTATGGACCATATTGATACAACACCACCGGTCATAACTATTAAAAAATGAGATACTTCTTTAACATGAAGTAGTTATAAATTCTATGCTTCAGATGATTTTTATATAGATATAGAAGAGAAAACTACTCCGACATGTATTCCTCAAGTGAATACACACTATATTTTAACAGTAAATGGAACTAAAATAAAAGATGAAAAAATAAAAGATACATTTTTTTCAATTCCTTTAGATGTTTTACAAACTATTTGAGAAAAAAAGATTTCTATACAAGCAACTGATGTTTATGGAAATACATCAATAAAAAATATTACGTTTAATATTTATCCTAATATAGAAGGTGTTGTAGAAAATTCTACTCTGAGTGCGATTGCATCTTCTTGAGAAAAATATGCTGATAATAATACCTCTTATGATTATGTTATTACCCTTAAAGATAAATTTTGAAATTATGTATATGATAGAGAAATAGTTTTAATAGATCAAAATTGTCAGTGAGCATTTGCATGTAAAACTATAAAAACAGATATGGTAAATTTTTCATGACAAGATGCGCTTATAGAATATGACTACCAATGAAAAAAAACTGATAGTGGGGGAAAAATATCATTTAAATTAAAATCTCTTTCTCCTTGAGAATTTAAAGAAAGATTTAAAATTGTTGTAAAAGAATGGGACCAAAACTACCAAAGCACAGAAAAAAAATTAGAATTTTATAAGGATACTACTTTTACTAAAGCATTTTTAAAACCTTTTTATTGACAATTACTTGTTTCTAAAGATGGTGTAAACTATGATGCTTTACCTGAAATATGAACCGATTTATTATATAAAATTAACTTGATTTGACCAGCATCTCTTCATGCAATATCTCCACAACTTACTAACTTTAAAGAATATATAAAACCTATTGATTGAGAAAATACTCTTCTTCAAAATTTGAGTGATATTTATTGATTAAATAGTCGTGAATCTAAATTTACTACAAGAATTAATACCTCTATTTGAGCAAAAGAATTATCAATTCCATGAATAAAAATATCAGATGCACTTGAAGAAACCCCAATTATTATTTCTTATACTTTATGATGACAACCAGTAAGGTATTATTTATCTTCAGATAATAATGAAAACTCTAAGTCAGTAATTCGTATTGATAATATACAAGACTCATTTTTATGAGTAAAAGTTATTTGATGAATTCAAGCTGAATGAAAGTCTGAATTTACAGGGCAAGAAGTAAATATTTCAAATCTTTATAATTCTTGACAAAGAACTCAAATAAGAAAAAATGCATACGAATTTATCAAAGGGATGAAGAATAATTCTATTGTAAATAAAGTAAAATATGTGAATGGAAATATCGCTATTCCTGACGATGATTTAAGAAGTTGATTATATGAAACATTAGTTGTTGTAAATGGAAATGTTACTATAAATAATAATATTGATAAATTATCAAATACATTATTTTGAATTATTGTTATAAAGGATAATTATGATATTCATAAAGATTATATAAATGCTGGAAATGTATATATTACTCCTCAAGTTTCTGAGATAAATGCTATTATATATTCTGATGGATGAATTATAAGTGTAGATGATGCAGGAAAAACATATTTACAAGATTCTACTATTAGAACAGCAGATTTAAAAAAACAATTATATCTTAAAGGAAGTGTATTTACAAGAAATACTATCTGATGAGCAATATTATGATGAGAGTGAGAGAGTTGATGAAAATATGTGTTACCTGGAGGTTCTACAACAGAAAATTTTGATATTGCTATGATATATGACTTAAATTATGTAAGAAGATGAAATGTAGGATGTGATAAAAATGGAAACCTTTCATGTAATGATACTTGAGAATACATAGATCCGTTCATAATAGAGTATGATCCAAGGATACAAACAATTCCACCAAGAGTTTTTTCAAAATAAAAAATCACTAATTGTGATTTTTTATTTATTTTTTGCACTTCAAGGAAAAATATGGTAGAATAAATCAGAAGATTTAATTTTTGTCTTTGATATATGAAAATTTTAACGAGTTTAAATAATTTTTTAACAAAAAATAGAAAAAATATTTTATATATTTTTTGATTTTTTTTCATATTTTTCATGTTATATGATGCTAGTTTTGCAAGTACAACATCAGTTTCTGATAGTAATCCTCAAAATAAAAATATAGGAATATCTATTGTAAATGGTATTTTAAAAAATTTAGCAGCTCTTTTATGACTTCTTACATTTCTTGTAGGACTCTTTTTATACCCAGAATGGACATCTGGTAGTATTGTTTGACTTTGAGGAAATGCATGAGCTTTGAAACAAATGTGGATTATGATTTCAAATGTAGTTTATTTTATATTTGCACTTATCTTTATATGGATTGCATTTATGAATATCATTTGAAAAGAAGATTGATATCAATTAAAAGAAGCATTACCAAGGTTTATAGTATGAGTTTTAATAGTACCATTCACTTGGTTTTTTGTACAATTTATTTTATCTATTTCAAGTATTTTAACCGTAGGGGTATTATCTTTGCCATATGATACCTTTAAAGATACTTATATGAAAGATACTGTTTTAGACGAGGTAAAATTTTGTAAAGATTGGGTAATTTATGCATCAAGTCAATCTGGAAGTACAAATATTATGGATTGTAAGAAATGAAGTGAAAAAATTCCTCTTTCTCAAATCGTAAACCCTAAAAAATCAGAATCTCTTTTTTGAATTATGACAGTTTATACTTATGGTATAATGAGTGTTGATGGTCAATGAAAAATTTATTCTGAAAATTTTGCAGTAAATGGTATAGCAAATTTATTTGATTTATGAGTAAAGGTTATTTTTGATTTGATCTTTGTTATAGTATATTTTTTACTTATGATTGCTCTCGCTCTTGCGTTATTTGTAAGATGAGTGTATTTATGGTTTTATGCTATGTTATCACCGATATTTTGACTTCTGTATTTTTTTAAAAAAGAAAAAGATTGAGTATGATGAGATGTTGGTAAAAGATTTAATCTAAAAGAATTTGTTTCCCTCGCATTTGTACCAGTATATGTTTCAGCTGCTTTAGCTTTTTGACTTTTATTTTTATTTGCTGCTGGAAATTCTTGGACAAAACAATCAGATGTTTTATCTTCAGATGGAAAAACTGTGAAACATGCGGGGTTTACCTATACTATTGAATGAGCAGCAAGTAATGATGGAGATGTAAAACAAGGACTTTGAAAATTATTTGAATGATTTCAATGAACTTTTGGTACTTTGATATTACAAATATTTTGATTAGCAATTTTATGGATTGCTGTTATGGCTGCTTTAAAACAATCAGAAATCACCAGTACTGTTTCTGCTCCATTTGATGATTTTGGAAAAAGTATATGACAACTTGCTATGAAAGCACCAACATATACACCAATCATTCCAACTGGAAGTGGTATGATGAGTGCTGAATGACTTTCTAGGGCTTGATCTACATTTAGTTGAGCTGTACAATGACAAGTACAACAATCTTGAGTTGATTTTTGACAAAAAATGGCACAAACATTTGGTGTTTGAAAAAGTGATGTTCAAGAAATTAGAAATTTAATGAGTAAAACTCCTCAAACCCTATTAAAAACTCAGGATCAAATCTCAGGATTCTATAATGAGTTACTTAAAAACTTAGATATGGATAAAATGACTACAAATAAGCAGTATAGAGAAGAATTCATAAAAGCTTTAGAACATTCTGGAATGAAAATAGAAGATGCTAAAAAACAAGAATTTATAAAAGATTGAACAACATGATCTAATGTATGAAGAATACTTGCTGAAATAAATAGTAAAAATAATCATACACCTTCTCAAACTGCATTTACAGATAAATTTTGAGCAAAACAAGATGATATTACAGCAAAAATTTGAGGAATTTCTAGACAAGCACAACCTGTAAATCAACCACCTACTTGAAATTGACAACAAACTATTAATATAAATACATGAACTACACAAGCTCCTGTAAATACACCTGTAAATATAAATTTGGCTAATTGAAAATTACAATTAGAATCAGGGAAAACAATACAAGATACTTTTGCTACATTAAAACAAAAAGTAAATAAAGGTCAATTTGAACAAGCATTAAAAGATAAATGAGTTTCACAAGATGAAATTAATAATATTATAAATACTCTTTGAGATGCATTTTTTACCCCTTAATCATAAAAAAAACACTGCTAGGGCAATGTTTTTTTTATTTTATTTCAATTCCTACTGGACAATGGTCGCTTCCCATCACTTCAGGACGAATAAAGGCTGATTTTAATTTTTCTTTTAAGCTTTTTGAAACGAGAAAATAATCAATTCTCCATCAAACATTCTTTGCTCTGGCTTGTCAAAAATTACTCCACCAACTATATGCTCAAGTAGTTTCAGGATAAAAATGACGAAATGTATCAATAAAATCATTATCAATAAATTCTTGCATTCCAGCTCTTTCTTGGTCAGTAAATCAAGCATTTCCAGGTTTTGTGGCAGTTGTTTTATTGGATTTTGGATTCGCAAGATCTATTTCTTGGTGAGCAACATTGAGATCTCAACAAAAAATGACAGGTTTTTTGTTTTCTAAAAGTTTCATATATTTTACAAACACATGATCCCAAATTTGTCTGTATTCTAAACGAGCGAGATCTGGTTTTGCATTTGGAGTGTATACGGTAACAAAATAAAAATCATCATATTCGGCTGTTATCACTCTTCATTCATGATTTTCTTCAATAACTTCATCAGTTTCGACTTGATCTAAATTGAGTCAAGTGGTATCTATTCCATAAAAAACATTAAGAGGTATTGTTTTTGTGAAAAGAGCAGTTCCACTGTATCCAGGTCTTTGCGCAGCATTCCAATAGATTTCATATCAGAGATTTTTTATATTTTCTATATCTCACGCTTCTAATTGTTCGTATTTTGCTTTTACTTCTTGAAGTCAGATAATATCTGGATTTTCATTTTGTAAATATTCAAAAAAAGTTCATTTTTTTATTCCAGCTCTGATTCCATTTACATTCCAAGAAATACATTTCATAGAAAAATTTTTAAAAAATAATTATTTTTAGTGTAAGGATTTTTGACTAAAATCAAGTTGAAATAAATATTATTTTCATATAATAGTTGTGTAACTTATTTTTTAACCAATTATTGATTTATGACCGGACACGATGAAAATACAAACCAAGAAATTTTAGAAAATGATTTTACTGATATACAAGAAGAAATTTCTCAAATAGAAGAGACTGGAGAAGAAAATAAAAATACTCCCCAAGAAAGTGATGAAATAGCAAAAATAAAAGAACTTTTAGCGAGAACACAAGCTGATTATCAAAATTTTAAGATGAGAAGTGAAAGAGATAGGGAAGACATGATTTTTTTCTTAAAATATGATATTTTTAAAAAAATCTTACCAAGAATTGATGATTTAGAAAGAATGATAAAAAATACTCCTGAAGAACAAAAAAATGGAGCTTTGTATGAATGAATTTTAGTACTTGAAAAATCTCTAAAAAGAGATTTAGAAGCTTTGTGAGTACAGCAATATGATTCACTTTGAAAAGAAGTAAATCCAGATTTACACGAAGTAATGACTCAAATCCCATCAGAAACTCCATGAGTTATCGTAGATGAATTTGAAAAAGGATATATGCTCGGAGAAAGAGTTCTTAGAGTGGCAAAAGTAATTGTTTGAGCTTAAAAAGTGAAATAACCACAGTCTTTATTTTTCTAAAATTATTTATTTACTATAAAATATGTTTAAACTCATAGCTTTTGATATGGATGGGACACTTGCTCCATCAAAATGACAAATGGATAGTGAAATGGTAGAACTTTTTAAAAAACTACTTTCAAAATATAAAGTAGCTATTATTTCAGGAGGAGATTATTCTCAATTTCAAAAACAAGTGATTCCTTTTTTAGGAACTGATGAAAAGATTTTATGAAATCTTTATGTCTGTCCAACTTGTTCAACAAAAATGTATTTATATCAACAAGGAGAATGGATAAAACAATATTCTCTTGATTTTTCTCTCGATGAAAAAAAATACATTATGGATGTATTTAATAAAGCTATTGATGATTTAGATTTGAGACCATCTGAAACTTGGTGAGAACTGGTAGAAGATAGAGGAACTCAAATTACCTATAGTGCTTTAGGTCAACAAGCACCTCTCGAAGCAAAACACACTTGGGATCCTGATAGTGAAAAAAGAAAGAAGATTAGAAATTATTTACTCAAAGATTTACAAAACTATAATATCCTGATCGGATGAGCTACTTCTATTGATATCACTCGTGCCGGAGTAGATAAAGCATACGGAGTAAAAAAATTATCAGAAGTTTCTTGAGTAGACTTAAATGAAATCATTTTTGTTTGAGATGCTGTATTTCCAGGAGGAAATGATTATCCACCACTGGAGATAGGAGTGACGAGTAAAAGAGTATTTTCTGTTGAGGATACTAAGAGATATATTGAAAGCTTAATTTCTGAAAGCTAGGAAACTAGCTTTTTATTTCTGTTTATTTTTATGCAAAAATCACCAAATGAATTATTGAATATAATTCAGTTTCTTCCATATTTTCCACCACATAAATGATGACTCGAAACGGTTGCCGAAGAGTGGTCATATTTTTAT
Organism: Patescibacteria group bacterium UBA7396; assembly: GCA_002470645.1. Classification (GTDB taxonomy): domain Bacteria; phylum Patescibacteriota; class Gracilibacteria; order BD1-5; family UBA6164; genus UBA7396. The sequence goes on from DKNE01000035.1 coordinate 21,164, forward strand.
GCGAAAAAATCTTTTTGAGATGTTATAAATATTACTTTTGATATAGGACAAAATATTTCTCAAATTGAGCAAAAAGATCTTATTAAAGATAAAAAACAAGAAATCATTTGATATTATAAAAATTGATATAAAGTCTATTTATTGCCAAGTTTTGATATTATTCCTAATTTTCCCGTTCCAAAAATTTGGAAGAAAAATTTTTGGCAAATTTTAAAAATAGCTTCTTTGTTTTCAAAAGAAAATACAACCATTATTCAAACTCATACAAGATTTTTTTTATCTTCATTTTTGTGATGATTATTTGCTAAATATTATAAACTTAAATGGGTTCATATTGAACATGGAAGTGATTATGTTCAGTTATCAAGTATATTAAAAACTAAAATCTCATATATGTATGATAAAATTATCTGAATTTGGATTTTTAAAAAATCTGATCAGATAGTTGCTATTAGTGAATGAGTAGAAAAATTTGTACAAAAAGAATTTGTAAGTAGGGAAGTTGAGATTATTTATAATGGAGCTCATTTTTCTCCTATTGAAAAACAAAATAATATTTGATATATAAAAATATGATTTGTCGGAAGATTGGTAAAACTTAAATGAGTAGATATGCTTATACAAGCCTTTCAAAAACTCAAAAGTATCTATCCAAATATCATTCTTGAAATAGTTTGAGATGGAGAAGAAAGAGAAAAATTAGAAAAAATTTCTTCTTCTGATGTACGATTTTTATGAATGAAAAATAGGGAAGAGGTAGCATATTTTTTATCTAGTTGTGATATAATAGTAAATCCAAGTTTTCAAGAAGGACTTCCTACTACGATTTTAGAGTGACTGTTATCAAAATGTGTCGTAGTAGCAACTGATGTGTGATGAACTAGAGAAATCTCTGATAAAGAAGATTTGATTTTAGTAGAAAAAGGAAATATGAAAGATATTCAAGATGGACTTGAAAAAGCTATTTTGAATTATGATACTTTATCTGGAAAATCATTTCAATCCGTACAACAAAAATTTGATTGGGATAAAAATATAGAGAAATATTTTAATTTGTATAAAAAAATCTAAACATGAAAAAGAAGATATATTTTCTTGCTCCAAAAAATGAATGATGAACTTATTTTTATTATAAAGAAATATCAGAGTATTTCATAAAAAATCATTCTGAACTTTATGAAGTATATTTTTGTCATTCGTTGAAAGATTATATCAAACTTCATTTTATAAAAGCGGATATCATTTTTTCTATTATTCCATTTTTCTTTCAACCTATGGGAGCAAAAAAATATTTTTTTAATCTTCATGGAAATTATAAAATCGAAAGAAAAAACTCATGATTATGAGTCAAGCTTTTATATTTAACGGAGTTGAATTTATGGTTTAGTGATAAAATTATTTTGACGAGTTATTTTTTAGCGGATAAACTTAATTTTAGAGAAAAATATAATAATAAAATTGAGATACTTCCTAATTTTGTTGGTGAAATAGAAGAGAAAAATAAGCAGTTAACAGAAGATAATTTACATTTTTTAACCATTACATCATTTAAATTTTATAATAAATGAAAGTGAATTATAAATCTATGAAAGGTTATAAAAAAAATATGAGAATATTATCATAATAAAGAAATTGTTTTTACTATTGTGGGAGCAGATAAGAGTGATAATTTTATTCAAATAAAAAAAGAGTTTGATGCCATCGTTTTTTCTCAAAATATAAAAATCATTTTTAAATGATGGTTGAATAAAGACGAGATAAAAAATGAGTTTTTAACTCACAATACGTTTTTATATTGGACTTATTTAGATAATTATCCTGGAGTTATTTTAGAAGCGATACAATATAATTTAAGAGTTTTTACAAATAATTTTGAAAGTTTTGGATATTTTTTAGATAAAAATATAATTTGTAAAAGTGAAGAAGAAATGTTTCATAAAATATTAAAAAAAGATTATGAAAATACGACAAAAATATATACTATAAAAGATATTTTAGAAACGATAACACATATACTAGAATGAAAAAAAACATACTAATTATACTTGGCTCTTTAAAACATTCATGATGAGCAGAAAAAATAGCTTCTATGATATGAAGTTATTTACATGATTCAGACAAGTACAATATTACATACCTTACTTTTTATCAAGCAGAAAAAAAATATGATTTTTCTTGAAAAGAAATTTGTTTAGATGAAAAGTTATCAACTCATATTTTCATCAATATTTTAAAGTTATTTATCAGAGCTTATAAAATAAAACAAATATCAAAAAAGGAAAAAATAGATATTTGTTTTTCACATATGGAGGAAGCTAATTTTTGTAATATTTTTAGTAAAATTATATTTTTAAACTCATCTAAAATTTATCTCCAAGTTCATCAATCAGTGAATGCTTGGTGAAGATTATATAAAATTTTAATAAAAGTTTTATATAATTTTTCAGATAAAATTATAACTATTGTAAAAGAAGAAAAAGAAAATCTTATAAATAATTACAGCATAAAAGAAGAAAAAATAGAAGTAATTTATAATCCAGTAGATATAAATAAAATAGATGTCTTAAAACTTGAAGAATTAGGGGAATATAAAAAGTTATATGGAAATCATAAATTTACTTTTATAAATATATGAAGGCTTACCTACCAAAAAAATCAAGAATTACTTATAAAAGTATTTAAACAATTTAATGAAAAATATAAAAATACTCAATTAATTATTTTATGAGAATGAGAGTTAAGAGATAAATTAGAAGAACAAATTTGAGAAAATAAAAATATATATTTACTTTGAAATCAAGTAAATCCATATAAATTTTTATACAACTCAGATAGTTTTATATTTACATCTAGATACGAATGAATGCCTTGAGTTTTACTTGAAAGTTTAGTTTGTTGATTACCTATTATATCAACAGATTGTGATACCTGACCAAAAGAGATATTAAAAAAAGAGGTTACAAATTTTCAAGAAGTAAAAGATATCAGTTTAGAGGAATATGGTATTTTAGTTCCTATTTTTGATGAAGATTGTATTTTTCAAAGTTTAGAAAAAATCTATTTAGATAAGGAGGTAAGAAATCATTATAAACAAAAATCTCTTGAAAGATCAAGAGATTTTGAAATAAATAATATAATAGAAAAATGGGAAAAATTATTTAAATTTACATATAAAAAAAATCTATAATTTTTATTTTTTTAAACAAATATAATTTAGGAAAATATTTTTTATTAAAAATTCTAAACCAAATTCTTTCAAGATAATGTCATTCTATTGGATTTGAATATTTATTTAGATAAGAAAGAATTTTTTCATAAAATTCTTTCTTATTATTTAATATCTTATTTTTAGAAACTCAGAAATTTCAACAATAAAAAACAAAATCTATTAATGGTTGTTTTTTTCATAAAATATTTTTATAAAATTTATCATATTCTAAAAATCATCATTCTAGACTTTTTTCTTTAATCATATCATTAAATTTTCATTGCCATTTTATTTGAGGATATTTTTTTTTCATCAATGATAGTTTTGATATTGAAAAACCATATTGATTTGTTTCATTTATATATTCAATAGGATTATTATATGAAGCTAAATAATTTGAGTGATCACTAATATTTCCCTGCAAAAAAATATTTATATCTGCTAAATTATTATAATTATTTATTATATGATATAAATATGTATGTCATTCTCTTCATACATTATCTAACTTTATCCATTTTTTAACTTTAAATCTTGGTTTTTCTTCACTTCATTTATGATAAATTATTACATTTTCTGCATAGGGTCTTAACCATTCAATATCTTCATTGTAATGAGCTATAATTATTTCGTAATTATCCATTTACTAAATCTTAAAATCTAAAACATTTTTAATGGTTTTATCCATATCAAAGTATTTATAATTTGCCAGTCTTCATAAAAAAAATACATTTTTAAGTTTTTCAGCATCTTTTTTATATTTCTCTAAAATTTCTAAATTTTCTTTTGTTTCCACTGGATAAGCTTCTATTTCTCAAATTCAAGGTATTTCTTTACAAATAACAGTTTTTTCTATATCAAAAGTTGGACTATTTGGATAGAATTTTTTAAACTCAGTGATACGAGTATAATCATAATCATTCGGATAGTTGATAACTATATTTTCTTGAAATGATTGTTTATTATATTCTTCTAGTTTATACAAAGTTTTTCTGTATTCTAGTTTTCCATATTTGAAATCAAAATATTCATCAATTGGTCAAGTAAAATAGAGTTTTTCATATTCTATTTCTGAAATGATATCTTTATAATCAGTATTTAATAGTACTTTTATATTTTTATTATCAAGCATTTTTTCAAACATTTTTGTATATCATTTTTCTGGCATTCATTGAAATTTATTGTGTGGAAAATATCTATTATCTCTTGATATAACAACAGGAACTCTTTTTAAAACATCTGTGTTTATTTCTTCAGCTGTAATTCCCCATTGTTTAATAGTGTAGTTTTTAAATATTTTTTCAAAAATATAATCAGCTAAAAAGCTTAATTCTTTATTATTTTCTTTACTTGCTTTTTCTCTAAGTTCAGTAATAGAAACTTTTGAATTGTATTCATAATATTTAAGTAGAGTTTCTTCAAGCTTTTCGGCTAATTCTGGAGAAAAACTTTGATATATTGAGTTTAAATTAAAAGGAACTGGAACTAAATTTCCATCGACAAGTCATAAAACTTTATGTTGAAAATTTGAGAACTCGCTAAATCTATTTACATATTTCCAAACATCTTCTAAATCAGTATGAAATATATGTGGTCAATATTTGTGTATTAAAATTCCATTTTCATCATAATAATCATAACAATTTCATCAAATATGATTTCTTTTTTCCACTATTAATACTTCTTCACCTTTTTCAGCGAGTCTTTGAGCTAAAATAATTCAAGAAGGTCAAGCTCCAACTATAAGATTTTTAATTTTCATTTTCCTATTTTAAATAATATTCTACCTTTTCCCCCTTACTTTTTTCACTTCATTATATAAATATTTAAAATCTTTCAAATTAAAAACGATATAAATCAAAAAATAGAGCAATGAAATGAACACTAAAGACACAAGCATATATCATCTATTTTCTATATTTCAAAAGTAGGGAAGAATAAATAAAAATAATCCGACTCAAATACTTCCAAAAAAAGCAATATTTTTCCCAATATATTTTAGATCAAAAGAAGTATGATATTCTTGTAATTCCTTTTCTGATAAATACCAGATTAAAACCCATCAGAGTCCAGTAGCTAAAGCGGCTCAAGCAACTCAGAAAGTATAAATAAATATGAGATTCGTTATGATATTAAAAACGAGTGCTTTTAGTATAATTTTGAGTCTTTCTTTGATTTTTCCATTGGCTGCTAGGATATTAAAATTTATTTGAAGAAGAAAATTAAACGCAATAAAAAATATTGCATATTGTAAAATGACTCCAGACATTTCAAATTTTTCCCCAAATAATATGATGGAAATGATTGGTCAAAATACAAAAAACAAGATAGAAAAAACAAATGAAAATACAAAGAAGTTTTTAAAGAAAATACTTTTTACTCATTTTATTTTTTCATTTTCATTTTTTGCAATCATTTCAGAAAAAACCGGAAATAAAAATGCAAAAATAGGGCCTATAAGGACAAATGGGATAGAAATAATACTGAGATAATTACTATAAAATCAAGCGTCTTTTGCTCCCAATATATAAATAATCATCTGCATATCTACTTGACTGAGAATCGTACTCGCTTGAGATCAAAGAAAAACTAAGAGAGCATAAGAGAAAATTTTCTTAAAAAAATCAAAAGAAAAAATTATTTTTTCAGTACGTAAATATTTGAAATAATAATGCTTTATAAAAAAGTAAAATGCCGCAAAAATACCAATATAGAGTCATAAAACCCAAGCAAGACTATAATGAAATATATCTCATTTTTCTCAAAAAAAAGCATATGCGGTAAATCATAAAATCCCAATCATTCTTAAAAATTCGGTAAATCTTTGCAAAAAAGTATTTTGAATCGCTTGAAAAAATACATTCAGAACATGAAAAAAAGTAAATCATAAAAAGAAAAATGAAAATACTTGTACTACTTCTATCGCTCTTGAATCATGAAAATAATGAGTCCCTAAAAAAGTAGATCAAAAGAATAAAACACTGAAAATGATCCCACCAGTAATAACTTGTGCTAAAAGAGCATACACTAAAATAGTTTTTACTTTATCATATCTTTTTTGAGTCACGTATTCTGGAATAAATTTATTGAGACTTTCAGCCATTCATAAATCATTAAATGACAAAATAAGCATCACTAAACTCATCACTCAATAAATGATTCCTATTTCTTCTACACTCACATCATGAGATACTAAAATTTTTACTATATACCCAATAGGAGCTATAATAAAAGAAAATAAATACAGCCAAAATCATTTACGTAAAAATTTTTCAGCCAAAGAATCATGTTGATCAATCATATATTTATAAGATTTATTTTTAATTACCGGCACATCTTATCTTTATCTCATAATTTTTCAACTTTTTTCTTTACAAAATAATTTTTCTAGTACAATGAACTTGTTTACTTTTTAAAGCTTTTTATATGCTCTCATACTTATTAAAACTTTTGTACTTGGTAGTTTTTTCTATATTGGTTATTTTTGTTTATTATAAAATATATGATTTTCATGTAGAAAGTTTTGTTTGATATACTCCATATGTTATTGCAATGCTTATTTTTTACGCATGTTATAAAGGATATCAATTTTTACAGGCCAAAAAAGAAATTATTTTTACTCCCGTGCAAATCCTTTTCTTTTTTTTATTACAACTTTTTTTACTTTCATTTTTATTTTTCACTCTGAATGAATGATCAGCTTCATTTGGTTTTACATTGTTTTTTAAGATTATAGGATATTGTTTACTCCCAATAATTATTTTTTCAATTAGTTCTTCATTTTGAAAATTTTTACTCAATAAAATACAATGATTTCAAATTGAAACCTCTACTTTTCAATTTTTATCATCTCTTTGAGTTGGTTTTTTTGTATTTATGATATTTTTGAGTATTTTTTGATTTTTTTGATGGTATAATATTTATGTATTTTGTACTATTATTATAAGTATGTGAATAATTTCATACAAAGAATACTATCAATTATGTAAAGCTTTTATCTATCATGAGATAAAAATTCCTGATGAAACTTTTTTATCAGAAGCAAAAATACCTTTTTGAAAATTTAATCTTTACCTCTATTCAACAGAATTTCTTTTTATTGTATTAAGTTTTTTACTCAGCGTAAATTTTATAAATATCGTGAGACCTATGCCAATATGATGGGATGATTTGTGAGTATATATGAATTTCCCAAATATTATGGCAAATGCTGGAAGTACTCTTGATTTGTGATGAATGTATGCTTGGCAAGTTTTTACATGAATTTGATATATGTTTTCTGCTGGTACAGCAAGTTTTTTTCTCAATACTTTTTGAGGAATACTATCACTTATTGTTATCGTACTATCAACCAGTGAATTATTAAAATCGAGTAAAAAAACATTTATTAATATACCATTACTTCTTGGAACATTGTTTTTATCAATGCCAATGGTGATTTTTCAACTAGCAAAAGATATGAAACTTGACCCAGGATTATTTTTCATATCAGCTATAACTATCTACATGACTTTTTATATTTTTATGAAATATATTGGTTATAAAAAGGAAACTACTGGAGAAAATTTTAAAATCATTTCTGAAACTCAATGAGATAAAAATACGATTGAAGTAGTTTTTAATAAAAAAACAAAACATTGATTTAGCTCATATTTTACTTCTTTTACTCATATATGAGAAGATATTTTTAGCAAAAAACAATATCTGATTTATATGTTTATTATTTGAATTTTAGCTTGATTTGCATTTTCAATAAAGTTTACTTCTCTTCTTTTAATCTCTTCACTTATCTGAGTTATTTTTTATGCAAAGTTATGAGTAGCTTGATTTTTAGCATATATATCATTTTATGTTGCTATTTTTACCAAGGCAAAATTATGGGCGATGATGAATGTAGTGGTTCCAACAGATATTTCTTTTGTAAATAATGTATTTCTTTTTTGAATGTTATTTTGAGTGTTGTTTATAAGTTATTCACTCAATAAGTATTCTTTTGAAGCAATAAAAAAATTTTTTATTATATTGGTGTTATTTTTATTTTGAGTTATCCTATGAGTATCTCCATGGATTACTAAAAATCTACTATCATCAGACACATTAAGTATGTGAGCTATTTTAAATGGAAAATCAGATGTATTTGAGATTGATTATACAAAAATATATTCTCAAGAAGAACTTGATAATATCAATAATCAAATCACACAGACATCTATGACAGAGTCATGAACATCAAATAATGAAGATTTTTGAAGATATTTTTGATACGAAAAATGAATAAATAATTATTTAAAACTCCCATATAATCTTACCATGCAAAGTAATCAAAAAGGGGAATATACTGATATTACATTTATTTACTTAGCGCTTATACCAATTATTTTATTTTTATCATATAAATCAGGATTTTTGGCGATAGGAACTTTTATTTATTTACTGATACCACTCTTTTTATTTTTTCCATTTTTTAATAATTACCTTACTGATTTTTTTGCCCAATTTGAACTTCCTGTTTGATATGGTATCATTTTTGCTTTCTTTTTAATACCATCACTTTATCTGATTTATACATTAAATAAAGAAAAATTTTCTCAACTTATGAGGTTGAATATAATATTTTGAATGTGGTATATATTTTTATGGGCTATTTCAGCATTTTGAATAGTTTGGTATGGTATTTGAATGTATTATATTTTACTTATTATAATTGGAATATGAATACATTATATTTCAAATTATGATAATAATGATGATATTAAAAATACTACTTTTAAGTTATTTTGAAGCATCATAATACTTTTGATTATAAGTGTTTACTTTTTCCAATCGACATTTCCTCATGGATTTTCTAATTTAAAACAAGCTAGTTATGCTCAATTTAAAGCATGAGAATACAATAATTATATCGCTATATTTGAAGCTCAACCGAGTTATTATAATGTTTTAGTAGAATTAAATATAAAAAAAGAAAAACATTCAGAATTACAAAAAATGATACTTTCTGATATATCAAATAAGCAATTAAAAGAAATTATTCGTGAAAATAATATTGATAATCTTGAATCATTAAACCAAGTTCTGATTCAAATATCAAATTTAGCAAATACAGAAAATAATTTAGAAATTTTTGCTCTCAAAAAAGATGCCAAAAAATTAAGAACTCTTTTGTATAAAAATATACTCTATCCATCTCCTGAATTTAAAAATATGGCCTGAGTTTATAGAATAGGAACATTTTTAAGATATTTTATAGTAAATAATTATAACAGGCTATATGAAGATAGTTTAGTAACAGGGTTTCAAAATTATTTTTATGATGAAAATAATTTTGATATAGCTCTTGAAAGAATGAAAAAGATGTGAGTTGATTATTTTCTAGTAGATCTCAATGCAGCAACTATTGATAAAGATCCAGCAAGAAATCTCACAAAAAGATATGAAAATTTATTAAAAACCTTTACATCAAATAAAATTGAATTAGTTCAAAGTGATAGTATTTGTTTAAAAATTTGATTAGATGAATATAATATGTCTCAAAAAACTCAAGAAGATTTTGAAAAATATCTAACTTTTGCATGAGTGAATTATGAGAGTTATACATTAAATTGAGAAACTATAAATAGATGAGTAAAACAACTTACATGTTATAATAGAATTTTAGAACTTATGCAAGAACCATGACTTATTAATGAAAAGAATTACTCATATTTAGTCCCAATTGTAAATTATCTCAATCAAAATTCTCTACAAACCCAAGAAGAGCTCGTTACATTTTTTAAAAATTATGTATGACATGGATGGATGGTGCTTTTTAAAATTAAATAAAAAATCGTGAAATTTCACGATTTTTTATTTGTTAACGAATCATAATTTTTACTTGATACCAAGTATTATATGGCACAATAGCATCAGGTCAATAGTAACTATATCAATTACATACAGCTGTTCATCAACTATTATTAGCTTCACTTTTATATATATTTGACGGAGAACATATAGTACTTCTATCATCTGTCATACTCCAAAAGTGTGCACTATGACACTCTGTATACCATCAAAATGATCCAAATCACTGAGCACAATTTCAAGCTATACTAATATCATTATCTTGATTATTAGTTGATAATTTCATTCAATTATAATTGACTACACCTCATAAAATATAAGTTCATTTCCAAGTATAAAATCCATCATTTTCAAGATAATGATTTGAATATTGGATTGTTTTTTGCCAATTATCTGTTGGTTTTCAACTTTTTGCATACCAAAGATATTCCACTTGATTATTTGTATTTGCAAGAGCAAGATATTTATTCATAGATATATGAAAATTATTTGACATATTGGTAATATCTCATACTCAAAGAGTTGTTATAGTTGCCCAATTTACATCAAAAGGTTTTGATGTATTTCAAGAATTGTTTGCAAAAGAATTTGTTATAATAGTCCATCCTCATCAATCAGTAGTCATATCACAATATACTTTAAAAGGTGCATTTGCATCTGGTTTAATCCAATATACGCCATCTCCAACAGCTCCAGTATATGTATAATTTCCAGTTGGATTTTTATATTTATTACAACTCGTAGCATATGTATCATCTGACCATCTTTTTCAACCATCATATGCTACAATATTTCTTTTACAATCACTTCCAACAAGACTAAAACCAGCATTACAAACTATATTCTCACTTTGATTAGAAAGTGTAACATTCGTTCCATTTGATCATAAAGTAAAGGTTGCTGTTAATGTCGATGTTCATCCAGTAATACTTAAAGGGGTGGAAGTCTTTGTTTCTGGTGTTCCATAAAGAAGGGTGAAACTCGTAAAACTAAATGTTCTTCCATTGTATACTCCAGATGTCATTGTCTTTCCTTTTGGACTACAATTACTTCCTTCATATCAGGTTTCACAACTATATTCACACGCATTAGCTCAACTTCAAGAGGTAGTATAGATTGAATTTCATTTTTTATTATCACACTCTATCTTTGCTATTGATTCATCAGGGCTATAGTATCATACTCATACTCATTCACACAGATTATTATTTGCATAATAATCTATATCACATTTTGTTATTTCTCACGTTTCTGGGGTTTCTCTTTTTACCAAATCTCAATTATCACAATGAAATTCTTGGGATAATATTTTTTCTCCATTTTCAAAACTAACATCTTCTTTTGTAAGAGTACTACCACTTCCATGTTCTAGGGGGTCTCACAGGCTATAACCATCATTTGTGGTTGATATTTCACATCTATTTGGTGTTCATTCTACACATTCTACTTCACTTGGATAGTCTATTTTATTTGATGAAGTATGTTTCCATTCTCCATTTCTACATTCAAATTCTACTCATGCTTCGCACGTATTTCAATATGGAACACTACTACTTTTGTAAAACATTTTTTTTACTCCATGAGAAATACCTTCACAGCTTGCGTATGTTACTGGGATAGTGTCTCACAGTATCGTTTCTTTTATTTCTTTGGGACTTGTTTTTCCAAAACTTTCTATAATTTCTTTT
>DKNE01000023.1 GCA_002470645.1 Patescibacteria group bacterium UBA7396
GGGATGGTACTGAGTGGTTGCCGAGTAATATTTCTACTCATGGTTTTAATTCAAGTACCAGTGAATGTAGATTTACTTGTAATCCTTGATATACCTATGATTTAGGGAGTAATACTTGTGTATGAAATTCTTGTACTATTCCTGCAACGGAAAGTTATAACTCAAAAACTTATACTATAGCTACTCCAGGAACATTATTACATAATAACAGTGTTACCAGAACTGGAACAACTTCTTTTGGTACGAGTCCTGCTAATGGTACTATGTCTGCTGATTTTGTCTATACTTGTAATGCTTGAGTACTTTCTAAATCTGTTAGTAATACTGGGGGATCTTGTGGAATAGACTATATCTTCAACAATAACTATTCAGCACCAGCATGTAATTATAGTAAATATATTATAAGTGGAACTATTACAAATGGAGCAAATGCGACCATCAATGGGTGTTGAACTACAACAGTTGCAAATGCGAGTTGAGCATTTCAGTTACAAAATATTACCGCATGAACAAATTGTAATAATATAGTAGTTACAAGAAGTGGATATAATTGTACTATTTCTACTAATTGACCAGCAAATACACAAGCAAATACAACTAACATTTCTTGATCTTGTTGTGTAAGTAATATGGGACAAAGCTGTTCATCAAGCTATTCTACTTATATTTGGAACCATCCGCATGGGTGTCAAGTGTGATGCGGTTGTTATTTAGCAGTTGCAACTTGGGCAGCGTGTTGAAGCCCAGGAATATATTGCCCAACTCCTGGAGTAGATGGAAGTGCTTGTTATGTAAGTTATACTTGAACAAGACAATGTAACTGATCTTGTCAATAAATATTTATTTTTAAATTTTTAATTTCTATCTCCCATAAAATCTTGCGTTAAATCTTCTATGATTGGTTTAGCAAAAGAAGATATTTGTTCTGATATAATAGATGAGATATTTGATTTTAGCTCATCTATTTTTGTTTGTGTCATCTGTGGAATATAAATAAAAATCACATACAAAATTCATAAAAAAATAGTTATTTTTATAGATAATTTTATTCTATTATTTCTTTGTTGTGCTTTTAATGTCCTATAAATAAAATCTATTTTTTCATTAATAGTTGGTTCTTTTCTAATAAAAATAGATTTTTCTTTTACTTGACTTCATTCATAAGACATATTTTTTCCTATTTCATGATGTTCTATGTCATTTATTACGTCATTCATATTTTTTTGATTAATTATTATTACTTACATTCTCTCCAATTTTTCCCCACTCACATATCTACTTTAAGAGATATAGGAGCAGAAATAATATGTTCCATAATAGCAGGAATTTCTTTTTTTATGATTTCAAACTCTTCTGAAACGACATTAAAAACGAGTTCATCATGAACTTGCATAATCATCTTTGATTGCATATTTTTTTCTCTTAAAAATGTATCAATTTGAATCATTGCTAATTTAATAATATCTGCTGAAGTTCATTGTATAGGCATATTAATAGCCTCTCTTTCTCAAGCTTTTTTTATGATAGAATTACTATCATTTATACTAGTAATAAATCTTTTTCTTCCAAATATCGTTTCTACATATCCATGTTTTTCACAAAATTCTATAGTTTTTTTGAAAAAATCTCCGACTTTTGGGTATTGTTCATAAAATTTATTTATATATTCCCTTGCCTCATTTTGAGGTATTCCTATCATTTTTGATAGCCCAAATGGACTAATTCCATAAATTACTCAAAAATTCACGGCTTTTGCAATTCTTCTTTCATCACTCGAGATATCGTCTTTTCCAAATAAAAAGTATCCGGTATTGGCGTGTATATCAACTCCATTTTGAAAACTTCCAAGTAAATTCTCATCCTCACTCATAATAGCTAAAAGTCTCACTTCTATTTGAGAATAATCAAATGAAACCAGTACATCATTTTCTCCAAATGGTAAAAATGCTTCTCTAATACTTCCTCAAAGTCCATTTGATGCCGGAATATTTTGGAGGTTTGGATTGGTAGAAGAAAGTCTTCCTGTTGATGCAATAGTTTGATTATATGAAGTATGAATAGTGCTCGTTGGTTCGTATATAAGCTTTGAAAGTCCTTCTACATAGGTAGATTGGAGCTTGGTATATTGTCTATAATTCACGATATGCCTTGCAATAGGATAATGAAAAGCAAGACTTTCTAATACTTCGCTATCAACACTATATCCTGTTTTTGTTTTTTTTCATTGAGGGAGTCCCATTTTAGAAAAAAGAATATCTCAAACTTGTTTGGGTGATTTAATATTAAAATTTTCTCATGCAATTTCCAAAATAATTTTTTCCTCTTTTATAATTTCCTCTGCTAAATACTTCCCTATTTCTTGGAGTTTTTCTTTTGAAATTCTCACTCCTGTTACTTCCATATTTTTTAAAACCTCTAAAAGAGGTATTTCAATATCATTTAAAGTTTTATCAGAGATAATTCATTTTTTTTGTTGTTCTGCATAAATCTTTGCTGTAATATAAACATCTTCTCAAGAATAAATAGATGCTTCTTCTAAAGAAACTTCTTTAAAATTTATCTGAGATTTTCCCGTCACTTCATCATAAGAAATCATTTTATAATCAAAATACTTTTCTGCTAAATCATCAAGAGAAAGTCATTTTTTCCCAGGATCACTGATATATTCTCACAAAAGAGTATCATAAAATTTTGCCATGTGTTCAGATTTAAAAATATTACTTGTATTGTAATAATTTTTTGTATTTTTCCAAGCAAAATTTGACAAAATCAAAAAAAATATATAATTCCTTCTGATTTCCGTGGTGTAGCTCAGCCTGGTAGAGCAATCCCCAAAAAAGGGATGTTCGGGGGTTCAAATCCCTCCACCGCGACCAATTTTATGTTAGAGTATGATTGATTACCGTCATCATTTGCTTTAACTAAAATTTTCTGGTTTACCGATCAGAAAATAAAAACCAGAGCCCATCATAGCTCTGGTTTTTTCTTTGTTTATTTATTTTGTATTTTTTTTAAAATATTTACTACTTCATATCTCGTAATATTTTGATTGGGGAAAAATTTATTTTCTTTCAGAGTAAAAAAATTATTATTCAGTGCATATTCTACATATTTAACATACCATTCTCATCAAGAAATATCTCAAATATTTTTACTATAATTATTTGGAATTTCTCATACAAAAAGTAATACTATCATCTTTATTGCCTCAACTCTTGTAATACTTCCATTTGGATAAAAATTTTTATTTTGTGTAGAAACTATTCATAAGTGTACTCAAGTATTAATATATTTTTTTTGCCATCCTACCTTTATATCAAAAAAATAATCTTTTGTATCATTTGATAATGTAGTATTTGAAACTAAGAATATTAGTTTCAAAAATTCCGATCTTGTAATAGAAGTATAGGGACGAAATGTATCATCTCAAAATCAAGATATAAATCATTTTTCTGATAACTCTATAATATATCTATACAAAGGATCTGTTTGTTTTATATCTTTAAATTTTTTTTTTGACTCTCTCCATTCAATTGTGCATTTAAAGCATCAATAGCTGGGTCTTTTAGTATAATATTATCATCAAAATGAACGATATCAATCTTTTTTTCATTTGTATGAGATGTATAATTCACTGGTGTAATATTTTCTGTATTTTGAGAGTTCAAAAGAGTTTCCTGTATTATTTCTGATGATTTTACGAGTGGTACTTCTTGAGAAATAAGAGTAATTTTTTCTTCTATTACTGGTTGAGTATTTACCTTACTATCATTTTGAGTAGAATTATTTCCATTTTTTCTGTACTCTTCTACTTTATCAAGATATACTAAAGGATTTACCGTATACATACGAGCTTTATCTTTTCCAAGTCACATACTTACTCAACCTGAAAATGTTGTTCATGCATCACGAGCTTCTGCTCATGTAAATGGCCAATATGAATGAAAAGGTGCTTCTTGTCTATCTATTTGAAAATGAAGATGTTCTCAAAAACTATTTCCAGTATTTCAGGTTTTCCCTATAACATCTCCTTCTTTTAGATTTTGTCAATCTTTTACTTTTACTTCACTCAAATGTTGAAATCAACTATATAAAGTAGTTGTTTTTTTCATATCATCTGGGTTTGGTACATTTGTATGCTCAATAATAATATATTTCCCATAGGCTCCATCTTCTCAAGATTTATAAACTGTCCCATCAAGAGGAGCAAAAACATCTTGATTTTTTGTTTCTGGAATAATATCAACAGCTGGATGACTTCAAACTCATTCTTTAAAGTCTCATGATATATATGTTCATAAATATACTACTGAAAATCTATGAGATGTTGCTTCTAAATTTTCTGGATTATATTTTTCTTTTATTTTGAGTGGATACATAAATTGAAAGATAAAAAATAAAGATATGAAAACAAAAATATATATTGTTTTGTACAAATATATTAACACACTTTAAAAATAAAAACAAATAAAAGTAATTGATAAATGAAAAAAATAGTTATAATAAAGAAAAATATTTTTTTACCCTATAGTTATGATTGAAAAACTCAAAAAACTCTATATTTTTGAATGACTAGAAGAAGCATTTCTGAAAAAAATCCTTGAAACTTCACAAATAAAATTATTTAAAGCAAATGATTTTGTTTTTCAAGAAGGTGATAAAACAGAAAATAGTTTTATTCTTATAAGTGGTGTAGTAAGTGTTATAAAATGATGAAAAATAGTAAATACTATTTTTGAATGAGATATTTTTTGAGAAATATGACTTGTTTTCAATGAACCAAGGACTGCAACTATAAAAGCAGAAACTAATATAGAAGTATTAGAAATAACTAAAAATAGCATCAATAAGATTATGGGAGAGTATAAAAATTGAGATTTTATAAAAGTTACTTTATTAAATAGAATTATTCAAAATCATAATAGAAAATAAAATGAATAAATTTGACCAAAGTTTTTTTAAAAAATATGTCCCAGAAGGAACAGATATTATAGACATAGCTCATAAACATATTATCATTATAATTGATAAAATCATTCTCAATTATTTTTTTTGAGTTATTTTACCTACATTTATATACTATAATTCTCTTGCTATTCAATCTTTCATCCCTTTTTTTGTACTAGAAATTTTTATTATCTTAATTTTTTTAAAAAATATTTATGATATTTTAGATTGGTACAATGATGTTTGGATTATTACCAAAGATGGAGTGACTGAACTTGATTGGGCATTATTTTCAAGTAACTCTACTTCTGTAAAATATAGTAGTATTGAGTGACTTGAACTGATACAAACTGGTTTTATTGATACTATTTTATGAAAGGGAGATATTGTAATTCATAAAGTATGAGGAGAAAATAATTTTTTACTCAGAGATGCAAGTCATGCTTTTCATGTATTAGAAAAAATAGACCAAATACAAAAAACTATAAAACAACAAAAACAAGATGAAGAAAAGGCCTCTCCAGAACAAAATTTTGAAACAGTTCTAAAAGCACTTTCGTGAGTAGTTGAAGAATATCTGGGGAAAAGTTGATATAAAAAAGATGATAGTGAAGAAAAAAAACAATTCATTGAGAAAATAAAGAAATTAGATGGTACTATTGATTTAAATAGTTCAAAAAAATAATTTTAGTGTTATAATTTAACCTATATTTATGCAAGAACTCAGACCTGCTCTTAAAGTAATTCCAAAACTTCCATGAGTATATCAATTTTTTGATATTTCTTGAAAAATAATTTATATCTGAAAATCAGTCAATCTTCACTCGAGAGTCAATTCGTATTTTAATGGTCTTTCAAAACTCAATTTTGCTAAAAAAAAGATGGTATGAGAAATCATCCAGATAGAAACTATCGTCACCAATAATGCGAAAGAATGTCTCATTTTAGAAACAAGTTTGATTAAAAAATACAAACCAAAATACAACATATTAATGAAAGATGATAAAAATCATACCTACATAAAAATTACCGATGAGTTATTTCCAAAAGTCATAAAAACCCGTATAAAAACCAAATCTGGAATATATTTTGGACCATATATTTCTACTAGTTACGTAAATAATATTATAAAAACTACCAAAAAAATATTTTGACACAGAAGTTGTAATATCATTTTTGAAGAAAAAAATGGTATCCCAAAAATAAAAGCAAGTAATGGGTCAAAAATACCGTGTATTGATTATTATATCGGAAGATGTAGTGCTCCATGTCTGCTTCAAAAAGAAAATATGACTCAATATGACGCCTCTATTTCAAATATAAAAAATTTTCTTGATGGAAATTTAGAAGAAGTTATCTTGCATTTAAAAGAAAAAATGATGCAGTATGCTCAAAAACTCGAATTTGAAAAAGCATCTGAACTCAAAGAAGATGTATCATCTATAGAAAGCTTAAAACAAAATCAAATCGTAAGAGATATTATTTGAGAAAGAGCTGATATTATCAATTTTTTAGAAAAGTATGAAAAATTTTATATTTCTAAAATCGAAGTGCGAAACGAAAAAATCGTGTGAATTTATAATTTTGAAATCGAAAATAAACTTGATGATATTGATGATAGTATCAAGTATTTTATTGAAAATAATTATTTAGAAAATAATGAAAAACTCACCCTTATCCTTCCTCATGAAATAGCATTAGAAAAAGAATTTTTAAATGAACTCAAACTTAAAATAGAAATTCCAAAAATATGAGAAAAGACAGAAATTCTCTCACTCGCATATAAAAATGCTTTTGAATTTGCGTATAAAAAACATTTAGAATGACTGAGTGTAAAAGGATTTAGCAAAAAAGATATGAAAGATTTACTTTCTCTACTTGGATATAAAGAAATCAACAAAGATATTCTTTTTGAATGTAACGATATTTCTCATATTTCTGGAAATCATACCGTGGCATCAAGAAGCGTCATCGAAAATGGAAAAACTGCAAATTCAAAGTATAAAAAATTTAAAATAAAAACCCTTCACACCTGAGAAATAAATGATTTTGATTCTATGAGAGAAATCATGTCACGTAGACTTTTAGAAATCAAAAAAAATGGATATATTCCTGATCTCATCATTATTGATGGAGGAAAATGACAACTTTCGAGTGTGAAAGAAATATTAGAAGCAGAAAAGAAAAAGCAGAAAAATAAAGATTTTCTCCATCTTTTTGAGCAAATACAACTCGTATCACTCGCAAAAAAAGAAGAAGAACTTTTTTTACCGTGAAAATCTGAAAGTATACTCATATCAAAAGATTCAAATATACTCAGAATGATCCAAAAAATCAGAGATGAAGCGCATCGTTTTGCCATAACTTTTAATCGTGATAGCAGAATAAAAGCGAGTAAAAAAAATATTTTAGAAGAACTTCCTGGAATCGGTCCAAAAACCAGAAGTAAACTCCTAAAATATTACGGAAGTATCAGTGATATAAAAAATGATGCTGAACTCAAAAAAATTCTCTCAAAGTCTCAAATTGAAACTTTAGAGAATCATGGAATTATCTAAGCCCAATAATATGAGCTACCTTTTGAGCATTATCATATACCTCTTGTGTAATAGCAACATCGTATATATTTCTTCCTGTTGAAAATACATCTACACTACTAAATCATAATAATCTCTTATAAACTGCTTCTCTTGATGCTTTTGTAGGAAAATCTTCTTTAAATTTTCTTCCATATTGCTTTTGATATTCTCAAAAAAGTCTTTGCTTCCATTCTGCAAATGCTTTTACACTCCAAGTATATGTTTCTCAATTATCAAGAGATCTGAGAGTTCAAGTATAATCTCAAAATTCTTTCATAATAAATATATTAAAAAATATTTTATGAGAAAATAAAGCAAGCTTATTTTATTTTCTCTATCCTACTTCCACTTCTATCATCAATTATTTTATATCAAAGTATTAAAAGTTCATTTCTTAAATCATCTGCTTTTTGAAAATTTTTCTCTTGTTTTGCGGTATTTCTTTGTTCAAATTTTTCTAAAATCTCACTTGGAATTTCATCTTCTATAAAATCAAAAATCATAATAGATAGTACTTGATTAAATGTTTTATACATATCTAGTATAGCATTTGCTTCTCAAGCAGATAATTTCCCGCTATCAATGTGAGTATTAGCAAAAGTAATAAATAAGAAAAATATCGATAATGCTTCTGGCATATTAAAATCATCTTCTAATTTTTCAATATACTCTCAAATAAAATCCTGTAATTCTTCTCTTAAATCTCTTCTAAACTTTCCTTCTGTAAGATTTCCAATAGCAATAATTCTTGATAATTTTTTAATTGACTCATCAATTTTTTTAATATTAGTAAAATTTTGTTCTAATTTTTCGAATGAAAAATCAACACTTTCTCTATATTTTGCATTCATAAAAGAAAGACGAATCGCTCTATATAAATCTTTTTTTTCTACTCAAATAAATTTTTCTTCTAAATCTCTGAGAGTATAAAAATTATTAGCTGATTTTGCCATTTTTTTTCCATTTACAGTAATATGTCCTCCATGAATCCAATAATTTGCAAATTTTTTCCCTGTATAAGCTTCAGTTTGAGCAATTTCATTTTGATGGTGTGGAAAAATATTATCAACTCATCCCATATGAATATCTATTTGTGCTCAAAAGTATTTTAAATTACACGCCGAACATTCAATATGCCATCCTGGTCTTCATTTCAAAATCTTTTTTTCATCACCAAAAACAAATTCTTTTTCCCAATAATTTTCGCCATCATCTTCTTTCCAGGCTTTCCAAAGTGCAAAATCAGCAGCACTTTCTTTATCATACTCATCATTATTAATTCTTACTGACTGCTTCATTCCAGAAAAATCAAGATGGGCAAGATTTCCATATCTTTTAAATTTTTTTATTTCATAATATATACTCCCATCTTCTCATAAGTACGCATATCATTTTTTTATCAGTCAATTCACCATTTCCACCATTTCATCAATCAATCATGAAATTGGTGCAACATTATCAGCAAGATTTACATTTAATTTTTGTAAGTCTTCCAAAAAATAATTCGTATATTTTTGTGTATATGGAAGTAATTTTTCTCCAAATTTTTGACTATCTCTAATAGTTTTATCATCTATATCAGTGATATTCATAGTTGTTTTTACTTTATAGCCTAAAAATTTTAAAGATTTTATAATATAATCCTCAAAAATATAGGTTTTTAAATTTCCTATATGAGCAAAATTATATGGTGTTGGTCAACAAAAATACACCTTTACTTCTTCTTGTCTTAAAGGCTTAAATTTTTCTTTTTCTAATGTAAGTGTATTATAAATATGAAGCATAAAAATAAGTTATGAAATTAATTTTGTTTTGAATTTTTTCTTTGTTTTACTTTTTCAATCATCATTCTAGAAACTTTAATTGGGTCACAATAATTTTCTTTTTTCCCATCAATAATAGCATTTGGTCAAATTTTACAATCTCATAAGCACGGACATGTTTCAACAGAAACATTTTCTAAGTTAAATTTTTCTATATCTGAAGCTACTCTTTTTAAAATATATTCACTAAATCTTGATTTACATGATTTTCAAGTACATACTTGTATTTTCATTTTTTATAGTTAATCATAAAATACGCAAAGTATTATATGGAAATAATAATTTTTTACAAAAAAATTTGCATAATATTTTTTTTCTATATAATAACAAAGCTTTCAAAGCAAAACACATGCCGGGATAGCTCAGTGGTAGAGCAGCGGACTGAAAATCCGTGTGTCGCAAGTTCAATCCTCGCTCTCGGCACCATTTAAAATATTAAAAACTCACTCGTGAGTTTTTTATTTTTGTACTCAAAAAAATAATTACTTCCTATGAAGTAATTATTTTTATTTTGCCTCTTTAGGAGGAATTCAATAATAATTAAATAAATATGCTGAAATTCTTGAAAAAGTTCTTGCTACTGTCTCTCAACCAAATATACTTGATCTTGGTCTTTCAATTTTTACAATCATAACAAATTTTGGGTCTTCCGCAGGAGCATATCAAGCAAAAAATCACATCGTAGAGGCAGGTCCTGTTTCATATCCTCATTTATATGCAATTTCAGCAGTTCCTGTTTTTCAAGCAATAGAATATCATTTTACCCCTCATTGTTTTGATACTCAAGCTTTTACTCATTCTACTAAAACTTCTGTCATAATTCTTGAAGTTTCTTCTTTCAATACTCTATGAGTTGCTTCTGGTTTGTTTATTATTTTTTTCCCATCTGGAAATTCAATAGTTTTTACAATTTGTGGTTTATAATAAATCCCTCCATTAGCAAGCACACTATAGGCTGCTGCCATTTGTATCATAGTTGCATTTATTCAGAGTCAAAACGAAGTAGTAAAAAGTTGTGCTCTTGACCATCTTTCATACGGATCTAACTTCCCAAATACTTCTCATTCCAAAGTTACTCCTGTTTTTTTCCCAATTCAAAAACTATCAATATATTTATGAAATATAGAAGCCCCTATTTTTTGTGCGATTCTAATCATTCATACATTACAAGAAAAGTTCATTGCATTTTGGAATGTATTATATCCCAAACATTGCGAAGCTACATTACTAATTTTAAAGTTATCAATTTTTACAAATCCTTCATCCTTATACATATCATACCTATTTATTTCTCAAGAATCAATTCCTGCTGCAAATACAATAGGTTTAAAAATACTTCATACTTCATACAAATCCTGAATAATATCATTTTTATAAACTGCTCCTCATTGCCTATTTGCAAATACATATTTTTCTAAGCTCGGGTCTGTGTATTCTTCTCTTGAAATTTCTCTTAAAAATAACTTTTTCCCATCATAAATATATTCGCTTCCAGCAAGATTATCAACAGCTAAAACTCTTGCTCAAAGTAAATTAATTCTTGGGTTTGGATATTTCTCTGGAGTAACTTTTATTAGTTCAAATGCATCTCCAAGAGAATTTGGATTAAATCTTGGATGACTTGCCATTGCAAGAATATTTCCAGTTTTTGGATCCATAACTACTACACTTATATTGTTTGCTTGGTAGTCAAATATATCTACATCTATAATTTCCTCTACTGCTTTTTGAATATTTCTATCAATAGTAAGTGTAATATTTGCTCATGCGAGTCAGGTTTGGTCTTCTAAACTCAAAGGCTCAATAAGTCTTCCCATAATATCTTTTTTTGCATATGTTTCAGAAACTTTTCATTTTAATATATGATTATAGTATCATTCTATTCCATATCTTCATTCTCAAGAATTATCAACAAAACCTAAAATAGTTGATGCCATATCATTTTCTGGATAGTATCTATGTTGATTTGAAGAAAGAATAATAAATTGTGACATCATGTCTTCTCTTTTCAAAAATCACCTTGCAAAAGCTTGTCTTTCTTCTTCTAATTTTGTTTTCACATATTCAGAAGTAGATATAGAAAGTTTTGTTTGAATAGGTAAATATCTTAAAGTTCTTTTTCTAATTAAATGTTTTACTGTTGCTTCATCATCTCAAGTTACCAAAGAAATTCTATTAGCAACAAACACATCATCAACTATTTCCTCTGGATTTACAAATAAATTTGTTCCATTTAAATATATTCCTGAAATATTTAATTTTTCTAGTTCAAATGCTTGCTCTACACTTAAATTATCTTTTAATAAAACACTAGTAACTTTTGTCCTAGAAATTCTCTCATTTACTCTTGATAAGATTTTGTCTTTTAAATACACTTCATTCATTCTAAAATCAGTTGTTTCAAGAACTCAAAGAAATTTATTGAGTGCTTTTCTACATTCATTTGCTGATTTTAGATAACAAATTTCATTATATACAATATCGCTAAGAAAATTTGCTAATTTCGTTTTATTTCATTCAAGAGAAGGATCAATAGCTAAATCATTTAAATCAACAGAAGAAGCTAATACTTTTCATTTTTCATTATCAGAAAAAATACTTCCTCTTGAAACAGGAGTTTTTGTAGTTGATGTTTGTTGCTTTACTGCTAAATCTTTATAATATCAATGGTTCACTACCGTAAATGAAAACATTTCAAGAATAATAAGAAGCATAAAAAATCAAAAAAATCCAAATACATAATATTCTCTTGGATATTTTTGAAATAAATGAATCATTTTTAATAAAAATACATTTTGTTTATTCATACTTTTTTAATTTTCAAACTAAATATTCTGGTATAAAATGATGGTTAAAATCAGAAATGAGAACTTTTTTTCTTATTTTTTCAAAATCATCAATTGACATTTTTGATTGTACTTCTTTTTGAAAAATTTCAAGAATAAATGGAAGTTTTTTAGGAAATTTTTCTAAAGACATATACATAGCCAATATTACCTCTTCATTCGTTCCTACACATTCAAAAGGTTTTATTCCTGAAATTCAAATAAGTTCACGAAATAACTGTTCTAAAGATGTATCTTCATACAATTCTTTTCAAAAAATACTGATAATTTCTTGAGATGTTAAAAATGGTCTTAAAATACTATACACAAAAGCACATTTTGGGCAAGAATTACACCAATACGTATTTTTAATATTTTCTTTAAAGATTTTAAAATTTGTATTACAACTTGAAAAATTTTGAAAATATTTTTTTCAAAATTGAGAAAAAAAATCAGCTATTTTAATCTCATAGTATGGTCTTAAAAGTGAAAAATACTTTGTATGAGAAGAAATATTATCCGATATATATTTTCAAAAATCTTTCTCAAAATCTAAACTTTTACTCCATTGGTGATTAATTTCAAATCAATAATATGACGTATTTCAGAAATTTGCAGATTTTTCATTAGATAAAACTATATATTTATAATCATACAAATAACAAGTAAGTTCAAGCACAAAAGCAATCATTCCAGTAATTGGAACATGTCAATTATATGCTCATAAAGCATTTATTTCCTGAATATTTTTAGAAAGTTCTCTTTTGATAAAAAGTCTTTTTAATCCAGCGTTTTGAGCAGTATTTTCATATAAAATATTATCATTTACTCCAAATGTTACCAAATCAATTTTTTGTCCCATATCTTTTAAAAGTTCTATAGAAACTATAGAATCTTTCCCTCATCAAACCGGTACTAAATATTTTTCGCTTACCTCAAAATCTTGTTTTTTATACTCTTTTTGATTCAAATAAGAAAATTGAAAAAGTTCCGTTGGGTCTAATTTATTGGTATACAAAAATTCTCCTAATCCATGAAGATAAAAAGTTTTCCAAAAAGAAATTTGAGCTTCATTTAATTTTCCAGTTTTGAGTACTAAATTTTTAGAAAGAAATGTTTTATAATAACTAATTCATAAAGCAATATGTATATGAAATAATATATTTTCTACAATCTGTAAATCAATGTTTTGTCTCAATAAAAAATGATTTGAATAAAACGAAATTTTTTCTTCAAAAAAAATTTCTTCATCAAAAGAGTAGAAAAATCTTGCTTCTCCAGTGCTAATATCAAAAGAAAAAGCTTCAAAATAAAAATTATTGTATTGTTTCATATTTTATAGTAAATTATTTTCGAACATATAGTAAACAAAAAGATATTTTTTTCAATAAAAAAAATTATTTGAAAAAAAATAAAATTATTATAAAATATAGGAAAAGTTTTTATACATATAATTTTCAAACACAATGAAATTTTCTCAAAATGGGACTACCATAATAGAATCAATTATAGTTATGGTAATAATAGTTACGTGAGTAGTTGGAATGTATAATATTTTCATTAATTCTCAAAATGTTGCTGAAAGTACGTCTAATAGGGTTCAAGCAATTTCTATGGCAAGAGAATGAATTGAAGCTATGAGTAACATAAGAGATACCAACTGGCTTTTATTTTCAGCAAATAGACAAAATTGTTGGATGACTCTCAATTATAATGCAAATTGTATTACAGCAAACTGAACAGTATCTTTCCCTTTTACACATATAAATTCTTGAAGTTATATCATTTACAAAAATAGTGAAAATGATAGATGGTATCTTTCTTGAGCAAATACGTGAAATTATTCCCAAGAAGAATATAGGAATAATTTCAGAATAAATCTGGATGATTTAGGATTTTATACTCAATCTGGTGGAACAAATTTTCTCCCTATTTTTACTAGAGAAATAAAAGTAAGCTTCCTTGATAATGAAACTCCTCCTCAAAAAATTAAGGTAGAAAGTATAATTAAATGGAGTGATAGCGCAAGAAAATCTTGAAATTATGAAGTTTCTCTTGATACAACTCTTACTAATTGGAAAAAATAAAAAAATTACACTTTTAGTGTAATTTTTTTTTATTATGCCACAGCTTTGTAATTTTCCTCATTACTTGCATTTCTATCAAAATTGAGAATTTCTTCAATTGATGACTTTATATTTCAAATATTTCACTCTAAACTTTGTGGTTCTTTTGTATTTCAATGTAAAAACTCTTGCCATTTTTGTTCTAACTTTTGTTCATATGCAGAATCAAGAAAAGTTTCATTTTCATCTGTAAATTTTTCAGGAAAAACTTCAATTCATCCTTTTCTAGCATCAATAAAACATGTATAAGACTTATATCACTGCAGTCATCATCTACTTATAAATCAACTGATTTCTGAAAAAATATGCCTTTCTATTTTTTTATATATATCAAAAAAAAGTTCTTTTCTTTTTTCAAGAGGAATTGTATCATCTGAAATAACTTTATTAAAATAATCAAGATGCATTTTTAAATATTTGTATGATACTTTTGAGTTATATTTTCACCCATCCACAAAACCAATTTTATCAAATCCAGCTCCAGTCGCAGCAATAGGATTATTATCAATATCTATAAATCACCCCTCAATATCATCTTTTTTCATACCATTTTTAAAATTATCTGTATCATGTACATTTGATTTAATAGTATCATAATACCATTTCAATATTTCATTTCATTCTTTATCTTTTTCACTGATTACAAAACCATCATTCATATTAATTTTTGGATATAATTCAGCTCAATATTGAGTCCAAAATTTATATGTTGCTTTTATTTTTTCAGATTGATTTCCATAAGCTCCAAGAGATTGAAATGCACTTTTCATCTTTGTATTTCACATCAAGTCTATTACTTTAGTAACATACTGATTATATTTTTTTAATTTTTCTTCATTTGAAATAAGAGCTAATGATGAAAAAGCAGTTGTATACGCATATGACTTCACCTTATTAACAAGAGGTTGAGTCAAGTCCATACTCATTCATGAAACAAGTATCACAAAAGGAAGTGTATTCATTAAAAATCAAGGATCTGGTCATTTTGCCCAAACATTTTCCATTCATCAAATACCATTTGCATAAGTAAGATTTTCAAACTCCCCTATACAATATCACAATCTTCCATCCAATGTTGCAAAATCACTTGTTTTATTTCCTCAATCCTCAAGTTCTTCTCACAATCATTGTCCTCTATATTTTCCATAATCTTTATCAAATTTATTTCTTCTTTTTTTCACACCAACTTGTTTTTTTAATAATTCCTCTATAAGAAATTCTTCTGTAAATGGTACTGGATTTGAACCTGGGACTTTTGAATCGGCTTCACATTGTGCTTTATATTTATTATACGTTTCATCTCATATTTTTCATCACAATGCTTGATACCATAAAAATTGTCATTTATATTTAGAAAGACCTTTTGGATATAAAAAATGAAATTTTGAAATAGTTGTCATAAGGGCAGCTTCTAGTTGTGGGTCATATGGATTAGAAGCAAATAATATCTTTTCAATGGCTTTAATCATATCTGCGGTATTTTTCCCCTTAAGCTTTGACATAGTGTCCTCCATAATTTTCTTTTCTTCTCATTCTACTACATTTTCCAATTCTGATTTAATTTCATCTGGTAAAAATTTTCACATAGCAAGTGCAAATTTTGCAGATTTTAATTTATTTCAAGTTTTTAAATGTTCCTCAATAGCAGAAATATACATTTTTCATCATGCAATAATTTCTGTAAGACTTAAAAATCACATCCATGAACTTAAAAATCATTTTTTAGATTTAAATGTATTTTTTGCATTATCATCTGAAGGTTTTACTTCAAGATTTTTTGTATATGGCTTAAATTTTTTTTCTGTAATATAAAGATAAAAATCATTGTAAGAAATTCACTTTCCTTTTATTTTTCACTTAAAAGTGCTTGTTTTTTTATTATCTTTTGATTCATTAAATTCACCTTCTATAAAATCAATAGTTCCATCATCAAGTTTCAATATTTGAATAGCTTGTTTATTATCTCAGAGAAAATATTCTACTCAAGATGGAGTCTTTTTAGAATCATCTTCTTCTTGAATGATTTTATTATTTTTTAACTTCAATCATTTTAAAGCTTCTGAATAATTTTCATGTTGTTTCCAATATGTAAAAAATGTATCTACTCAATCCATAGTCGGAAATCTTTTAGGTTTTCTTTGGGAAAAAGCTTTTGCAAACTCTCAAAGAGATAAAGGTTCTTGTCACTCTATATGTACCCCATTTTCATCAATTTTTGCTACCTTAAATACTTCTTCATCTACGAGTTTTTTTACTCCAGGAGTATCTTGAGCAACACTCAAAGGTTTACATCTAAAAGAAAATCACTGATTTTGATCGACCCCTGTAAATTTTTTAAATTCTGGGTCTACCTCATCCATTAATGATATTAATTCTTTAATACTTTCTACATCTTCAGACTCAGCAATTTCTTGAATATTTGTTGCATCAATATGGTCTTTAAATTCTCAAGAATTGTATACCTTAAGGCCAATATTTGTACTATTATTTGAAACATCTACTATGCGTTGAAAAAAATCCTCAAATGTTTGAACATCAGGAATTCATGTATTATTTTTAGTTACATTTCATCATTCTCTAGTAATATTTACAAAGCCTAAATTGTTTGTAGTATTATTTAAATAAAAATAATGATTTTGTGATTTTCATTTTTCTGTATTTTGTGATAAAACCATATATGAACCTTTTTGAAGTTTCAACATTTGAGATTTTATCTCTGAAGAAATATGGGATGAAATTTGTACTTGTTTTTGAAAATCTTCAAAAGATGCAAAATCTAAATCTTCTTTTAAATTTGCATTAAGTGCATTTATTTCTTTTGTTATTTTTGTAAGAAATTGAGTATTTTTTTTATCATCAAAAATACCATTCCATTGAGTATCATTCAAAGATTGTGTAGAAATAAAAATACTCCTTGTATCAATAAAAGGTATACTTGCTTTTACATCTTCTGTTGAAAAAAATTGATCTTGAGATTTAAAAATATTTTTAAACACTTTTAAAATTTGTATTTCAGCTTCTGTTTTTGAAATAACTCCCAAATCAATAGCATCTTGTAATGAAATATTTGGGAAAAAATAACTGATAAGCGTTTTTTTTGCATCAATATTATTTTCAAGAATATTTAAAATATTTTTTAGATCATCAAGATGAATGTTATGGGCTTGTTCAAGTTTTTTTAAAGAAAATAAAGCTTCTTGGTTTTGTCTGATTTCATTTGGAATATTTCCAAAAATTGCCTTTAATAATTTTTCATCGTTTTCATGAGAAGTAAGAATTTTTTCTAACACATCTGGAGTAACTTTAAAAAGAGAAATAATATATTTTTCTCTAAATGAAGCATACATTCATAATTCTTTCAATGTTTGATTTGGAAGTTTTTTATATTCTTCTTGTACTTTGGGAAATAATGAATTATCAAAAGAAAAATCAAATTGATTTTGAAAACTTTTTTCCACTGAAGAAAATAAATTTTTTCTTGACATTACATACGATATAATAGCAGTTTTGAGAGTATTTTTGGCAAAATCAGATGTTAAAAATTTCTCTGGAAATAATACTTGGTCTCCAGTTGCACTTAAAAATTTCTTGAATTTTTCCAATTCTCATCAAGCATTTATTTTTTTCTCAAA
This sequence comes from Patescibacteria group bacterium UBA7396, assembly GCA_002470645.1. Classification (GTDB taxonomy): domain Bacteria; phylum Patescibacteriota; class Gracilibacteria; order BD1-5; family UBA6164; genus UBA7396. The sequence continues at coordinate 17,933 of DKNE01000023.1, forward strand.
AATATTAGGATTTTTATTTTTTTCTCAATCCATATACTCATCAATTTTTCTCTTATATAATGCTTTTAATTCATCATGATTTTGCCCAATTTTATTACTTGTTTCTTGACTTTCTCATATATTTTCAAGATTTTGTGTCATATAACTATATTTAATAAATTATTTTCTTTATTATACTATAAAATACTAAAAATTGCAAAAATAATATTTTACTAAACATTTTTTTTACATATAATCATTCTCGTTTAAAAGATAAAAAAGAAATTATGATGATAATAGTGTGAATAATTACCTCAATTATAGTATTTTCTATAATTATTTTAATTCACGAATATGGACATTTTAAAGCAGCTCGTATTTTTGGGGTGAAAGTAGAAGAATTTTGACTTGGTATTCCTCCAAAAGCAAAAAAATTATGGACGGATAAACATGGGACTGAATATACTCTTAACTGGCTTCCACTATGATGATTTGTAAGATTAAAATGAGAAAGTGTAAATACTTTTCAAGTATATGATGAAAAGAAAAAACTTCATAACAATGAAAGTCTTGAAAAGGCTCTCAAAAATAATGAAAATATTTTTGATAAAGATGGTGGAAAAGTCTCAATTATTATAAAAGAAGAAATTTGAAAAAAATTACAAGAAAATTGAGCATCTGATTCTTTACAATCAAAACCGGCTTGGCAACAAGCTATTGTAATGCTGGCTTGAGTATTTATGAATTTTTTACTCGCCATTATTCTTTTTTCCATACTTTTTTTTATCTGAGTAGGTCCTGTAGGAATCAATGATAAAATAGAAACTTCTTCTGATTTAAAACTTATTCCAACTCTTGAAAAAGCAAAAGAGATCGGACTGATTGTAGAAAAACCTTGAGTATACCTTTACCCAATTGAAGATTCTATAGCCGAAAAAGCAGGAATACAAAATTATGATCTTGTTTTATATGTAAATGATACTGAAATCCATTCTCAAGAAGCATTAAAAAATATTATCTGAGAAAATACTGAAAATCAAATTATTCTTACTATTCAAAGAGCAATAGATGGCTGTGATATAAGTAAAAATATGGAATGTAATTTTAAAGAATTAACACTTGCTATCACACCAAATAATGAGTGAAAAATAGGAAGTTATTTAATTCCAAACTCTCAAATTAATAAAGATTTTAAATATAACTTTACTTTATGAGAATCTATTCAATATGGCTTCTCTGAAACATACGGACAAATTATTCTCACTTTCAAATGAGTATGAATGATAGCTCAAAAAATATTTGCTCCACAAACTCCTACTGAAAGGCAAGAAGCTATAGACCAAGTTTCTGGTCCAATAGGAATGGTAGATTTTATGACAAAATCAATAACAAATGGTATCATATTTATTGTGATTATTTGAGCAATAATTAGTATCAATCTTTGAGTATTTAATTTACTCCCTATTCCAGCACTTGATGGAGGAAGATTTTTACTCATTACTATTAATTCTATTATCAAAAAAATATTTGGGAAAAAAGCTATTTCTGATAATTTAGAATCACTTTTACATGTATGATTTTTTATTTTTCTTATTGCATTAAGTATAATAATAGCTTATAATGATATCAACAAAATAATAAATTAAAAAGAAGTAAAATATTACTCTTACTTCTTTATTCGGTTATGTTTTATTTTTTTATATTTATAGATTATGAATGAAAATATAATTGCTTGAGTAAAAAAGTATGTAAATATGATGATGTGACCTTTAGAAAATCACTACTATCATCAATATGAGCATGCTTTGGATGTAGCAAATAGAACATTAGAACTCTGAAAAAAAGAATGAATTGATGATGAAAACTTAGAAATTTTAGTAATAGCTGCATTATTTCATGATATATGATTTATTATACAATATGAAAATAATGAATATATTTGAGCAACTATTGCAAAAAATTATCTTAAATCTATCTTTTATCCTGAAGCAAAAATCCAACTTATAGAAAAATTAATTATAGCTACTATTCCAACAAGAAAATCAGAAAATTTACTAGAAAGTATAATAAAAGATGCTGATACTGATAATCTTTGAAGAGATGATTTTTTTGAAAAATGAGAACGTCTAAAAAAAGAAATAGAATGTATGAAAAAGATAAAAATCCTTGATCCTGATTGGACTCACTACTCTATAAATTTTTTACGTGAACATAAATTTGTAACCAAAACAAGTGTCATTGAAAGGCAAGCAAAAAAAGAAGAGAATTTAAAAACTTTAGAAGAAAAAATCAAACAATAAAAAGCAAATGCAATCAGAAAATGATTTGCAATTTTTGCTTTTTTTTATATCTTAGTTCAAATTTTTGATATTTATTAACTTGATTATTTATGTTTAAATTTGAACTAAAAAATACTGACAATAAAGCCAGAGCTTGAGTTTTTCAAACTCCTCATGGAAAGATAGAAACTCCTGTTTTTATGCCTGTAGGAACAAAATCAACAGTAAAATGAATTCAAAACAGTGAATTAGATGAAATGTGAGCTCAAATCATACTGAACAATACCTATCATTTATATTTAAAACCTGGTGATAAGATAGTAAAACACTTTTGATGAATTCATAAGTTTTCAAATTATAATAAACCTATGCTTACTGACAGTTGAGGATTTCAGGTATTCTCTTTATGACAAACTGGAATTGGTTGATTTAAAAATAAAGAAAGTTTAGTAAAAATAACCGAAGATTGAGTACATTTTAGAAGTTTTATAGATGGTTCAAAACATTATTTTTCAGCTGAAAATGTGATGGATATTCAATCAAATCTTGGCGCTGATATAATTATGGCATTTGATGAATGTGCCCCTGGAACATCAGATTGGAATTATGCAAAAAAAGCTATGGAGAGAACTCATCGTTGGGCGATAAGAAGTCTTGAGCAAGTTCAAAAAAATAATCAAAAAAGACTGGAAGAATGAAGTTATGAGCAAGCACTCTTCCCTATTATACAATGAGTGACATATGATGATTTAAGAGTAGAATCAGCGCGCTTCATATCATCACTAGATACTCACTGAGTAGCTATTGGATGACTTTCAGTATGAGAAGCAAAACCAGAGATGTATAGAGTACTAGAGATTATAAACCCTGAACTTCCTGAAAATAAACCAAGATATTTAATGTGAATAGGAACCCCTGAAGATTTAGTAGAATGTATTTATAGATGAGTTGATATGTTTGACTGTGTTTTACCAACACGTATCTGAAGACATGGAACCGCTTTTTCATCAGCTTGATACATCAAAATCACTAATGAAAAATTTAAACTTTCTGATGAATATCTTGACCCAACTTGTGATTGTAAAGTGTGTAAAACCTATTCAAAATGATACCTCAGACATTTGATACAAGAAAATGAAATGCTTGGAATGCAACTTCTCAGTTATCATAATTTATATTTTCTTGTAAATTTAGCAAAAAGAGCGAGAAAAGCTATTTTAGAAAATAATTATGATACTTTTAGAAATGATTTTTGGAGTAAATATGATGTGAATTTAAAAAAATAGTACATTGATTTTTAAAAAATTTGCAATTTTATTTTTTGCTATATAATATATAGTAATTTATAATTAATATTTAAAAAACTATGAACTATTTTGAAGAAAGCTTAAAACTACACAAAGAAAAACAATGAAAATTAGAAACTACATCAAAAGTTTCTTTAAATGATAAACATGATTTAAGTATATCATACTCGCCTTGAGTAGCAGAACCTTGCAGAGAAATAGCAAAAGATAAATCAAAAGTTTATGATTATACCCTCAAAGCAAATACAGTTGCTGTTATTAGTGATGGAACTGCGGTTTTATGATTATGAGATATTTGACCAGAAGCAGCACTTCCTGTAATGGAATGAAAAGCTGTATTATTTAAAAAGTTCGCTGGGATAAATGCTTTTCCAATAGTGTTAAATACAAAAGATACAGAAGAAATTATTCAAACGATTAAAAACATTGCCCCTACTTTTTGAGGTATAAACTTAGAAGATATTTCAGCACCAAGATGTTTTGAAATAGAAGAAAGATTAAAACAAGAACTTGATATACCTGTAATGCATGATGATCAACATGGAACAGCTATTGTAACATTAGCTTGAATTATTAATGGATTAAAAGTAGTTGGAAAAACTAAAAATAATGTAAAAGTAGTAGTAAACTGACTTTGAGCCGCAGGAACTGCTATTATTAAATTATTACATTTATATGGTTTTTCTGATATTGTGGTTTGTGATAGTAAAGGAATTATTTCAAACAATAGAACAGATTTAAATAATGAAAAAATAAAAATTCTTTCAATTACAAATTCAGAAAATCTAAATGGAACTCTTAAAGATGCTATAGTTGCTAGAGATATTTTTATTTGAGTTTCTGCTGCTTGAGCACTCAGCCAAGATATGGTAAGAAGTATGAATAAAGATCCTATGATTTTTGCTATGGCAAACCCAACTCCAGAAATTATACCTGAACTTGCAATAGAAGCTGGAGCAAAAATTATTGCGACTGGAAGAAGTGATTACCCAAATCAACTCAATAATGTGCTTGTTTTTCCTTGAATTTTTAAATGAGCATTAAAAAATGGAGTGAAAAAAATTACTGATGAAATGAAATTACAAGCTGCTGAAAATTTAGCAAATTTTATCAAAAATCCATCTCCTGAAAAAATTATTCCTTCACCATTTGAAGAAGGAGTAGTTGATTTAGTAGCAGAAGCTATAAAATAATTTGATATTTTTTAAAAAGACTATAAGATAACAAAAAAATATTTTATAGCCTTTTTTTATGCAAGAATTATTGAAACAATATGATATTCATTTAAATGAAGAACAAGAAAAAAAATTTAGTGATTTTTTAAAGATTTTTATTGAAACAAATTCTCAAATTAATCTTTCAGCGATTCGTGATGAAGCTGGAATTATAGAAAAACACTTTATTGATTCTATTATTCTCACAAAATTTTGTAGTATTGAAGGAAAAGTATTAGATTTATGAACATGAGGGGGGTTCCCATGAATTCCTCTCAAAATTTTAGATGGAAAAAATACTGATTTTACTTTAGTTGATAGTATTGGGAAAAAAGTAAAAGTTGTGAATTCTTTTATAGAAAAACTTGAATTAACTAACATAAAAGCAATTCAAGCAAGAGCAGAAGAGTTAGGACAAAATCCTCTGCATAGATGAAAATATAATATGGTAGTTTCTCGCGCTACAGCTTATTTACCAACTCTTTTAGAATATACTATTCCTCTTTTATCAGTAGGATGAATTTTTGTTTCATATAAACTTGATAATGATGAAGAAATAAAAGAAGCTCAGAAAGCACTCCATGTACTAGATGCCGAAATAATTGCTATCAAAAAATATGAACTTGCTGGTCAAAAAAGAGCATTTTTATTTATTCAAAAAATTGCTGAAACACATAAAAAATATCCAAGAATAATTTGAGAGCCTCTAAAAAACCCAATAAAATAATATTTTCTTATATCTTTTTTAGTTTATTATGATTTATATACTCCCAACAGATACATGTTTTTGAATAGCTTGCGCATTTGATGATACTAATAGCTATCATCAAATTTATAAAATAAAAAATAGACCGTTAGAAAAACCTCTTGCTATTATGGTAGAAAGTTTTGAGTGGTTAGTAAAAAATACTTCTTTACATGACGATCAAATTTATTTTTTAAAAAAATATCCTAGACCTTTTACTATATTGACCGATTGTCCTTATATTGAAATGATTTTAAATTTAGAACAAGATGATTTTCAGTATGAAAACAAAGAATTTTACAAGAAAATAGCATTTAGAGTCGCGCATAATGAAATACAAAAAAAACTTATTTCTGAAGTATGACCTATATTTTTAACTAGTGCAAATTTTTCATGAGAAAAAGAAATATATTCTGTAGATGAAGCAAAAAAACAATTTAAACTTTTTAAAGATATTATATTTTTATGAGATAATATCACTCTTGATAATTCTATACAACCTTCTGATATTTTTGAGTTTGAAGGTGAATCATCTCAGAATATTAAATACTTAAGACAATAAAAAAATTGCAATTTCATTGCAATTTTTTTATTCTTCTGATATTTTTCTAGAAACACGAATATCCTTTTTTAGGCTTTTTTTTGTTTCATTTTCAACATCATTCATATCTCATAAAGCAACTCTTGATTTTGTTATAATTTTATCTGCATCACGAAGTAATTCCAAAACAAGATAAAAGCTACTAATTCAAATCACAAGACCTGCAAATCACATAAAATGTTCTGATAAAATTAGTACCAAAAAGGTTAAACTAAGTGGTAATTTTATATATGATGAAACTATTTTAGGGTTTAAATAATAAGCCTCTACTGCATGAACAAAAGATATTAAAAATATAATTTCAAAAATAATTGGAAGTCATCAATATGTACTATATCAAATCAGCAATATAGGAAAGCTTGATATAAATGTTCCTAAAACAGGAATAAATCAACAAATAAAAACTACAATAGCTAAAGTATAAATAAAAGGGAAAGCACTTCCATGAATAAGTCCTATAATAAAGATTCAAATTGTAGTTAAAATAGCATTTGTTAAAGCAATCATACTTTGTGCTTTAAAAACAAGCCCGAAAGTTCTTACAATTTTTTCTATAATTACTTTATACTCATGATACAAAAATCAAAAATTTGATTTTTGTATTCATTTTAAATATTCTGCTAATTTATCTCTATCAATAATGAAAATATAGCTCAAAATAAGTGCAATAATAACCTTTAAAAATATAGCTCAAAAAGCTTTAATTTTTTCAAAAACTTGTAAGATAATATCAATATCTTGTTTTGAAAAAATTTCACTGATACTTCATCAAATTTGAGAATTAATATTTTTGATTTCTTCTAATTTAGAAGTTACTATCATAATTGGTTCTCTGAGAGCTGGAATATATTTTGGTAATTCTCTTAATTCACGTGTTAATTGAGGTAAAAGATCTGAAAGTGCAAAAAATATAGCTCCTATAAAAATTAAATATAAAAATATTATAATAATATTTAATGAAAAAAATCTTTTAAAAAATTCCCTTGTATTAATGTTTCTTAAAATTTTATCTATAAAAATATCAAATTTTTGTTTCAAAAAACTTCAAAAAGTTAAAAATAAGTAAGAAAATATAAAGGTTAAAAATAAAACCAATAAAAAATGCTGTAATGAATAAAATATTCCAATAAGAAGTAAATATGCTATTAATTTTTGAATAAAATACTTATTTCAAAGAAGTTTTCATATTTTTTTGAATGCTACCATATAAAATAGTTAAAAATATTTTTTTTATTGTATAATTTTTTGGATAAAATCAAAATTTAATCTTCTTTTTTCTATTTCTACACTTCCAATTTTAATTTTTACTTTATCTCAAACTTGTAAAAATAATTCTTTATTGAATTCAAATTTCATATCATCCTGGCAAAATTCATATCTTTTTATTCCTATCACACTTGCTGCTGCTTCTATATCTACAAAACCTTCCGCAGTATTTTCAAGTTCAATAAAAAATCAAGAAGCAATAATTCAAGAAATAACTCATTCAAACTCTTCTCAAATTTTATTCTCATAAAATTTACAAATCATCAAATCTTTTACAGCATATTCTAGTTTTTCAGCTTTTCTTTCTGAATCTGAAGTATGTTTTGTAACCGTTTTTAAAATATTTGTATAATGCTCAATTCTATTTGGAGTTAATTTTTTATGTAATTTTTCTTTGATAATCCTATGTATTTGTAAATCTGGGTATCTACGAATTGGTGAAGTAAAATGAGAGTAAAATTCTAAATTGAGTCAAAAATGACCATCATTTTCATCAGAATATATTGCTTTTTCTAAACTTCTAAGAATGAGTTTTTGCAAAAGTTTTTCCTTAGGATTTCATTCAATTTGTTTTAAAACTTCAGCTAAAAGTTTCGGAGTAAGGTTTTTATAAGGCAATGTAAATCAAAAAATGTGTAAAGTTTTTCTCAATTTTTCTACATCATCTTCATTTGGAAGTGGGTGGACTCTGTAAACAAAAGGAAGTTTTGAATACAATTCTCAAACGCTTTCATTTGCTAAAATCATAAATTCCTCAATGATTTTCATACTTTCATATCTTTCATATTTTTTAATATCAATTGGATATCATTCCTCATTTAAAATAATTTTTGTTTCTGGAAAATCAAAATTTAAAATTCAAGCTTTTTGTTTTTTTTGAGTAATTTTTTGTTTCAATTCAAATGAAATTTTTATAGATTCAAAAAGTTCTTGACTCATTTTTCATCAAAATTTAAGCTCATCTCCAAGATGTAATTTTTCATCAAGTATTTCTTGAACTTCCCTATAAGTAAGACGAAATTTTGATTCAATTATACTTTCATAGACTTTTTTAGAAAGTATATTTGCGTCTTCATCAAGCAAAATTTCGCATGTAAGAGTAAGTTTTTTTGTATTTGGATTAAGAGAACATAAATCATTTGAAAGTTTTTCTGGGAGCATTGGAATAACTCTATCGACTAAATAAATAGAATTCCCTCTCTTTAAAGCTTCTCTATCAAGAGCACTTCCCTCTTGCACATATTCTGCAACATCCGCAATAGAAACAATCAATTTATAATTTTTATCTTTTTTCTCAATAAAAATAGCATCATCTAAATCTTTTGCATCATCTCCATCAATAGTAAAAATAAGTTTTTTTGTCAAATCAACTCTTTCAGGCTGTTGTTCAAAAATGAGAGAATCTGCTTCTTTTAAAATCAATTCTCCAAATTTAATTCTTGCTCATCATTCTAATGCAATGGAAAGAATATCAACTCATCTTTTTTCTTTATCTCCTAGTATTTCAATAATACTTCATTCTGGATTTTTTCCTGACCAATCAGTAATTTTTATTGCTACTTTATCTCATTTTTTGAGTTGACCTTTATATTTTGCCAATTTTTTATTTGAAATATGAACATCATTTTTAAACGCTGGATTATCTAAAATAACAAATGCAAAATCTTTTACAAATTCTATACTTCAAACTAAAACTCTCTCAGCTCTTTTTAAAACTTTTGTAATAATAGCTTCTTTTCTACGATTAAATGTTTGTAAAACAGCCTCTACTTCATCGCCATCTAATGCACCATTTAAATTTTTTGGATACACAAAATATCCTTTTTCCAATCACTCAACATCTACAAATCAAAAATCATTATTTTTACTTGATGAATATTTTCACACTATTTTTTCAAGTTCTGAATAATCCGTTGGTTTATTTGAGTAATTTTTATATCTTGATTTATTTTTTGAAATTTTAGGAGCATATGCTTTTTTTTCTAAAGATTTTTTTCTTCATCTATAATTATCTTGTGATATTTTTTTCAATTTTATTCTATTAATAATAATATTTTTATTGTAAGAAAAAATTACAAAATAGCAAAAAATAAAGAGTTTGAAACTCTTTATTCTAATCTGTATAATGTATTGAGTATTTTTCCAAAAGAGTTTTTTTAATATAAAGAAGAACTTGATTAGATTGTTCTCAAGAAAGATCTTCCACTTTCATTAATTTTTCTATACTTTCCATCACAGCTTTTATACTTTTTTGAATAAATTTTCTTTTTACTCCTTGGTTATTTTGATATATATTTTGAATTTTCCTTTCTACAATTTTTAATATAGTTCTTGGTTCGTATGGAAAAAATAATTCAATTTCTTGATCTCATAAACCAATTCCTTCAAAGTCTTGAATAAAAGTTAAATCTCTCAATCACTCTAAAAATGCTCTTTCTTTAAGAGAAGAAATATCATTTTGAGAAAGCCCATATTGTTTAAGTTTCGTTGCATAAAATTTTAACTCGTCTCTCATATCTATATTATCTCCAATACTAAGATAACTTAACTCAGTATATGCAGAAACAGTTGCATAAATAGCTCTTAATTGTTCCAGAGATATTTCCACATCTTCTCATTGTGTTTCTATAGCCTCTACATCATATACTTTATCTCCATTATAGATAATATCAAAACTTAAGTTTCATAATGTATCGGTATCTATCCCTATCATTATTTGCCCTTCATAATCAAAGTATTTTTTAAAAGAAGACGAATGTAATAATCTTGTTAAATATCTTTTTACTAAATTATCATAAGTACGTACCAATTCTCTAGCTCATTTTTCTCTTGAGTATCATTTTTGAATAATATATTCATATAACTCCGGTGAAAGCTCAAATTGTATATGAGATTCTGAATAATATTTAATAAGATACTCATTAAATTTTTGTACTTGAATATCAATAATTTTTCTACAATCCTCTTTTGACAATTCAACAAACTCTATAAAAGAATGAATTCTTCAAATAAATTCTGGTTTAAAGATCTTTTTTAGAGAATCTTGAAATATCTTTTCTAAATCTTGAATATTTGCCTTATCAGAAGAAAATCAAATATTATTTTTATTTTTTTCACGAGAGATTTCATCTTGTCAAATATTTGATGTCAAAATAATAATTGAGTTTTGAAAATTTACGACTTCTCATTTTGAAGTTTGTATCTTTCATTCATCTAATAATCATAATAATTGTTGAATCACTTCAGGATGTGCTTTTTCTATTTCATCGAATAATAGTATGTTAAACCATGGCATCCTTTGAATCATAGGATTTAATTTTCATGTTTTCTTTGCAATATCAAATGCTGAAGTAATTTTCTTATTTGTAAATGGAGTTTCTTCATCATATCAAATATATCATTTAGGAGACCCAAATAAATTTGAACCTGTGTATCTATCTGAAAAATTTTCACAATTTATCTTAATAAAAGCTCATGCATCTCCAAACATAGTTTCTGCCAATGCTTTTACTATTTCTGTTTTCCCTACTCAAGTTGGACCATGAAAGAAAAATACTCACAAAGGTCCCTTAGGGTCTCATAACCTTAAAATACTATCAAGTAATGCTTGAGATAAAGCTTCTTTAGCTTTATCTTGAGAAATAACATGATTCTCAAATGCTTGTTTTAATTCAGTTAAAAATGGGTGTTTATTATCCATAGCAATTGTATCACAAACAAGTTGAGAATACTTTTGTCTAAAATAAGATACAAATTTTTTACCTTCCTGTCATTGGAGTCATGATACATTTGACTCATCTTTGTTTCCTAAACATAATTGTCAACCCATACAAAAAAATTAAGAAATAAGTTATCTTTATAAGTATTTTAAATAAATAGTCAAATTATTTTCAACAAAAGTGTAGAATAATCCTATCAATAATTTTATTTCTAAGGTTTTTTCTTGCTTCGCTTGGCTCTATTTTTCAAAAATTTATGGAAGATGTGAATAATAGTTTTGATTGAAATTTTACATGAATAGTGAACTTATTTCAGTCTGTTATTTCCTCTATTGAAAATAAATATTTTTCTTCTGTATTGAGTATTTTTGTATTATTTAAAAGAGAAAATATAGCCTTAGGATTAAATTTTTTTTCTTCTAGCAAAACTTTTCTTAAAATTTGTTTAATTTCTTCATTTTTTGAAATTAAAAAAAGTCAAATAGCCCAAGCCCATTGTCATTTTTCACCATTTTGTAAATCATGAATAATTTCTTCAACAATTACTTTTGGAATTTTTCTTCCTGCTGATATTGTGTCTCTGATATTTTGTGTAAAATCAGAAGTCGTAAGAGTATCTCAACGCTGAGATTTCAATTTTGTGACTATTTTTTGTCATTTTAATTCTCTATCTGTATCTCTTCCAAGAATATCAATAATAGTTTTTGATACATTAATATATTCTGTAATTTCTTTGATTTCAGTAGAATTATATGGAACATGCTCCCCTCTTAAATGGACTAATTTTAATACTCTATGTAAAACCATATCCGCATACCTTCTTATAGGAGAAGTAAAATGTGAATAATTTTGTAATGCAAGTCAAGAATGAAATCATACCTCATGAGAATAATATGCTTTTTCATTAACAGAATTATGACATCTAAATATTGAATTATACCCTTTTTTTACGCATAAAATTGCAGATGCTATATTTGCTAAAATCATAAATTCTTCAATAATCGTAGAAGGAATTTTCTTTGAAATTGAAACTTCCTTTTCTTCATGTGGTCAAATATATAATTGTCTATCAGCATCTTGGAAACTCATATCAGCTCATTCTCTTTTTCTAATTATTTTTCTCTTTTTAGCAACTTCATACATTAATTGCAAAGTGTTGTGATTTTGCGATTCTGGATTTAAGAAATCATCTATAAATGTTTCATAACTATATCTTAATTTATTTTTAAATATTGATTCATACAAAGTAAAATCTTGTATTTCAGATTCATTATTCAAATCAACTCGAATACTTAAAGTTAATTTTTCACCATCTTCATTGAGAGATAATAAATTTTGAGACAAAATAGGTGGTACCATATTTATAACTCATTCTCATCTATAAACACTAGTAGTTCTTTTTAAAGCTTCAATATCAAGAGGTGTATATGCAGGAATAGCTTCAGTGACATCACTAATATGAATAAAAACACTATATCCGTTTTTTGTTTTTTCAACCCAAATAGCATCATCCAAATCAAGAGATTCTATTCCATCAATACTAATTCATTCTTCCATTTTTCTTGTAATTGCTTGGTCATTAATTCCATGTATGGATAAATTTTTTGCTTGGTTTAAGGCTAATGGATGATATCAAATTCTAATCATCCCCTCCATATGTGTTCCAGATGCTGTATAATCTTTTATATATGACCTCATTGTTATTAATATTAAAACATAAGATGTCAAGTATAGGAATTACAAAAAAAAGTCAAAATTTTTTCAAAACTCTGCTCTTTATTTTAATTTTTAAAACAAAAAAATACTCGAAAGTAAGCATTTATTTTCATAAAGAATTACTATCGAATATTTTGGTGCCCAAGATGGGACTCGAACCCACACACCTTTCGGCATACGCACCTCAAGCGTACGTGTCTACCAATTCCACCACCTGGGCATAAATCATGAGGTTTTTGGTGCCCCGAGCGAGAATCGAACTCGCACTCCAGTGAAGGAATGGGATTTTGAGTCCCACGTGTCTACCAATTCCACCATCGGGGCAAAAAGAAAGCTTTGCAATTATATACAAAACTTCTAAAAATCAAATTTTTTGTATGGAAACAATATTAATTCATTTGTAATGCATTAGAAATAACTTTTGCAACTTCTGCTCTCGTCATATTTTTATATGGTTGAAATATAACTTTTCCATCTATCGTATATCCATCTACCACACACATATTATTTGCTTTTTGAATATATTTTACTTCCCATCCGGATTGATCTACATCCTCAAAACGAGTAATGTATGCATCCTTTGGTACTACTCAAGAAATTTGAAAAATCATTTTTAAAGCCTCTGCACGAGTTATCGGTTGGTGCGGACGAAATGTAGAATTACTTTTATCAATCACTCATAATTCTAATGCTTTTGCGACTACTTTTGCTTCCCACGCATTTTTATCAACATCAGTATAGGAAATATTATACGTAACAACTTTTGAGTAATCTATACAAAATGATCTCAGCAATACTTTTAAATATTCAGCTCTTGATATAGTATTATTTGGTTTAAAAAGAGTCGTATCATAATACCCTTGCATAATAGACGCATTCCCAAGCGATTGAATATAGTTTTTTGCAAAAGAATCATCAATATCTGAAAAGAAAATATTCATTTTTGGAAATACACATTGCCTTGCTTTTACGAGTTCATTTTCCTCACACTGTTTGAGTTTTTTATTTTCAACAATGGGGATAACAGGTATTTCAACTGGAGCTTTTGTATCAGTAATACTCGGAGTATCTGGAGTTGAGATTGGTTCATTTTTTGGAACTGAAGAAGTTTCTTTTTTAATATCTCCACAAGTTCCATCATAATACGTAGGTGAAAAATCTCATGTCGGACAATTATCTTTCGGAGTAATGGCTGATCATCAACCTCCACCACCTCAAGATGATATAATTTGATTCCATTGTGCATATAGAGTCGTATTTGCAAGGATTTTAGTAGTACTTATGATCTGAGTTCCTCATGTTTTTTGATCAAACCATCATTGAAATGCATATCCACTCCTACTAGTAATGGCTCATGTTCCTATCTCAGTATTATAAATCACTTTTTGTGTTTCTGGATTTGGAGTTACTCCTCCATTGCTATCATACGTAACGAGATATTGCCTCAATGTACTACATGATACCGTTGCTCCACTCTGACCAGCACATGACCAAGTAAAGCTTCCGGTTCCAGAAGTTATGCTAGATGGTGTTCCAGAAGCACAAAGCTGTGTCGTTGGTGAGGTAAGAGTTGCCTCACTACTGGCTGTTCCACAGACTCCATTTATACTCAAATCCCATTGTGCATATATGGTAGTATCTGAAAGTAATTTTGTGTTTTGGGTGATTTGAGTTCCTCATGTTTTTTGATCAAACCATCATTTAAAGACATATTCATCTCTGGTTGTAGTTGAAAGTATCCCGATCTCATTATTATACGTAACCACTTTCGTAAGTGGAACTGGGAGAGCTCCTCCGTTCGCATCAAATGTCAGTGTATATTGTCTTGGTGCACTACAACTAGATATACTTCATCCATTTACTCCATTACATGACCATGTAAAGCTTCCAGTTCAAGAAGTTACGATGGTAGGATTCCCGGTACTACATAAGTTACTACTTGGTGCTGTTACACTTGCTTGAGCTTCTGAACTTCCACAAGTTCCATTGATAATCAATTTCCATTGCGCATATATAGTGGTATCTGCAAGAATTTTAGTAGTACTTATAATCTGAGTTCCTCATGTTTTTTGATCAAACCATCATTGAAAAGCATATCCAGTCCTATTCGTAGTCGCTAATGTTGCTATCTCAGTATTATAAATCACTTTTTGTGTTTCTGGATTTGGAGTCACTCCCCCATTACTATCATACGTAACAAGATATTGTCTGAAAGTACTACATGCGGCATTTAATCCACCACTCTGACCAGTACAGGTCCAAGTAAAACTTCCAGTTCCAGAAATTACACTTGATGGTGTTCCAGAAGCACAAAGTTGTGTATTTGGTGGGGTAAGAGTTGCTTCACTAGTCGCAAATCCACAGACTCCATTTATACTCAAATCCCATTGTGCATATATGGTAGTATCTGAAAGTAATTTTGTGTTTTGGGTGATTTGAGTTCCTCATGTTTTTTGATCAAACCATCATTTAAAGACATAGCTATCTCTGGTTGTAGTTGAAAGTATCCCGATCTCATTATTATACGTAACCACTTTCGTAAGTGGGATGGGGAGAGTTCCTCCGTTCGCATCAAATGTCAGTGTATATTGTCTTGGTGCACTACAACTCGCAGTAGTTCCTCCATTTACTCCATTACATGACCATGTAAAGCTTTCAGTTCCAGAAGTTACGATGGTAGCATTCCCGGTGCTACATAAGTTACTACTTGGTGCTGTTATACTCCCTTGAGCTTCTGAACTTCCACAACTTCCATTAATTGCTGTAGGAGTAGATTTTTCTATTTCAAAATCATCAATAATAAAATCTGAATAAGATATTAATACTGATTGCATTGATAATAATATTATCTCTAAAAAAACTAAAAATCTAAAAAACATAAATCAAGTAATTAATAATATAAATATGATCTTTTATCTACCCTCCTATAGGTTCCTGAAATGTAGTAATTTGAAATTGAACTGACAATTTTTGAAAATGTGGTGAAACGAGTCCTGATATACCATACAAATATAATTCTCTCACTTCATAGAAAGTGACTCCATCAAGATATTGTGTATTATCATCTTCATCCTCCTCTCACTCTTCATCTGGAATAACAATATTATCTTCATCTATTTGTTCACTGAAATTCTCAAGATAATTACAATTTAAATTTTCTCATAGAGTAGAAACATCAATAACTTCTTGTGAACAAATATATAATTTTGTAGAATCTATTTCTCATAATAATGTTCCACTTATACTTACTTGTACATTATATCAAGTGAGATCAGAAGAATCATGTTTTAATTTTTTAATATATATTTTTCTTCCAAATAATATATCTTCATTTTGTCCAATTTTTTCAGAAAAAAGATGATCTACGGAATACTTATTTGCTACACTCATTTTACTTTTATGATCTAAATCAACATCTTCAAAATTACTTGTTTCAAGAGAAAAATCTTTTTCATAGAGTACTTCATCATACAATTTTATAATAATTTTTTTGAATGATTGTGAGTTTTTTATAAATAATTCATCTCCAGCATCTCTATCAAAATAGTTTTCTTCTCCTGATGGAGATTCAGGATATGTATATGTAGTAATTGGAATTTCATCATCATTTTCATCTATTATAGATATCTGTAAATTATCATCATAAATATTATAAGTATCAAAATAAAAATATTGCCCATTTTCATCAAAAGCATCAGTTCTTAATGTAATAAATGGTATCTCTTCAGGCATAAATTGAAATCTTGAAAAGATCTTATGTGTTACTCAAAAAAGATCTTCATAATTCACTTGTATCCATGGAAATTCTATTTTTCCACTAGAATGAAAATAATCACTTAATCCCTGAGAAAGCTCTTGCTGACAATCATTTAATTGATCTTGAAGATAATCCCAATTCTCAATATTTTCTAAAATTTTTTCTTCGGTCATATTTTCTGGAAGAATACAACTCGTTTCGAATATATATTCTTTTTCAGAATTCATTAAAACAACATCAAATTTTTTGATATATGGAAATGCTCTATATGATCAATTTAAGCTAAAATCTCAATGAGATATACTTGTTTTTTGATTGAATTGTAACCATCCTGGTGGAAACATTTCAAAAATATCCTCAGAGTAATTGTAATAATCTGATCAATAAAGAATAACATCTTGATTCCAAGCAGAATTAAAAGAACTCACATCATCATTTTTTATAGTATCAAAAATATTTTCACAAATGAGAGAGCCTTTTGAACGAAAATTTTTTATTTGTATATTATATCTTCAAAGAGGAATATTTTCAAAATTAATATAAGTCCTTCCATATCAGTCATTTTCAATTGCATATGGAAAATGTACTTCTTCATATATTCAATTATTAAATTTTTTTATTTCTAATTCTAGGTCTTTTACCTCTATTGCTTGATTTAAAGACATTCCCAATCTTCAATAGGAATAATCACTAATCATAAAATTTTCCCCATACGATGTATTACAACTTTCATTCATAAATACTCCCTGATTTTCATAAAGAGTAAAAATATCGTATTTTCAAAAAAATGAAAGAGAAATTGCTCACATATTTTCAAAAGTATAATTATCTTTAGTATTTACAAGAGGTGAATAAGCAGATCCTCTATAGAAAATATTTTCTCAAATTGATGGATCATTTTCAAAATTAAATATAACTTTTCCTTCTTCGTTAGGTATAATTACATCTTCATATATCTGATTTTCTAACTCTATTCAAGGCAGAAAAAATTGAAAATTGATATTTTTTGTTTCTCCTAATTGAACCAAAGAAAGAGTTTTTGCAATAAGTGAATAATCTTCTTTTTCATATTTCCATATATATCTATTTCCACTTGTATTTTCTGGGAAATAAGTAAAAAAAGAATCATAAAATATTTTTATTATTGAAGTCCCATCTTTATTATCTACCCATTCCATATTCATAGGATTTCAATGATAATCAAGTACTTGAGTAACCTCTACATCGTTATTTAATTTGATTTCATAATAGAGTGTTGGAATAGTTTCTTGTTGAATTAAATAACTAAGATAGTTAGTTCTAAACCATTTATAGTCAGAATCAGATGGATTAAAACTTACTCTTTCTAGTTTATTTTTATAATAATTGGTATAATTATTTATTAAATTGGTCGGATTTGGGTATGTAATAAATTCATTCACTTTATTACTATCCAATTTTTTGACCCCAAAATAAGTATCTTTATTTTCATCATAAAAAAAATATCTCATCCCTCCTGTTACATTATCTATAATAGAAGTATTTTGCTCAGCAAAAAGAGATTGGTATGGAAAACATAATAAAAAAAGTACACTTATGTATTTTAGTTTTTGCATAAAAATATAGTTAATAATATATTACCTATAGAGTGTAACACATCAAAAAAAAATTGTCAAATACTATGACAAAATTTTTATATCTGATATATAAAATCTTCCTTTTTCATCTTTTGAAATAAAAAGTCTTATTTTTTTTACATTTTCTTCTTCAAAACCATTTGCTTGTCTTCTGATATAATCAATAGAAACATATTCTTCTATAAGAGATATCATATCAAAATTTTTCATATCTAATTCTATATCCTTTATAAAAGACTTTTTAGTTTTTAGTTTTGGATTTTCTCAAAAAATAATTTCCAAAATTTGTCTTTCTAATTCAAAATATTTTTGTAGTGTATCTAAATTATGGCAAGTCTTTAATTTTGATAATTCTTTAGTGGAAATAAAATTGGTAAATCTCAAATACTCATGAATTCAAACTGCTAATTCACAAGTAAGAGGATCAAGTTGCTCTTTCCTTTGTATATTTTCTACCATATTTATATATTATTTATTTTACTCAAGCTGCTTCCATTCTTTCCTTTGTTGCACCTAGAGAAACATAGCCTGGAATTCATAATCAAACTACTTTTTTCTCAGGCTGATTATTCAATACATATGTATCCGCAGTTTGTTGACTTTTTAGATGTGCTGTAGCCGTTTCTATAGCTTTTTTTGCTGATTGACATCATTTTTTTGCATTTTGTTCAATTTCTGGAAGCATCCCCTTTAATATTCCATCTAGAGTAGCCTGTAATTTTTTACCATCAATAGATTTATTACCAGATAATATATTTGGAAAAAAAGCAGTCGATTCTTTAAAGTTTTTTCTAAAAGCATCCGTAGCTGTACTTACTTTTTCATTTATTGGAATAGTATTTTGTATTTCAAATGTTGAACACATTTGTTCAGTTTGTTGCATCGCATCTGGTGCCATAAGTATAAAATTAAAAATTAAAATTTTTTAAAATATTTTCTTCATCTTCTTTTTCTGAACGTTCTAACTCAATATTACATTGTTTTTTTATACTTGAAACGGTTTGATTCATTTTTTTATATGTTTCTAGATATATATTCATTATTTTTTTATATAGTTCTTCTAATTCTTCATCGGAAAGTTGTATTAAATTATTTCCGATATCTTTAAAATCATCAATATGAACTGAAGTATTTCCAGCATATTTTTCTAAATTTACAAAATTAATAATAATCTCATAAATATACTTTTCTTTAATATCCCTATCCATAAAATCTATAATTTAAATTAAACATATATATTAAATCATATTTTTTTCTATTTTGCAAATTTATGAGTTGTTTTTTCTTGGATTTTATATACAATAAATAAAAATATTAGTTTTTAACAACTTTTTATGTATATCTGTAATAATTGTTGAAATGAAAGTCTCAAATGGACTGGACAATGTAGTTTTTGTAAAGAATGGAGTAGTTTAGTGGAGTTTAAAGAATCAAAAGTAAAATGATCCTCCTCTGGTGAAAAAAAACAACTCACGAAAATGTCAGATGTATCTAGTCAAAGTGAGGAAAAAATCACCACTTTATCCCAAGAATTAAATAATCTCCTGGGATGATGAATTACTCTTTGAAGTATTATTTTACTTTCTTGAGAACCAGGAATTGGAAAATCCACTCTTGGATTACAACTCACAAAATTAGTAGATAAAAATATTATCTATATTTCCTGAGAAGAAAATGAAAACCAAATTATTTCAAGAGCCAAAAGACTCAACATACACTCAGAGAAAATTTCTCTTTTATGTGAGAATAACCTAGAAAATATACTCAAAACTCTCGAAAGTAGTACATCAGATATTGTTGTTTTAGACTCTATTTCTGTCATCACTTCCAACAATGCTTCTGGAAGTGCTGGAAGTATTTCCCAAGTAAAAGAAGTGGCAGAAAAAATAGTAGATTTTTGAAAATCTACCAATACGACTATCATCATTATTTGACATGTAACCAAAGATGGAAATCTTGCTGGACCAAAAACTTTAGAACATTTAGTGGATACGGTATTATTTTTTGAGTGAGAAAGATATGAAGAAGTAAGAATTTTAAGAAGTCTCAAAAATAGATTTGGTTCTACTGGCGAAATTGCACTTTTCAAAATGACCGAAGTATGACTTGAAGATATAAAAAATCCAGGTCTTGAGTTTATTTCAAGCGAAAATGATGATACAACTCCTGGTTCAAGTCTCAGTATAACTTTAGAATGAAATCGTGCACTTGTAGTTGAAATAGAATCACTGACTACCTATACAAAATTTGGATATCCAAAAAGAAGTACGAGAGGTATTCCCTCACCTAAACTTGATCTCATTTTAGCAGTACTTTGAAAATACTCAAAAGTGAATTTAGATAGTTATGATGTGTATGTGAATATAGTCAGATGAATAAAAGTAGATGAACCTGGGATTGATATGAGTATAGGAGCCTCTATCATTTCATCAAAACTAGGAAAACCGATAAAAAGAAACACGATTTTTATCGGGGAAATTTCTCTCACTGGAAGAATTAAAAATTGTTTTTGAATTGAAAAAAGAATAAAAGAAGCCGTAAAGCTTGGATTTGAAAATATCATTATTCCAGATGTGGATATAAAACTGAAAGAAAAAGTACACCTTATAAAAATAAAAAATATTTGAGAACTGGTTGAAAAAATAGCTTTATAATCAAAATAAAAAATACATCAAATGATGTATTTTTTATTTTAAAATATTTTTTATAAATAGATTGATTATTTTTGAACTCTCATTTCCTTTCATTTTTTCTAAATCCGATAAAATAGTTTCTGGAGAAAGTCATTCAGAAGAAATCGTTTCGCGCATAAGTTTGACTAAAAAACTGGTAAATTCCTTAGAAAATTCAGCATGAAATTGGCACCCCCAAGCATTATCTCAAAGTCTTATGATTTGATTTGGAGTATGATCATTATTTCCTAAAACTTCTGCTTCTCATGGATTGGAAACATATTGTTTGTGAGACCAAAGAGATTCAAAACGAGCATTCATTTGAGAAAAAAGAGTATCTGCTTGTCAGGCTGCATTTAAAAATACATTTGCTTTCCCTATTTTTCTTGATGGAGCATTTTCTACTACTCAACCGAAAGCAGAAGCTAATATTTGATGTCAAAAACAAAATCCTATGGTTGATTTCCCAGAGTTAATTTCTTCATGAATAAACTTTTCTAAATCTATCATCCAAGGGGCTCTCTGCGTCACCATACTTGGAGATCATCCTAAAATATAGCCATCATACGCTCACTTTCTTGGAAGTCATTCCAATACATTTATTATTTCAAAAGTAGTATTTTCTTTCAAATATTCAATATCTAAAGTACTTTTCCAAACATCTTCTTCAGACATAAGGGCTTTTTCCTTCTCAGAGGGAGTAAATCTTTCATCTTGAGCTAATCAAGAAAAAATTCATGGTTTTACTGATGATAAAACAGCAATTTTTGCTTTATTCATAAAGGTGTATTAAATAAATTTTAATATATTCGCTTTCCCAAATTTTTCTATTCCAGAAAGTCAAAGTGGGAAAATTCACGTTTCATGTGGGGTTTTTATTGCCTGATCCTGCAAGTAATTTTCTATTTTTTGAGAATCTCACTCATAGTTAAAAAATTCCCACGAAGATCAAAGTGTTCCTTTTAATAAAAGGGCCGTAACTGCTGGATAGGTAGCTCAAGTAAATCTAGCATTTACTTCGGTGGCATAGACTGCTCCTGAAGTATCCACAATAAAATCTATTCCTCAGAATCCATTGTATCCTATTTTTGCAATATACTCAATTATTTTTTTACTTTGAGAAATCAGTGTATCTTGTATTTTTGTTCCAACATATTGTGATGGGGATTTATTTCAAAGGTAAACTTTTCCTTTTTCAAGTATTTGATCGGTAATTCAAAAAATAATTCCAATACTTTTATCTTCACTGATAAAAAATTGTACGGATGGTGATGATTCTTTTTGAATAAATCTTTCTACAATAAGCTCTTTTCCTTCATAATTTAGCTCAAGTTCTTCAAATGTATTTTCGCTATTATCCCAAAAACCATATCCAGATACTCATAATGGGTCTTTAAATAAATATCTTTCAGGAGAGAAAAAATATCTTTTTAAAATCTCTTTATCCGAAGTAAAATCCCCATCAATGGTTGGCAATTTAACTTGTAGTAAATATTTTTTTAAAAGAAGTTTATCGTTGGCTTTGGTAAAAATATCTTGGGATACACTCAGTGGAATATCAAGTATATTGGCAAGTTCTTGCATATCATTATTCACAAAAAACGGAACAATTTTTTTAAAATGATATGATTTTAGTTTTTCTATAAATTCTTTATTTTGTGCTATATTTTTTGCCAACGTAATTTCTTTTTGATTTTCTATTAAAAATACTCATACATTTTGAGTAAGTCATAATTTTTTATAATATTCTTGTATTTCAAGAGAAAAAGGATGAGTAAAAATAACATTGGTATTTTTTAAAAGAGAAAAAATTCTCTGGTCATATGTACACACAAACTCTATAAAAGGCAAAACGCTCGGAATAATCATTCCTCTCGTGTCATTAATAACCAGAGTATCATTATCTAAAAAATGCTCTATTTGTGATTGTAACAATGTAATAGTTTGTGATTCACTCGTAATAAAATCGATAATTTGCATATTGATATTTAAGAAATAAGTAAGAGTCTGTTTTCAAAAGATTGAAAAATTTTATTTTTTAGATATTATATGAAAAATATTTTTTAAACAACTTTAATATGAAAACAAAAATTTTAATCGTACTCATTGTCCTTTCGAGTGTGATTTCTTGAGTGATTGGAAGTTATATTTTTTTATACTACGTAACTCCTGAACTCAATAATGTGATTACCAAAACTATTACACAAGAAATAGTAAAAGATGGAAAAACTATCACGATTACTGACCTACAAAGTGAAGTCACTAAACTCGTACAAGATGTAGGACCAAGTGTAGTAAATATTATTATTAAAAAAGATATTGACCTATACAGAAGAGATCCTTGGGGATTTTTTCAAGAAAAAGTCGGAAGTGTACAAAAACAAGTATGATGAGGAAGCTGATTTTTTGTAGCAAAAGATGGAACTATTATGACCAATAAACACGTAGTATACGATACTACTGCCAAGTATAGCGTCATCACCAACGATGGAAAAGAATACGATGCTTCTGTAATAGCGCTTGATCCACTCACTGATTTAGCTATCATCAAAATCGAAAATCCTGATAAAGAATTTCAAGTACTCGAAATCATTGAAGATGAAAAACATATCAATATTGGACAATTTGCTATCGCTATAGGAAATGCTCTTTGAGAATTTCAAAACTCAGTTTCATTTGGAGTAATCAGTGGAAAAAATAGATCCATAGAAGCTTCTTGAGTATGAATTGGAACACAAAAACTCAGCTGACTTTTACAAACAGATACTGCCATAAATCCAGGAAATAGTTGAGGCCCTTTACTGAATTTAAACGGAGAGATTGTGTGAATTAATACTGCTATTGCTGGAAATGGGCAATGACTTGGTTTTTCAATACCATTAAGTAAAAAAAGGATGAGTTATATTCTTTCCTCAGTGGAAAAATACTGAGAAATTAAAAGACCTCTTATAGGAATTAGTTATATCCCGGTAAGTGATAGTTTAGTAAAAGAACTCTGACTCAAAGCAAATTATTGAGCATATATCCCCAATGAAAATGGAAGTATATTATCTGGAAGTATAGCAGAAAAATCAGGAATAGAATCCTGAGATATCATTCTTGAAATAGATAATATAAAAGTAACACTAGAAAATCCTATTGCGTCAATTATACAAAATAAAATTCCTGGCGACAGTATAGAAATAAAAGTACTCAAGAAAGATGGAAAAGAAAAAATTTTCAGTTTAGAACTTGGGGAATATTAAAAAAGAGTCTTTTGACTCTTTTTTAATTGCAAAAACGAAAAAAAATGTACAATATACATAATATTTTTTAACTTTGAGAAATATGTGTGGAATTTTTGCTTATAAATGAAAAAAACAAGCTGTAAATATACTATTAAATGGACTCAAAAACCTTGAATATAGATGATATGATAGTGCTTGATTAACCGTGATTGACTCAGCTTGAGAAGCCTACAACGTAAAAGCGCTGGGAAAAGTTTCCAATCTTGCAACAAAGGTAGAAACAGAGAAAAAAGATACGAAAAATTTTTGTGTAGGAATTGCCCATACGAGATGGGCGACTCATGGTGGAGTAAGTTTGGAAAATACTCATCCACACTCATCAAAAAATGAAAGATTTTTTTTGGTACATAATGGAATTATAGAAAATTATATTGAACTCAAAAAATCTTTAGAAAAAAAATGATATACTTTTTATTGAGATACCGATTCAGAAGTAGTTGCAAAACTCATCGAAGATATTTTTGAAAAAGACTTAGAAACAACTCTAAAAAAAGTAAAAGATATGATTACTGGAGCCTACGCTATTGCGGTCATTGATAGAAATAATCCAGATACTATCGTAGCTATCAAATTATGAAGTCCTCTGGTAATTGGATTTAAAGATGATGATTTTTATCTTTCGAGTGATTCAAATGCTATTGCCAATGTAACTGATTATTATATACCAATTGATGATCACGAAATGGTTATTATTGATAAAAATACCTATAAAATCATCAGTGCAGAAAAAGAAGTCAAAAAAGATAAAATAGAATCTATTGTCTATAACACCAATAGTGATATGTGAGCTTTTGAACATTTCATGGAAAAAGAAATCTTTGAAGTACCAAGTATTATTGAAAATATATTATGAGGAAGAATTGATTTTAAAAATCTTGAAATCAAAAGTAATGCTCTGTCAAGACTTGATATAAAAAATATCGAAAAAATAGAATTTGTTGCTTCAGGAACAAGTTATAATGCCGGATATTGTGGTACATACTTATTTGAAGAATTAGCCTGAATTCCAGCGCAAATTCATATTTCAACCGAATTTAAATATAAAAAACAATTTATAAATGATAAAACCCTCTATGTTTTTATCTCTCAGTCTTGAGAAACGGCTGATAGTTTAGAATGTCTCAAAATCGTAAAAAATAAAGGTGGAAAAACATTTTGAATTGTCAATGTCGTTGGTTCATCTATCGCAAGAATGTGTGATAATGGGCTCTATACTCATTGTTGAGTAGAAGTATGAGTAGCTGCGACCAAAAGTTTTATTGGACAATTACTAACTATTTTGATAGTAGCTCTTTATATCGGAAACAAAAAATGACTCGATTATAATGAATATGCAAAAATAGTATCTGGGCTGGAAAAATTGAAAGATGATATCAATATGGTACTCGTACATGCAAGAAAAATACAAGATATTGCAAAAAAATATAGTGAATATAAAAATATGTTTTTCTTAGGGAGAAATATATTTTACCCTCTCGCTATGGAATGAAGTCTAAAATGTAAAGAAATCACTTATCATCACACAGAAAGTTATTCATCTGGAGAACTTAAACACGGACCACTGAGTCTGATAGAAGAAAGCTTTCCTACACTACTCATCAATCCAGAAAGTCCACTCTATGAAAAAAATATTTCATCGCTCAAAGAAATACAAGCAAGAAAAGGAAAAGTGATCGGACTTGTTTCCCAAGATGATATACATTCAGAAGAATACAACGATATCATTGAAATTCCAAAAACAAACACTTATAATGCTCTTTTCACCACTTCTGTCGCACTCCAACTTTTTGCTTACTATATGGCAAAAAGTTTAGGAAGAGAAATAGACAAACCAAGAAATCTAGCAAAAAGTGTAACAGTTGAGTAAAATATCTTTAAATAATGAATAAAAAAAGCATTCCGTAATGGAATGCTTTTAAAATTTTAGATTATACATAACCTCTGCTTTGTTATCTTTTCAAATTCATACTGAAATATGTTCACGTTGAAATTTTGATGTATTTAATTGATATCTAATTCCAACTACACTTCCTCCAGTATGTGACTTAAATACTCATCATGATATATTTTCAGTAATAGGAAGTTTTATTTTTGGTAATACATGTTCTTGAAAATATTCTTTATTTTTTTCTGAAACAGTAATATTTGCCTTCTTTCAAATATGATGAGATGGCATATTCAAGGTTTCAAAAACTAAATTTTTATTTTTTTGTAATTCAGTTTGTACTTCTAAGTGTTGTGCTCACACAACAGTAGGTCA
This sequence comes from Patescibacteria group bacterium UBA7396, assembly GCA_002470645.1. Lineage (GTDB taxonomy): Bacteria > Patescibacteriota > Gracilibacteria > BD1-5 > UBA6164 > UBA7396. The sequence goes on from DKNE01000023.1 coordinate 44,351, forward strand.
AGCAACTATACTTGAAGCTAATAAAATTTCTTTTACAACATTCATATATTATAATAATTATTTTGTAAGGAAGTATTATAATTACTTTTTAAAATTATCAAATTATTTATATATAAAATAAAAATAATGCTGTTAAAATACCAAGTAAACTTCAAGCAAAGGCTTCAGAAGGAAGATGTCCAAGAGATTCTTTAAATTTTTCTCATATCAATCTATTAATAGCTACTGCATGAAGTCCAGCTTCATAACGAATATTTATCGCATCATAAATAATAATAACTGTAAATCCTAAACTTATTGCAAATAAATCTGATGAGACTCAATATTTTAATGCAACTGCTGTTGTCAAAGATGTCACTACCGCAGAGTGAACAGATGGCATTCATCAACTTCAAAGTGCTTTTTTAATATTAAATTTTCCGCTTTCATACATAGACGAAATTCATTTAATAACTACTGCTATTAAAAAAGCCATTGATGGAATTGATATCAGATGAGAATAAAAAATATTAAATTCCATAAAAAACAGTTATAATGTAAAAATGAGAATATCTATTTTTTTTATTTAATCTCATCTATTTTATATTCATACACTCCGCCAGGAGTTTTTACTTTAATTTTATCTCATTTTTTCTTTCAAATAAGAGCTTTTCCTATAGGAGATTCATTAGATATTTTAGCTGGACTTGTTAAAATATCTGCTTCAGTAGTACCTACTATTTTAAAGGTTTCTGCTTCATCTTTTTCTGTATCAGTAATAGTAACTAAAGCTCCTATTTTTACCTTATTTTCATCTTTTTTTGATTCATCAATGAGAACTACATTTTTTAATTGTTCTTCTAAGTCAAGTATTCTTTTTTCAACTTGAGCTTGTTCATTTCTTGCATCCTCATATTCAGAGTTTTCTGATAGATCTCAAAACGAAATAGCTTCTTTTAATTTTTCAGCGATTTCAACTCTTTTTGTATTTTTTAAATAACTTAATTCTTCTTGTAATTTAGCTAATCACTCAGCGGTAACATAAATTAAATTTTCACTCATAGGGGTGTAATTAAATATTAAAAATTTTGTAGTAGTATGTTTTTTATGTCATTATAATAACTTTTTTTCATTTTCAGTCAAAATAAAATATTTCCATTATCAACTACCAATCTTACTTGGTCATCTGGTTGAGAAAGATTAATAAAAAATGATTTTTTTCAAAAATTATCCATTCTATTCAGCTGAAAATCTTTTACCATGATATCATTTGATAAAAGAGTAAAAATATTATAAAAATCTTCAAAACTAGATTCTGGGAAAAAATATATTTCTAAATCAGTATTTGAATATGTGATATATGTATTTGGATATTCATCACTAATATCAAACATTTTATAGTACTCATCATATGTTTTTTCTTCTAAATTATATTTTGAAAATTTTGGAAGAATTTGAGATATTTTCCCCATGGCTTGTTGTCTTTTTGCTTCTTTTAGTTGCTTCTCAGCTTCTGATTTTTCAGAAACTCATGTTTGAGTAAGAGTGCTTTCTTGTGAGTCTAGTAATATATCTCACAAAGTTTCTGGAGTTATATTTTCATTTTGCTTATCTAATTCACAACTACAAGAAGGAGATTCTCAGTTTCATCAAGGAAAATTCTTTAATAAATAATCATCTGTTATTAATGAAGTATAATCTTGTGGAATATCTTCTCAATACTTCATTTGTTTCAGAAATAAACTATATGCATCGCTATAAAAATAAAGTCCTATATTGCATAGAAAAACTAAAGAAATTAGAAGTATAGTATAAACTATTTTTTTCATATCAAGACTTATTTATTTTTATAAAGCATTATTTTACTTTTATTTGTCAAAAATCTAGTTCAATAGGCGTATCTCTTCCAAGTAAATTAATATTTAATTTTATCACTCATTTTTTATCATTTATTTCTGATATAACTCATTCATTTCCTTCAAATGGACCTTTGATAATTGTTGCCATATCTCAAACTTTATATTTTGTTGAAAAAGTTTCAGAATTTTTTTCAAGCATTCATTTTAATTGTGCTAATTCTTCTCATGAAACAGGAACTGGTACATTACCAGCACCAAGAAAACCAGTTACATTTGGAGTATTTCTGACAATGTACCAACTTTCATTAGTAACCACCATTTGTACCAAAATATACCCTGGAAAAATATTTTTTTGTTTTTTTACTTTTGCTCATCCAGCTCTCACTGTTACTACATCATGGGTAGGGACAAAAACATCTAAAATATAATCCTGGAGAGAAAAACTTTCTCTTCTTTGGAAAAGCGATTGTTTCACATTTTCTTCTGTTCCAGAAATTACTTGTATTACATACCATTCAGCCTTCATAATGTTTAGTTATTAATAAAATCTTTTAAGAAAAAAATCACATTGGTAAATATCGTTGAAGATATAAATATATAGAATCAAAATAAAACAAGAAGTATAACGACCACAGTAAAATATTTTTTTGTTTCGTCTTTTGTAGGCCAAACCACATGTCTCATTTCTCTAACAGAATCCTTAAAAAATTGTATCATAAGAAAAATTTTAATAATAAAAAAGTGTCACAATATGAGTTTGCGACACTTGTCAATAATTATTATATAGAAATCTTTTATTTGTCAAAATAAATTATCGTTTTACACATCATCATTTTTTGAATTCTGCGTAACATATTTGAAGTTTATCTCATCTGAACATACTTTCAAATTCTGTCATTTTTGTTTTGGTAAATGTTTCACTTTCACGTTCATAATCATAACTCATATTTTTTATTTCCCAAAAGCCAAATTCCTGTATAATTTTTAAGACTTCTTCAAAATATCATCTATGATCTGTTTTAAAGAAAAATTCCCCTCCCAATTTAGTTACTTCATATAATTTATGTAAAAATTCAGCTTGTAAAAGTTTATGTTTTTTTTGTCTATCCTTATTATCCCAAGGGTCTGGAAAAAATATATAGGTTCTAGAAAGCTCTTGAGGGGCAAAAATTTTATCTATATTTTGTCAAAAATCTTTTAAAAGAATAAAATTTTTTGTTCATAATTTTCTTGATTTTTCAGCAGTTTTATGAAGTCGTTTATATTTTATTTCTATTCAAATAAAGTTTTTATCTTGATATTCACTTGATTCAAGAGAGAAAAAATGTCAAAGTCATGTTCCTATTTCCAAATATATTTCATTTGTATTTTGAAAAAACTCCTTCCATTTTCCTTTATGAGAATATATTTTTTCTGGTATTTGCAAAATATGTGAGTCATTTTGAATAATTTCTATATAGGGATTATTTTTCATAATTTCAAGTAAAAGATAAGAAAATAAGACGCCCTTTGGGAAGTGTGCGTCTTACTGAATGAAATACTAGATAATGTATTTCAAAGTAGTGTGATATAAACCAAATCCAAATATTGTACATAGTACAATTATATAAATAGCAATCCGTACATACATAGATAGTTTATCGCCACAAGTTGGTATTTCTATATCATTATTTCGATACATATATTTACTCCTTTGGGGGAAGCATTTTATATATAAATAATTTTTAGTTTTTTGTCAAATTTTTTATCCTTTTTAAAACCGTAGGATGAGTATAATGAATAAATTCATATATAGGATGTGGACATAGATTAGTAAGATTATTCACAGAAAGCTTTTTCAGTCATGAAATAAGAGATTCTCAAGAATAATTTTCTTTTGCATATGCATCAGCTTCATACTCATTTTTTCTTGATAATGCATTAGCAATTATTCACAAAAGTAAACTCAATGGAGTAAATAATATTCAAAAAGCTATTGCTCAAATATGAAAGCTCGCATTTGTACTTCATAAAGCCATTGCTATTTCTCTATTATCAATAACTAAAGAAAATAAAAATAATATAAGTCATGTTTGAAGAATAGAAAAAATAAGCATTTGAAGGGTATGTTTTTTCTTATAATGACCTATTTCATGTGCGAGAACGGCAACCAGTTCATCAGTGGTTAAATCATGTATCAAAGTATCAAATAATACAATTCTTTTTTTCGGTCAAAATCATGAAAAATAGGCATTTGCTTTTGAACTTCTTTTACTTCCATCTATCACATAAATTTCATTAATATCAAATCAAACTTTTTTTCAAAATGCTTCTATTTGAGTTCTTAAATCTCATTTTTCTAAAGGTACTTGCTTATTAAAAAGAGGAACTATTAAAGTTGAATAAAACATCATAATAAAAAGTGAGAAAAAAGAAAGTGCTATAAAAGCAACCCACCAAAAATTTACACCAATAATAGTATAAATCCAAACAATAAATGAAAGTAACATTCCTCAAATCAGAGCAGTTAAAAGAAGTGATTTTACTACATCAAGAAAAAAAAGTTTTTTTGTCATTTTATTAAATCCAAATCTTTGTTCTATAACAAAAGTTTGATAATAAGAAAATGGAAGTCATAAAAGAGTTTGTAATAAAATAATAATTCAAAAAAATGAAAGAGCTAATAATATTTCTCAAGAAATATACTGTCTTAAAAATTCATCTAAAAATCAAAAACCTCAAAAAATAAGCACAAGAAGAGTCAATATAAATGTAAAAAATCAAGAATAATTTGAAAAAGTATGTTTTGTTTTTTCATATGCTTGAGATTGGGCATACTTTTCTTGATTATAAATTCACTCTGCTTCTTTAGGAACAGTATCAAACCAATTTAATGTATTGAGATAATCAACTATTTTATCAAAAATAAAAAATACCACAACGATAGATAAAATTACAAAGTATAGTTCTGACATAATGAAAAATAAAAAAATATTGTAAGTATTTCATAAAAGAAAAACCCTTGCTTTTATAATATGCAAGAGTTGTATTTTGTAAAGATTTTTAATAAATAGCGGTCGTGTCTATAGAAACATTTTCAATACCCAGTTCTTTCACTTTTTCAAAAATTTCTTTTATGTAAAAAAGAGGTGTTCTTATACATCCATGTGACTGTGGATTCCCATCAATATTTCCATCACTTCCATGAAACCAAATTGGTCCGTCTATATGAACCGCATATGGCATGATAGCTCATCATTTTTTCCCATTTTTCTTTTTTGCTGCTTCCGGATACTCACTAGAAGTATGATAGAGATCTGGTTTTGTTTTTCATTTTGTTTTGAGTTTTGGAGTTTTATGGGCTAATAGTCCTGGTGATACAAAGGTTGCTAGGTACAATTTTCCTGCAATATAAAACGCTAGTATTTTTTTGTTTTCATGTTTAAAAATAAGTATTTTATTTATCTTTTCTGGAATTTCTTCAGGAATTTTTCAAGAAATTTTTTCATTGATATAAGTTCCCTTTAGATTTCATCCAGCATCTTTTCAAAAATATGTCATATGTGAAAAAACATCCAGTTTTTGATAGAGTGCTCCTGGTTTTTTTTCGTATCAAAGCATTTCTTCGTAGATACGTATTCTTTGAATTTGATCCTCTGAGAGTTTTTCTTTATTTTTTATATAGTATCCAAGATAGAGGTTTCTAAGAGTACTAGATCCAAGAACTCCATCTTGAGATTTTTGAGAAAATTGAAATTCTTTTTGAAGTTCCTTTATTTTTGAAACGACCAAAGATGAATAATTTTTTTCCGTTTGCTCGATAGAAAAAAATTGAACAAAAAAATTAAATTCTCTCAACCCCACTGAAAGTATGGATTTTTCAATTTTTTTAATATTTTCTAAATTGATAAGATCTTCCACTTCTGTCTTCACTGTTTCGCTAACATCCTTCTGAGCAAAAGCATTTTTACCGCAAATAACTGCTCAAGAAAAAACGGCAACTGATTGTAAAAAATTTCTTCTATTCATTTGGAAAGATTATCAAATATTCTTTTAAAGAAAACTCTTATCAAAAAAGGAATTTATATTATAATAAAAAAGGAATATTGTCAAGGAAAATATAATTATATTTTACTCATTGACTTTACAATTTTAAAATATACATACAATAACTTTTAGTTATTTCATAACAAAAAAATATGGAAGATATTATACAAAAATATAAAAAAGAAAAAAGGAATAGAAATATTACTATAGTAGTTACTAGCCTTGCTCTTGCTATTTGACTCAATTTTTTATTAGCAAATACAAATAGTGGGAAATATATAACTTCAAGTGTAATAAATAGTCAAATTTCTTGAGAAAAACAAGCAGATTTATATCTACAAACTGTAAAAAATACAGGAAATAATGTGGTAAAAATGAGAGCATCATCTGAAATATCACAAGTAAAAAGTTTATCTTTTTCTATAGCATACAATAAAGAAAATGTCCAAATCAAAGAAAAAATGATTCAGATTGATAATTCAGAACTCATCAATGTGATTGAAAATGAATGATTTAATACTGTCATCATCAACTTCCAAAACCCAACAAATATAAAAGTATGAGAAGAAATACTCAGTATCATTTTTGAAAAAGAAAACAGCGAAGAACTCGAAAGCATCAATCTCCTAAATGCAAATATTACCGATAATGATGGCGCAGTCTTTTCTCTTTCTACTTCAGGAGTTGAATTTTAATTTGCAATTATGTCCCAAAAAAATAAACTTGAAATCAAGTTTATTTTTTTCTTTTCTAAAAGCAGATGAAAGCACTGAAAATATGTCTTTTTATTTTTCTATGACTCTTTGGAATGTATTTTTTCTTTCCCTATTTTATCAAAGTAGAATTACCAAAAATTCCTGTATCAACGGTTATTTATGATAGCAATCATATTGAACTCTGAGAAATTATCACCGACTGAAAATATAGACACAGAGAGACAAAATGGGAAGATTTTCCAGAATTTTTAAAAACTGCTTTTATCGGAGTGGAAGATAAAAGATTTTATTTTCATAGTGGAATTGATTTTTTATGAATTTTGAGAGCTTTCAAAAATAATATCATCTGAACGGGCAGAGAAGGTGCTTCCACAATTGAAAATCAAATTATCAGAAATCATTTTTGGCTCAATGAAAAAAGAGGATACAAACTCAAAATAAAAGAATTTATCCTTTCTTTAGCGCTCAATAAAAAATATTCAAAAGATGAAATTTTAGGCCTATATCTGAATACTATTAATTTTTGATACCTCAATTTTTGAGTGGAAAGTGCGGCAAAATTTTATTATCACAAATCTCTGAAAGAACTCACCAAAGCAGAAATGATTTGACTCCTCACTATTATAAAAAATCCAAATAATTTTAATCCTCTCACAAAAAAATCAGCATTTGAACGCCGTTTTAGCGTAATAGTAAACACTTTAACAAACAATGGGATACTGAGTGAAGAAGAAAAAAATCTTATCAAAGAAGAAACTCTTACTTTTTATTCTGGAGAAAAAAATAAGCTCCCCTACATAGTTGATTTTGTACATACAAAAATAAAAAAAGATGCCAAAGAACGTGGGAAAATAGTGACTCACTTTGATTATTATCTTTCTGAAAAAATAAATACTCTCGCACAAACCACTCTCAAAAATCTGGCCTGGAAAAATGTTGGTGATTATGGAATCATTATTATCGATAGAAAAACCATGTGACTCAAAGTCATGATATGAGGAGAAAATTATGATGGAAAAGATGGACAAGTAAACGCGTCTCTTGCCCTAAGACAACCAGGAAGTACTCTCAAACCTTTTTTATATGCTCTTTATTTTGAACAATTTGGAAAAACTCCTGCATCTTCTATTCTTGATTTGCCAGTGAGTTACCCAACTGCTTTTTGATATAGTTATGAACCAAAAAATTATTCGCTCACCTATGCTTGAGAAGTCTCTTTAGCCGAAGCCCTTTCTCAAAGTATCAATATTCCAGCTGTCAAAATTCTTCATGAAATATGAATTGAATCATTTATGAAATTTTTAAAAAGTGTCTGAATCACATCCCTTTCACGTGAGAATGATTATTATGGGCTTTCTCTTGCTCTTTGAAGTGGAGAAATAAGTCTCTTTGAACTCACAAGAGCTTATAGTATTTTTGCTAAAAATGGTGAATATTGTGATATCAATATATTTCTTGATGACGATAAAATCTCAAATAATCATTGTAAAACAAGTATCGATAAAAAATATACTGATATGGTAGAAGAAATTTTAACCAATCGTTATTTTAAACTCGCTTGATTTCCCATACACTCCAATCTCGATTTTCCCGATAGAAATGTATTTGTAAAAACAGGTACGTCAAGAAATTTTAAAGATAATTGGAGTATCTGATTTACGAGTGATTTTATCATCTGAGTTTGGGTATGAAATAAAGATTGAGCCGAAATGAAGTGAGTTTCTGGAGCGAGTGGAGCTGGAGATATTTTTAGAAAAATAGTGTACGAACTCGATACGTATGAAACAGATACTCCGATTGTTTCACTAGAAAATGAATATCATGATTTTATAAAAATCATTTCACCTTTAGATAAAAACACCTATCAAATCGATCCATCTATACCACTGGAAAAACAATCTATTCAACTGAATTATCATACTAATATTGATTTTGATACTCTGTTATGGAAAGTTGATGGAAATATTTTTGAAAAATCTTTTCTTCCTCTCTCACAAATACAGCAAAAAACTTCTCTACAAATAGAAGTTTATAAAGATGGGGTTTTACTCGGAACTGATAGTGTAGAAATATTTCTCAAAAATTAAGATTTTTTTTCAAGTCCATATTTTTTATTCAATCATTCTAAAGCCGTTCTTAAAATATGGTATGATTGGTGTGCATTACTCGAATACGATGCTCCTTCAAGTCATTCAGGAAAATCTTCCACTGATACATAAATTCATTTTTTTAAAAATGTTTCTTCCAAAAGCTGAAGATAATAGGCAACAGAATTATACGAAGAGTGAAAACGAAAAGCAATATGCTTATCCCTTGATCATTGAAGTTGTCATATTTGAATATTTCAAAATTGATCTTCATCAAATGATAATGCACATGCAGGATGATATTTACCATCTTTTTCTCTTTTGTATCTCAAAACCAGTGCGTATTTTCCATCTAATATCATTTTTGAAGCATAGGTTGATTCTCAAAATTCACCAGAAGCTTCAGAAAGTCATCATAATATTTCTACCATAAGTCTCGTAGCATCTATAGTAGGACACAATTTATTTTGTGGCGTTCTTAAAAATTCTTTTTTTTCAAATTCTGGAATAATTAAATGATCTAATGCAGTCATAATATTGTTTTTATAAAAAATTAATTTCTAAAATATTCTATCATATAATGATAAAAAAAACAAAATTAATACTTCTCTCTGAAAATATTTTCTTGGCTCACTCAAGCTTCAGTAAGTTTATTTTCAACTTCATCCACCATATTAGGATTTCCACAAATATAAAATTCTTCAAAATGTTGTATATTTTCTTGAATCAAAAAATCTCACACGTATCCCATTTGAAATCCTGGAGAGTTTTCACGACTTAAAAATACTTCAAAATCAAAATTTGAAAATTGATTTTTGAGATTTTGAAATTCTTCAATAGAGTAAAGATTTTTTTGTGTTCTGTTTCCAAGGATGATTTTGAGTGATTTTTCAAATCATTTTGATAATAAATCTCTGACTAAAAAATACAGTGGGACGATCCCGGTTCACGTTGCAATATATAATTTATTATTTATTTTTTTACTATCAATAAAATGCCCCGTTGGTCCGACTCCTCTGAGTACTATTCCCTCTTCATAATCACAAATTTCCTTACTTCCTCATCTCCCTTTTTCTAATCTTTTGATGATAAAATGGACTTTTTTTGCATCTTTATATAAAACAGAATACGCGCGAGCAAATCATGTTTTAGGAAGTAAAAATGTGATAAATTGTCCTGGAATAATTTCAAAATCATTTTCAGCCTCATAAACAAGCTCAAAAACATCTTGAGTTAAGTATTTTTTTTCTACCAATGTAAAATGATTGATTGCCATAATTTTTTCCTCAATATTTAATTTGAATTTTCATTCTTAATAGATAATATATAAAAAATAAAACTTAGCAAAACAAAAAATGAAAAAAACAATTCTCTTTCTTGCATTTTTCTTTCTCCCCTTATGGCAAGTATTGGCAATTTTAGAAGTCAAAACAAATCTCGCACCGGGAAATTATAATTTCCCTATTGAAGTATATCTGATGGCAAACGATAAGGACGCAAAAATCTTTTATTATACCGATGGAATTGGAAGAATGGATACTATTTTGGAATATAAAAAACCTCTTGTTCTCAAAGAAGATACCTCTCTTGATTTTTTTGCTACTACAAAGGATTACGAAGATACGCCGATACAAAGTGCAAAATATACTTTTACTTATTCAAATAAAATCACTCTCAGTATAGAAGAGAAAAAAATTACTGTAAAAAATACTGATAGTGATGTACAAAATATCTGATATTGGAAAATAGAAAGTGATACGATCAATTACGAAATCACTCCCAATACATTTCTTGAGAAAAATCAAACTTTTATCCTTGATTATACCCCCAAAGAACTTGAAAAAATAATTCTCTACTCTCCTGATAAAAAAGAGAAAAAATCCCAAGTGTATAAAACTCCTCCAAAAGAAGAAATAGAAAAAGATAAAATAAAAGTTGTAGAAGAAGTAAAAATAGAAAATATATCACCAACTCTTTTAGAAGAAATCATAACAGAAACTTGATGAGAACTATCTCCTTTTGAAGAAAATTGAATATCTCTCGAAGATGAAAGTGCTTCATGAAATATAGAAATACCTAAAAGTACGGATTTTCAATTGACTGAAAATATCACTGCTTCTATTCAAGATAAAAAAACAAATAACTGAGTATTTTTCTTTCTCTCATATCTCTTATGAGTAGCTTTTATGTCTATTATTAGCTATAATATTTATATTTCACAAAGAAAAAATAATTCTTTAAAAAAGATCTTTCATAAAATAAAAAAATAAATGTTATCCAAAAAAATATTTTCCCCGAACTTTTACAAAATAATTTGAAAAAACAAAATTTTTCTTACAATTACCGGAGTTTATTTTTAATACACGAGTTATGAATTCTCATTTAATTCCCATTTTTTCATTTTCACTTGCGACGTTTTTAGTATGACTGTTTATTATTCCCTACTTTATAGAACTCTTAAAAAAATATAAAATTGGAAAACAAATAAGAGAAGAAGCGACTATCGGGAAAGCCGTAGAATTTCTGAAACTCCATAAAACAAAAACAGGAACTCCTACTATGTGAGGAGCTATCATCCTGATTATCGTTTTTTTGATGGTAATATTTAGTATCGTATTACAAAAATTTTGATTTATCAATAATTCTCTTTTCAATCAAAAAGAAACCTATCTTGCTCTTTTCACTCTCGCAACGGTTGGAATCCTCTGAGCCATCGATGATTATCTCAATGTCAGAGGAATAGGAAGAACGAAATGACTTTCAGCAAGGTTTAAAATGTTTTGGCTACTCGTGTTTTCTTGAGGAGGTGCATGGTGGTTTTATGATAAATTAGATTGGGGATCAAGACTACTTGATATACCTTTTACGGGATGAATGGAAATAGGAATATATTTTATTCCTCTCTTTATCTTTATCATTATAGCAACCGCAAATAGTGTCAACATCACCGATGGACTCGATGGCCTTGCTCCTGGACTTTTACTTTTTGCATATGGTGTGTACGCATATATCACCTATGACCAATGACTCTATTTACTTTCTACTTTATGTGTGAGTATTATCGGAGCTTTAGTAGCATTTTTATGGTATAATATTAAACCCGCAAAAGTGTATATGTGAGATGTGGGAAGTTTAGCACTCTGAGCAAATTTATGAATTATGGCAATGCTTACCAATACTATTAGTGTGCTTATCATCGTCGGAGCTATTTTTATATTTGAAACGATTTCTGTAATCATACAACTCACATCTAAAAAACTTAGAAATGGAAAAAAAATATTTAAAATAGCTCCATTTCATCATCATCTCGAAGCTATTTGATGGAGTGAAGAAACCGTAGTTTTTAAACTGTGGCTTGTTGGAATAGTACTGAGTGCCATCTGAGTAATTGTTTATAAATTATAAAACAAAAAAAGAAATTTCTATAGAAATTTCTTTTTTTAATCGTCTCATTTACAATGTTTATGCACTCTATCATGATGAGAATCACAATGATATTTTTTATGTAATAAATATTCTCAAATAAAAATAAATATTCATAAAACTATCGTTGATATAATGATCCAAATCTCTGAACTATGTGTATGTGTTTCTAAAAGTTCAATCGTTTCGTGTCAGATATAAAAATGTCCCGCTACGTGAAATACCACTGGAATATATGTAGCTAAAAATCTGAGTTGAAATCATTTGAGTGATTCTCTCACATATCATGCTATAAATATCAAAATCCAATACGAAAGATGAATAAGCCCGAGTTCCTCAAAAAAACTCACTTCTGGAAATTCGTGAAGAATCATAAATACAAATGCGATTTCAATAAGAACAAATATAAGTATATGCAAAAAAGAAGAAATGAGTCTTTGTTTCATAAATATGTTTTTAAAATAATGTACCAATTCTATAAAGAAGTAGCAAATGTCAAATAAAAATATTTTTTTCTTGATTTTTTATATTATTTTTTTAGGATAAAATCACTATTTTGATTTGTAAGCAACATCTTTATGTCATTTATAATGCTCAATGAAACTTTTATTTGTGAAAATTGTGGAAATTCTGTAGAAAAACATCCAGAATGAAGCGCTAGAAATCACTGTCCTTTTTGCCTCCACTCAAAACATCTAGATAAAGATTTTCCTGGAGATAGAGTTTCTGAATGCAAAGGAATTATGCAACCAACTGGAATTGATTATAAAAAAAATAAATGATGGATGGTGAAACATAAATGCAAAAAATGTAGAAAAGAAATTTTAAACAAAGTAGCTCCGGATGATAATTACCTTGATTTTATAAAACAACTACAAAAACTCTAAAAGATTAATTTTTCAAACCATATCATTTTTTAAAAAGCCATAAACACGAGGTAAATAAAATAAAATTTGATACAATAATAGCTCAAAGAGAGATCCAAATATTCACCTCACTGACTCATAAAAAACTATATCTGAGTCCATTTACCATATAATAAATAGGGTTCACATGACTGAGTGTGTACCAAATTCCGGTCAAACTTGAAATAGGATAAAATACTCATGCCAAATATACCATAGGAGTAATGATAAATGTCGGAATGAGATTTACATCATCAAAACTTTTAGCAAAAAAGGCATTGAGAAATCCAGCAAAACTAAAGAGTGTTGCCGTAAAAAAAATAAATAAAAATGCTAAAAATGGATGTACTAAAGTGACCGATGTAAAAAAATGTGCTATTACAAAGACTATAATCGAAATCAAAAATCCTCTCACCACTCATCCACTCAAAAATCCAAGAATAATCGAAGTATGATTAAGTGGAGAAGTAATAATTTCTTCTATACTTTTTTGAAATTTCGCCCCAAAAAATGAACTCGCCACATTCATATAGCTCGAAGTAATCAAACTCATCATGATAAATCCTGGAACCAAAAAGTCTATATATGCTACTCCAGAAATCTCTCCTATTTGAGCCCCAATAAAGCTTCAAAAAATAAGAAAATATAGTGTCGTAGTTACTACTGGAGGCAAAATCGTTTGTTTCCGTATTCTAAAAACTCTTTTCATTTCTTTCATAGCAAGAGCCTTAGCTCATATGTATTGTGTTTTCATAGATTAATTGCTTAATTGTTCAAATAATTCTTCCAATTCATTGGTGATATTTTTTACATTCATATACTCAATATTTTTTTTATTTAAAATATCAAATACTTCATTGAGACTTTTTTCTTTTGGTATAAAAATAATAAGTTTATTTTCCTCAAATGAATGTTTATACTCATTGAGTTCATCTATGACGCAAAGAGATTTTTTGAGTTCTATTTCAAATTTATAGTGCTCCATTTTTGCAAAAAAATCTTTTTTTGAAGAATTGATGATGATTTCTCAAGTTTTTATTACTGCTAAAGAATTACAAAGTTTTTCTACTTCTTCTAAATAATGTGTCGTGAGTAAAATAGTCATCCCATCTTTATTGAGTTCGAGCAAAAACTCATAGGTAGATTTTCTTAGATTGATATCAATCCCAGCAGTAGGTTCATCTAAAATAAGGAGTTTTGGAGAATGCATAAGGGCTCTTGCTATCATCACTCTTCTTTTCATTCATCCAGATAATTGTCCTATTTTTACATCTTTTTTATCAGATAATCCAAGTTTTTCGAGAATTTCGTCAGCGCGCAAAAGCGCTTGTTTTTTTTCAATTCCATAATATCCGGCACTCGTAACGAGCACATCAATGACACGAGAAAAAATATCTAAATTAAACTCTTGTGGAACGACTCAAATGAGCTTTTTTGCTTCGCTAAAATGAGTATCAATGTCAATTCAAAAAATATCAACTTTCCCTTCAGTCTTAATAACTAAGTCAGTTAAAATTCAGATAATAGTTGTTTTTCCAGCTCCGTTTACTCATAAAAGAGCAAAAAAATCTCCTTGTTTTACTTCAAAATTAATATTTTTTAAAGCGAGATGATTTTTATATTTTTTTACCAAATTGGTAGTTTTTATTGCAAACATAATTTAATATACTTTATAAAGTGTTTTTAAATATATAAGTTTTTTAAAAAAATCAAAATATAAAATGATAAAATATATTTTCATAAAAAAACTGAAACATATATGTTTCAGTTTTTTTATTATTTTGATAATACTTCTTGTATTTTTTGAATATTCCCCCCCACGTATCTTTCTATTTTTTCTAAAATCTTTATTTCTTCTTGTTGTAATGATATATCATCGAGTGCGTACAATTCTTGAATCATAAAAAGCATATCTTTTAATCCTCTCAAAAATGTATAAAATGGAACCTCATCGGTAGTATCAATAACTAAATTTCCATTTGCCCAATACACTAAACCAGATTCAAATAAATACGCAAGATTCATCTGAGTTAAAATTACGTATTTTTTCGCCGAAGCTTCGTTCATTCTCTCGAGATTTCTTATAGAATCCATAAGCGTAAACTCAACGATACTTCTTCTCTCATCAGAAGTATATTGTTTTTTTTCATGCTCACTATACAATTGTAGATAATAAAATAACGTTGCCTTTGCCTCTTCTAAGAGAGAAGTCGGGTGTCACTTTACAAATAAACTATGTCCAAACTCATGATAGGTCACTTCTTTTATGAGCTCATTATATAATGTATCAAAATTCATATGAAAATCTTCTCATAATAATGCTTTCAGTCCTTTTTCAGCATTATGTACGACATTTTTCATATTGGTATCTTTTAGGATGATACAATTTCATTCCCTTTGAGAAAGTTCTCTATCATTTGGAAATGCTTTTCAAATGAATCCTGAAAATGCTGCATCTCCAGTTTGTAATAGTGTTTCAACAAAATCAAGAGTCATACTATCCATTCAAAATCTATCTTGAAAATACCTTTCTGATAATAAATAAAAATCTTCAAAATGTACTTTTTTTTCTGCATTTTTAAGAAAAATGATAAGCTCTGGTTCAACTAAAACTCAAGGATACATATAGTCTTCCATTGGAGCTACTATTCAAAAAATCTCTTTTCTATCTTGCCAAGATTTTACTTCATGAATTTCTGCATCTATCCAAGTATCATAATCGGTAATTCCATTAAATCAATCTTTTCTAAATCATGAAGCGTTTTGTATTTTGAAATATTTCATTGATCAAAACCTAAGACAAAATCAGAAGTTTTATCTTGTAAAAAATGGGAAAAACTTTGAATTAAAAAGGTATTTATTTCTTTTTTTATTCTTTCAAAATCTCAATAATTTTTTACTGGTTCTATATGATGAGCAAAAGCAGGAATATTTTGAGTCATGATATACATTTGCTCTTTTACCGCTTTTGAAATATGATTTCAAGAAATTACTGTTCATTCTGGGAGCTGAGCAAATGACTCTTTTGTATCTAATGTCATACAATAAAAAATTAAAAACTAATGGTATAAGTGAGATGATAATTCATTGGGAAGTACACAAAAATTTCACTCTAAATATGGAATATCTAGTTTTTTCATATATTCTTGTGCTTGTTTTTCTCATCCAGGAATTTTTTGGAGTAATTTTATCATAAAATAATAAAAATCACGTATCATCGGAAGTATTTCTGTATCTTGAATTTCATTATGAGCAATTTCTTGAGCAAACATTTGTACTTGTTCTAAAAGTATTTCATTATTTTCTCAAGTAGTGTAGTCATCATATATCAAACCAAAAGCACGAGATGCAAATTCTATACAATAATCATCTGGAATTTCAAGTAATGTAGATAAAAATAATAATTGATATGATATATCAAAATCACTATGAAGTAACAAGACTATTTGAGCTCATATTTTTTCTTGATATTTATTCGGCATATATCAAGTATCTTGAGTTGCTACCTCATATATCTTATCAAACATACCAAAACAAGAAATATCTATTGGTATATTTTTATGAACACTTGAAATATAATAATCTGATGCAAGAAAATTACGTTTATAATTCCATAAATACGTAAAATATTCTGTTTCAAATCATCTATATCAAAATAATGAGATTTTTTTTATAAAACTTTCTATTTTCTCTTTATTGTTCGTAATAAAAGTAATTTTTAAACATTCTTTTAAATATTTTGGATTAGTAGGTTGGTTTCAATATGCTTGCTCATAATATCAAAGCGCTCATTGAAAATCCTGAGCTGATTCAAATAATTTTGCCAATCACAGTACTCACTCTATATCTCAAGAATCCATACTTTTTTGAAATGCTTTTTGTGATTTATAAAAGTCTTGAGTCGATTTTGGAAAAACCATATGATAATTTCAAACCAAAAGCAAACGTAAGTGAGAGTCTTCAACATCATTCATACACTGTCTTATATATTCTGATATAGGTTGCGAAAGTTGATATGTTTCTATTATTTCTTGTGTAAAAGCAGTAAATTTTTCTTCACTTATATAACATTTTATTTTTAATATATTATACAAAGATATCTCATCTTGAAATTGATTATGTGTATAAACAAATACTTTCATAGCAGACTCATAGGCTTCAAAAAGAGATAAAAGTTCTCATAAGAGATTGAGATGCGTATCAGATAATGGTAAAGAAAAGATATTATAATTTTTTAATATTTCTCAAATTTGCTCAGAAGAAAGTCATGACGAAATATATTTTGCAATCAAAAATTCTATGCAATGAAGTATCACTAACTCTGGATTATTGAGAGCTTCTGGAACTTCAAAATTTTTAGCTAATCATTGAGTATTTCTACGGAAAAATAACCCAAATTTTGAATCTATTTCGTGAATAAATTCATCATATGTATGTTTCATACTGGGAGAAAATTGTGCAAAAATATTTGCTTCTTTTTCAATATAGTCTTGAACATATATGAGTATCGATTCAATATTTTCTTTTGGTTCATGTTCTGGAATTTGTTTTACAAGACTATTTAAAAATGGAAAAATTCCTTGAGTAAATATTCATTGATTTTCATGAGAAATAAAAGTTCTACTTTGTGATTGAATATAAAGATATAAATGCATTTGTACACTGATAGTTTGTTGTATTTTTGTATCTGAAAATGAAGTTTGAAATTGCATTGACGATGTTTGATTTTTTTCAATATTTCATGTACCTATAGAAAGATCTCCATCGTCTCATAAAAGAGATTGGAACTCTAGTTCTACCTGAGAGTATTCTTCTAAAAATTCTTCAAGGACTTTACATAAATCTGGATCTTGAGACTCCCATATTGCTTTTAATTGATACACATGAAATAAAAATACCTGTGGATTTTGTGTATACATAGATAAATAATACCCTATTTTTAATATTTGAGAAAGTGCTTGTTGTGAAGTAAGCGAATCTAAATCTTTACTCTTTTGAAACTGCTCCTGCTCATAAGCAAGTTGTTCTTGTAAAAATGTAATAGTACTCTCTAAAAGTGGTTTAATAGCATCTGAAGAAAAGTGAGGAAATATTTTTTCTATAAATATTTCAAATTCTTCCCAAGAAGTAATTTCTTGAGAATATTCGATAAAATAACCCATTTTTGGAAATATTTCTACTCAAATTTGATAATACTTTTGAGCATTGACAAGATCTCAAATTTGATATGAAAAACGAATTATATGCTCTAAATAAATTTGTGTTTTATGATGCTCCCACCCCATCAAAAAACTATGGATAGTTTTTTGTGGATTATTTTGATGACTATAAATCATTCAAAGAAATAAATATCACAAAGCATGATTTTTTTGTACTAATTGTTCAGCTATAAGATGTGCTTGATCAAAGTCTTGCAGCCTCATTTTTTCATCATAAAGTACACATAAAAAATCATCATTTTCTCTATAATTTTCTTGATGTATTGCTCCAGCAAATAATAAATCTAATTTTTTTGAAATTATACTTGCTTGTTCTTGTTTTCCTTCAAATAAAAAAAATTCTAAATCTCAAAGAGTTGCTCAATATACCTGATTAAATACCTGAAAATCTATTTGTTTTCATTGTTCAAAAGCAGCAATCAAAAACGATAAGGCAGCATCAGTATCCTGATTTTGTAAAAATCATATCGGAGCTGTTTGAAAAAGATTTATATCATCCCCAAAATCCTGAGATAATATACAAAATGCTTTTTGTCTAACATTTCTCTTTAAACTCGATAAACGATCTAATAATTGTTCAGAAATACCTCCAACACGATCTGCCACTTCTCATAAATAAGCTTCTCAAGTATTATTTGCCATAATTATAATTTTAAAATATGAAAATAGAGTATTTTATAATTATATTTTTAGATAAGTCAAAGTTTTTCATTTTTTTGCATTTTTTTACATTTTTTATATGATACGTGTGTTATTTTAAAAAAAAATTATGACTGATTTAGAAGGTTTTTTACAAAAATATTATCTCCCAAATGAAAAAATTATCATTGCCTGTTCTACTGGACCTGATAGTATGTTTTTGCTATATGAAATTTTAAAAACGAGCTATAAAAATCAAATAGTAGCTTGTTATTTTAATCATAAACTCAGACCAGAAGCTGATGAGGAAGAAATATTTTTAGAAAATCTTGGGAAAAAACTCTGATTTCCTGTTGAAATTGCCAGTGCTGACATAAAAAAGATAAGAGATTCTCTTTACCCATCAATATCTATAGAAGAGCTCGCAAGAAAAAAAAGATATATGTTTTTTTCAGCAATTTGTGAAATTTATAGTACAAAAAAAATTATCACTTGACACCACTTAGATGATAAAATAGAAACTTTTTTCTTTAATTTAGCGAGATGAAGCAAACTCACTGGACTCATCAATATGACAGAAAATTATGGAAATATTCTCAGGCCTCTTTTGCACCTAGAAAAATCACAAATTATCTCTTATTTAGATAAAAATAATCTTGAATATCGTATTGATACAACAAATTTTGACAATGATATTACCAGAAATCATCTTAGAAATGAAATCATCCCAAAATTTTATAAAGTAAATACAAAATTTAAACAAAACATTGAAAATACTCTTTCATATTTTGAAGATTTGAAAAATCATATTGATACAGAAGTAATTGATTTTTTAGAAAGTTTTGCTTCTGAAAATGAAAAATATTTTGAAATCAAAGCATTTCATTGACTTTCACCTTTCCTACAAAAAGAAATTATTGCACATATTTTTTATATTTCAAATGGATATTCTACTATTTGACTCAGTGAAGCAAATATTTGAGAAATAATTAAATTTATAAATGGGAAAGGAAACAAAACTATAAAAGATATAAAAGGCTTATCAATGAGAAAAGATGGAAATAAAATTTGGTACTAAAATAATAGAAACAAATCATGAATATTTTATAGGCAAAACAAAAAAAACTTGTAAAATAAATTTTTTAGATATAATAGAAAAACATTTGTGAATAAATTTTTTATACAAAAATTTCAAAAAAGGAGACAAATTTTGCTTTTAAAAAGCTATAAATTTGTTACTTTATATCGTTAAAATTCTAGATGAAAAAAGTTTTGTCCTATGTCGTTATTTTTAATGTTTTATTTTTAAATCTTTCTTTTTTTACATTTCAAACAGCAAAAGCAAGTACGCCAGTTTGTTTCACTATAACAGCTTATTACTCTCCCATAGAAAATCAAGAATACTATGCACATTGAGATATAATCAAAGAAAAACGTATGAACTGACAATGAGTAGCTTGATCTGGTTGAAAACCAGTTTTTGCTTGAATGATAGCTGCCCCATTATCTAAATATCCATTAGGAACAAAAATTTATATTGAGTGAGTATGAGTCGGTGAAGTTGCTGATAAATGAAGTGCTATAGTAGAAGCATGAGAAAGATGATATGATTGTGATAGATTAGATATCTGGATGTGATATTGAGATGAATGATTAAAAAAAGCATGGACATGGTGAAAACCGACTGTAACTTGATATATTGTGGATAATACTACCCCAACAAGTATAAATCTCAATAATTTTAAAATAAAAAATTCAGTTACAAAAAACTTTACAAAAAACCCTAATTATAATCCTATTTTTTCCAAAAATATTTGACAAAATAGTGATATTAAAGATATCGAACAATTACACATTTTTCTTTATCAATTAGGATATTACAAATGAAATATAAAGACAAAATATAATAAAGAAACCGTAAAAGCTATATATAATTTTCAATTAGATAATAAAATAGTAAATTCTCCAAAAAATAATTGAGCATGAGTGTGGCAGGATGAAACAAGAGTCTTGGCTTTTCAAATAAATAACACTAATATAATTGCAAAAAATAATACCCCCGTTATTTGAGATAGTAATATTATTTCCAATAATAACGTAGTAGAAAATGATACTTTAAAAATATTATCAAATCAAATACAAATATCTCCAGATAATGCAAAAGAAAGTGATGTAAAAAAAATTCAAAATATTTTTGCAGAAATGTGATTATATAAAGGAAAAATTGATGGAAAGTATGAAAGTATAAAAGATACTCTTATAAGTTATCAGGTAAATAAATGAATTATTTCATCAAAAAATAGCTCAGAGGCAGGATATTTTTGAGGTAAAACAACAACACAGTTAAATAAAGATTATGCTTTGGTATTAGAAAAAAATTGAGATAAAATAGAACAAACAAAGAAAATTGAAGCACAACTTGCAAGTATCAAAAAATCTGTTGATAGTAGAGTAGAAACTCATATCAGTAGTATCTGAACACCAAAAGTATGAGATGTTGGGGAAAATGTAAGAAATTTACAAAAAACTCTCAAAACTCTTTGATATTTCAAAGTAGCTGACACTGCAATTTTTTGAGAAACAACAAAAAATTCTCTTATAAAATATCAAATGGATAAATGAATTATCAAATCAAAAGAGGAAGATGGAGCATGATTGTTTTGACCAAAAACGAAAGAAAGTTTAAAGTCAGAGCTTGCTATTATATTAGAAACACAACTTTTAAAAGAAAAAGATCTCTTGAGTTATAAAAAATAATATGAATGAATTATTACAAAAAATTTCTGTTTGCTTTGATGATATAAAATTTATTGAAGACAATGACCCACAATATATCAGTTTAAAAAATCTTTATTTTACTATACAAAATAAAGATTTTTATTTGTCTTTAATTATTACCAATGCTTTGGTTTGCTATCAACTTTCAAGTCAATGAGAAGAATATTGGGAAGAATTTCACCTCTATTTTGCACACAAAAATATCAAAAATAAAACCGAAATTATACCTGAAATTATTACCTTTTTAAAACAATCTAAAGGAAATAAAAGAATTCTCAATATGAAAATAAAACGCCTTGAAAAAGTAGAATTATTTTTAGAAAAATTCTTTTGAAATGAGGATTTTTATTACTCAAATATGCTTTCTTTACAAAAAGATTTAGCAAAAAGTATGAAACAAAAAATAAATGATAAAACTATCGTTTTTGCTATAAAAATGTTTTGATATTGAGCGAGAAATCAGTTTAATAATTTTCATTATTTTCCTTTTGAAATCTGTATTCCTATTGATTCAAGATTAACCAAACTCTATCAAATATACAATACAAATTCAAACATGAAAATAGAGGAATTCTATAGTCTTTTATCAAAAAAACTTTGAATTCCTCCATTACATTTAGATGCTATATTATGGGGTATGAAGATTTAGTTTTTTAAAAATTGTATCCACTCTGGTGATTTAATACTTAATCAATCATGTCCATCCATTTTAGTATCCATTATAACATTGTATCCACTATTTTTGAGTGCATTATACATTGGTTCTGCATGATCTTTATAAGTAACCATGTAATCTTGTAAACCATGAAGCATATAGTATTTTATATTTTTATTATCTTTGTTTACAAAATTGATAGGACTATTTTGAGTTGCTCTTTGAATAAATTCTTGAGTTCATCTTTTTGCTCATAATAATTGCTCTACCATATATGTAATATCTCCCATAGAAGTATTAGTTAAATTTGCATTTAAATTTGTTGGGGTAGCAATTGGCGAAACTTTTTGAAATTTTGGCAGAGAAATATTCCAAGGACATGTAGTATCCTTATACTCTGATTGATTTAATGCATATTGTAATATAACATGTGCTCAAGCAGATCATCCAACTAAACTGATATTATTGACATCAAAATTATATTTATCTTTATTTGCATGAACCCATTGAAGTGCACAATCTAGTTCTTTATATATTTTTGTATAAGTTCCTGTTCTAGTTGAAGAACTAAGTGTATAATTCATAGAAACATATGCCATACCATTTTGATGGAAATATTTTGAAAATTCTACCATAACATCACTATTTTTGTCCGTTCATTCCATCCATCATCAACCATGTACTCAAAGAATTACTGGTATTTTTTGACTTTCTGAAATATCTGATGGTCTATATACATCAAGAGCTTTCTCTCAATTATATATGATATTTGAGTATTTTAAATATGGTGGTCTTTTTTGATTTAAAATAGTAAATTGAATTTTTACTTCTTTTCCTGTATCTCTATCTTTATGGTATCAAATATATGTCCCCGCTTTTCCCATAATAAGCGCATCATGTTTCCAATCACTTCCTGTATAATACCAAGGTTTTGGTAAAGGTATCCAATTTGATTGTATTGAACAGCTTGTACTAGGAACTCAAACTTGTTCCATACATCAAACAACATTTTTTCATAAATTTTTACTATATAAATCTACTTTTTCATCTAAATAATAACTTGTTTTTGTTTCTTGGGTAAGTGTAGCTTTGTGTTCAAAAATAGCAGATTGTGGTGAAATATCTTGAGTATTACATTCTCATTTATATAAAATTGATGCTTTTTCTAATCAAGCCATACAACTATTACCATATGTTTTTGGTTGTGGCATAACCTGAATACATGATATATTAGGATTATTACATACTGGCATAGGTGGTTGTGCACATACTGGGTCATATTGTTGTGTACATGACAGTGATTCTGGACATTCATATTTTATTCTTTCACATCCATCATTATCTATATAGCTTCATTTTGATATTGGGCTACCATTTTGACAAAAAGGTGCAGATATTTGAGGACATTTATTTTTTATTCAACAATTTCCTAATAATTCACACAAAAAATTATCTACATCTTTATTAGTATCTAGATCTTTTTTAATACTCTCTATTCCCGAATGTAAATATACCAACATTTGTGATATAGTAGTATTTGACTTATATTTATTTCATAATTTTTCCAACTGTAGATTTACTTGAGAGAGAATACTTTTATATTTATTATCATCATTTAATTCTTTTTTCATTGCTGAAATTTTTGATAAAAATAAATCTAGTTTATCTTTATTTGGAATATTTTCTATTGGAGTAGGCGAAGATATAGTTAGATCAACATTACATATTGAAGAAGAAGTACAAATAAAATAATTATATGTGTTTCCATTTAAAAAACATTCACTTCTTTTATAGTTAGTATACTCCTTGTTATATTTATCTTTTAAATTATTACATTCAGAAAATGACGTATATCAATCAGATAATACATTCCCAGCTTTGATTTGAATATCTAACTCTGTTTGTGAAATTTGTGAGGATGCAAGTAATACTCAAAAAGAAAATACAAACATTAATAACATTAAAAGTAAAATTTTATTTTTTTTCATAATATTAAAATTAAAAAATAAATGAGAACTCAGAATTTAATTTTTGTTTTGCATAAAACGAAGCTATCATATATATTATTCAGTGAAAAAATTATACTACATTTATTGAAATATGTCAAAAAATATTGAAATTGAAAAGAAAATTTATATAATACATCCATAAATATTTGTTAATTAAAATTATATGTTAGAAAAAACAAAAACTTGAATAGAAAAAGCACTTCATCACTTGGAATTAGAGTTTTCTAAACTACAAGCTGGAAGAGCAAATCCTGCTATGATTGAAGATATTAGGGTTGATAGTTATGGAAGTCTTACTCCAATTAAAAATGTAGCTTCTATAAATATAATGGATTCTCAAACTCTTTCAATACAACCATGGGATAGAAGTCAAATCCACTCAATTGCAAAAGCAATTACTGATGCTTGAGTTGGGCTTAATCCACAAACTATGGCTGATAGTGTTATGATAAAGGTACCTCAAGTGACTGAAGAAAGAAGGAAAGATCTTTGTAAAATTGCAAAAAAATTTAGTGAAGAAGCAAAAGTATCTATAAGAAACTCAAGACAAGAAAGCTTGAAAGATATTAAGATAGCAAAAGATGGAAAAGAAATTACAGAAGATGATGTAAAAAGTTACGAAACTCAACTTCAAAAATTAGTTGATGATGCGAACAAAAAAATCGATGAATCTCTCAAAAAGAAAGAAGAAGATATTATGAAGGTATAAAAATATAAAAAAAATTTGTATTTTAAAACTTTTTCATATAATGGGATGGTAATTTTTGAGATTTCAAAAAATATTTATAATTTATAATAATCGTATGGCAAAAGGGAAAAGAACTTATGTTGGGTTTTACTCAGAAGAAACTGGAAACTTAGTACATATTACTAATATTAACAAAAAAAATTTTGGTCCAGGAGAAAAATTAACTTTAAGAAAATATAATAAAGTTACAAAAAAACACGAAGTTTTAAAAATGAAAGAAATTAAAAAAGGGTAATTATTACCATAACCGGTGGCTTCAATCACCGGTTTTAGATTTAAAATTAACTATAGAAATATGAAAACAGCTTTTGATTCTAAACCAGGTACAGTGTTAAAAATTGATTCAGAATTATTTTTTGTATCAAAATGGGAATATCATAGAGCATGAAGATGAGCTACTACTATTAAAATGAGACTAAAAAATCTTTTTAACGGTTCTATGACTGATAGAACTTTTGGTTGAGAAGATAAAATGGATGATGTTATTTTAGAAAGAGCAAGATTTGAGTACCTTTATGGTGCTGGTGGAACATATGCATTTATGAATCAAGAAACATATGAACAAATTGAACTCGATGAAGAAACTATTTGAGATATGAAATTTTTCTTAATAGAATGAGATACTGTTGATATTCAACAATTTGAAGGAAAATTTGTAGGACTTGTACTTCCAACAAATGTAAAACTTACTATTGCTGAATGTGATCCTTGAGTGAAAGGAAATACAGCTGATGGAAAAGTTACAAAAGATGCTGTTACAAATACTGGACTTACTATAAAAGTTCCTGGATTTGTAAATCAATGAGATGAAGTAATCGTAAACACTGAAACTGGTGATTATATGGAAAGAGCAAAATAAAAAAAGAAATTCGCAAGCGAATTTCTTTTTTTTATACTATTTCTCACTTTAAAACCCAATCATCTATTTTTAAAATTTTTACTTGTACTATATCTCAAATTTGAACTCATTCTTGTTTTGGGAAAAATACTTCTTTAAAATTTCTTGTTCTTCCAAAAAAATATTCATCTTTTTCTCAAGATATCAAAATATCTTCTACTCTATCAAGCATTTTCTTTGATCTTTTTTGTACATTTTCTTCTAATACTCTATTGAGTAAATGCCACCTTTTTGCTTTTACACTATCAGGAATATCATCGGGATAAATTTTTGACGCTATAGTTCATTGTCTTACCGAGTATCTTGCAATATAAACAAAATCTATTTCTAATTCTTTAATAGCATTCACAGTATCTTGAAACATTTCGTCAGTTTCTCCACTATATCCAACAATTATATCAGTAGAAATAGAAAAAAGTGGGTCTTTGTTTCTGAGATATTCAACCATTTTTTTAAAATCTGTATATGTATGACGCCTATTCATTCTTTTTAACATTTCATCATTTCCTGATTGTAAAGCAAAATGAAGATAATTACAAGTTTTATCAAGATCAAAGTGTGCATCTAAAATATCTTGAGTCATATCATGCGGATTTGATGATGTAAAACGAATTCTATCAATTCACTCAATTTTGTTTATATCATTCAATAATTCTCTAAATGGTGAAATTCAAAATCAATCGTTCCATTTTGATTTTTCATCATTCCAAAGTTTAGTATTTTTTTGTTTTCCATATGAATTTACATTTTGTCATACTAATGAAATTTCTTTTGTTCATGTTTGAGCTAAATGAGAGATTTCTGAGATAATTTCATCATGTTCTCTTGAAATTTCTCTTCATCTTGTATAAGGTACAATACAAAAGGTACAAAAATTATCACATCAAGTTTGTACGATAACTGAAGCTGAAAATTTATTTTCCCTGAGTTGCGCTTGTTTCAAATAGTCATCAAATTTATCATCACTTCCAATTTTTTCTCAATAAATATGTGTTAAAATCAGATTTAAATATTTTACCTCCTCTATCCTGAGAGTAAAATCAAGATTCTCTAATTTAGGAAATAATTTATCATCGTGATTGAAAATTCATGAATTATCTGATAAATAGGTAATATCCTTTGCAACTTCCCTTTGAGATGAAGTGTAATATTTTTGATTCATTCCTGTTTTTCTTACCATACAACCAGTAATTCACACAATAATATTTTTTGAATTTTCTATATTTAATACTTTAATTTCTTTGAGCATACTATAGACTTTATCTTCTCATTTTTTTCTGACACTACATGTATTGAGTATGATTAAATCTGCTGTTTTGTAGTCTGATGTTTTTTTAAATCATGATTGTAAAAGTATCATATTTACTTTTTCACTATCTGCCTTATTCATTTCACATCCAAATGTCTTTATGTAATAACTTTTCATTCTTATATTTTCTTAAATTTAAAACTGGGTTTGATTATATAAAAAAAAAATTACCAAGCAAACTTTTTTACTTGGTTTTAAAAATATGTAGTTTTTTCTTGTTTATTTTTATACTCATCCAGCCATAACAATATAGTTATATAATAATGTAACTATATTACATCATATATTTTAAAAATGTCAATAAAAATATGTAGTTTTTTATTCTATAATGATTTCATCTAAATTTTTTGGCTTACTTAAAGCATATCATTGGAAAAAGTGTACTCATAAATCAATCAATTCTTGATATAATTTTTCATTTTCTACAAATTCGGCAACTACTTTTACTCACCATATATCACAAATTGATACTACAAATTCAACTATTTTCTTTGCTGTTTGTCTATTTTTTGTATTATCACTGAGTAAATCTTTTATGATATCTCCATCGATTTTAACATAATCCAATAATCTCTCTTTCAAAAGTTCTTTCAATCTTGCTACACCTGAGTCTCAAACAGAAAAATCATCCATAGCAATTTTATATCATAATTCTCTTAATTTTTTTATATTTTGAAGAGAAACATTATTATCATCCCATTTTTTTTCTATGAGTTCAAAAGTAATTTGATGAGTTGGAAATCACTTTTTTTTCATATTTTCTAAATCCTGTATCAGACTAGTATCTATCAAATCTGTATACTCCATATTAATAGAAAGTGAAATATGTGGGTATTGTTTAATGATTTGTTTTGCTCTTTGTAGGATAAAACGATTAAATTGACAAAGAGTATCGTGTCTTCATTTTTCTATTAAAACATCCAAATAATCTCTAATATTATAAATTTTATCTGAGATAACTCTTGAGTCTTTAATCCTTGAAAGCATTTCAAATTTTACTATTTTTCTATCATCATTATAAATTCATTGGTATACTATATGAATCCTTCCTTTTAAAAGAGCATCTTTAAAATCATCTATCAACTCTAAAGCAACTGCATTTTTTTCATCAAATTTTTCTAAAAGTATTCATAATTTTTTGATAGTAACTCCAATAACTCATTCTCAAATTTCAAGATTATGATTGGTTTTTTGTGAAAATCTATTATAAAGCTCTTCAAAATATGACGCAAATGTACTTGGATATATCATTCTCAATTTATATCCATTAATAATACTAATTTCCTTATATGTATGATATCTTGATATAAATTTTGCATTCATACTTTCTCATTTTTTATCTATCAACTCAACCTCAGCAACTCCATGAAAAATACTAGAAAACGCTGATGATACTACATCATTCAACTCAGATAAGTTTAATTCTCCTGATCTAGATGATAATAAAAATGTATCTAAATCATTAAATGATTTCCCAACTCTTTGTTCTATATAAGAATCTGAAAAAGTTGTCAAAGTCCCTTCTCACCACTTTGCGATTTGGTCAAAATTTATATTATGACATAATTGTTTGCTATCATAACAAAGACTCTTACACTGGTTTATTCATTTTTCACATTGAGTATCAACAATTTTATATTTTACTGCTAAATAAATTCAGATATTGAAAGTAAATCTTTCAAAATCAATCCCATATCTTGAATAGTCAAATTCTCAATGGTTAATTTGTCTAAATTTTGAGTAATATTCACTCGCTTTTTTCTGGTCTTCTTCTTGGTTATAAAATGAATAACAATATCATATAGAAATATACATCAGTGAGTACACAAAAAGTAAATGTGAAGATATTTTATATTTATCAATATAATTCAAAGTTGCTGATAAATATGGCTTCAATTTATCTATACGATGAGTAGCTAATCTCGTAAAAATAACATTCAATATTTTTAAACGTATCACTTCAAAATTAATATTTGTAGAACTCACATGACTTGATAATGCATCAAGTATACGAAACATAGTATCATGAGAAATATGAGAATTAAATAATAATACGTGATATATTATTTCTAAATCTCCTACATTTGGAGTAAAGTTTGTATATGAAATTTTTCTTAAAAAATCCTCACAATCATATGGTGTTTGAAGTAATTCTTTTGGGAAAGTTTCATATTCATTTATAAATATATAATTACATGCTTCTTTAATAGTAGCAAAAGAATCTAATGAATGCTTCTGTTCAGGATAAATAGAGATAAAAACCTCAGAAAACAGCTTTAATATTTCAGAAAAAGTAGGATGATTATAACATTCTTTTTCACCTACTTCATTTTCTATTTTTAGAATTACTAATGAAACAATACAAGCAATATTAATAAGTTTTACTTTATCAATTGAATTTTTTCTATCCATATCATTTCAAAAATTTGCAAGCTCACATTGATTATATCATAGAATAGTTTGGGAAAGAATACTATGATATTGATTCAGAAATTCTTGAAATTTATCTTCTTGTGTACCTTGAAAAGAAACATATTGAATATATGAAAAATTAAGGGAAAAAAGCCCAAGAATATATTGAAGTGAATTTTGTAATTTATGATTTTTAGATCATTTTTTTTCTAAAAATCATAATATTTCTTGTATTTTAATAGTTACATAATCAACCAACGAGAAAATAAATTCTCTTTTTAAGTTATTATTTTGATTTAACACACAAATCAAATTTAAAAGTCAACACAAACGAGCAAAACGTTCTACTTCTATTTCTGCTTCACCTGAGTTAATATCTTGAAAATTTTTTATTCTCTGTGTATATGAGTCAAAAAGCTTCGCAAAACTACCTTGACTATAAATATCTCATCATTGAAAAATATTTTCCCCTCAACGAAATGATAAAAGGTACACAAAAAAATAGACTTCATTATATGAATCAAGAGAACTATCAATTGCAATTTCTCTAAAACTTGAAAAAATATAATTATTTAAATCTTTTAAAAAATCACTATCTTCAAATAAATGTGCTACTTTATCATCATTATTATTGAGAAATGCTTCTTTGAGAGTTGCTATTTTCATAGAAAATGGCACTTCTGCTAATACTTCTAATACTTGTTGATTTACCTCTGGGGTTAAACTGGTTTGTAAATGTTTTTTTGGTATATCTGATTCTAAAATATCAGACCAAGATTGTGGTGGTAACATACTATTTAATTAATATAAAAAATTCATTATTCCCTTTTTCTCCTGCAAGTTTTGATTGACATACAAGATTAATTTGTACTCATTTTTTCCTTAAAATCAAGAGAAAATTATTTAATTTTTCGTCAATAATTTTTTGGTTTTTAGGAACTCATTGTTTTGTAAGATTTTCACTTCAAACTTCAAATTGAGGTTTAAAGAGTAAAATAGCCATTGTATGAATATCCATTACATTTATAATAGCATCTATAACAAGAGAAAGACTGATAAATGATATATCACAAGTAATAATATCTATTTGATCTTTCAAAATATGTGGGTCAAATTTTCTAATATCTGTATTTTCTATACTTATAATTTTTTGATTTCATTGTAAAATTGGGTGTAATTGTGAAGTCCCAACATCAATAGCATATATTTTATTTGCTCATTTTTCTAATAATATTTGGGTAAATCCTCACGTACTTGCTCATACATCTATACAGTTTTTTTGATAAATATCGATATTATTCTCTTCTAAAAACCATTTTAATTTTAAAGCACTTCTTGCTACATAATTTATATCATCTATGTTTTCCAAGATGTGATCTTCAGCTTCAATTTCATATGCAACTTTCGTTATAATTTTCCCATTTACTTGAATCTTTCATTGTTTTACAAAAAATTGAGCTCTATTCCTAGAAACTCAAAGTTTTGTTGCGATATAAACATCTAATCTCATGTAAAATAGCTTTAATGTCTTAATATAAATCTTTATTAATTCTTGACTGTTCTGGTAAAAGTTGTCCCATGTATTTACTTCATTTTCTTTTATCATAGGTAACTTCTACTTTTCAGGAAATAGTTTCAAAAGCAAACTGACCTATTCTCATTCCAGGGTATAGTGCTACTGGAACTTCATTTATATTGGTAATTTCAAGAGTAATAGTTCACTCAAATCCAGGATCTATATATCATGCAGTAGAATGAATCACTACACCTAGTCTCCCTATAGAGCTTCTTCATTCACATCTTGCAACTAAATCATATGGAACTCTTATTTTTTCCATAGTTACTCAAAGTACAAACTGTCTTGGATGAAGAATAAAAGGTGTTTTTTCATCCAAAATTACTGTTTCTATATGATTATTATCTACTCAAAGAGTTGGGTCTATCAATGTGAGACTATCCCTTTTATAATATTTAAAAGTATTTCAAAGTCTAAAATCTAAACTTGCTGGTCATAGCTGTTCTAAAACATCATACCCCCCTAAAGATTCTATTTTTAATTCTCAAGAATTAAGATATCTTTTTATTTCACTATCTGATAAAATCATAGTATTAAATTAAGAATTATTATTGAACCTTTCCGGTAGCAGTTGCTTGGACAGTACCACTTCCAGGAACTATATTACTAATACTTGTTCATAGTTCATTTATTGTATTTACAGTTTGATTAATAGAATCTTTTGTCTGTTCTATTGCTTTTCCAGTTTCTTCAACTTTTATTTGAATTTCTTCTATTTTTTGTTTTGTATCTTGAACTTGTACTTCAACACTTTGTTTAATTTCTAATGCTGAATCTTTAGTATCTTTATATTTTCAAATAACATCAAAACTACTAAAAAATTCATTTACTTCATCTCTTACTTGAATGACTCAACTATTAAAATTTGTAAGTCCTATTTTATCTCAAATATATGATGAAACTGAAGGAAGAGCAAAAATTGATACTATATATAGCACAACTATTGAAACTATAAACAAAATAACTTTTTTCATAAAATAAAAATTAAGAAGTATACTCCTTGTTTAATATACTTCTTATTGTTTTTTTGTCAAAATTTTAGTTTGTACCTAAAAAATCTTCTACATTAATATTATCATTTTTCAATATTTCTCTGAGTTCTAAAATCTCCTTTTCTTTGATTTGAGGAGCTTTTTCTGGCATAGATATCTTTTTCATAGAAATTCCAGAAAGTTTATTTTGAAGTTTTTGTTTCAATTCATCAATATTTCCATTGGTCATATCAAGAATATTTCACAAGTTCATTTGTGATACCTCCGCCTTTACAAATGTATGTTTTGAACATTGTGTACATTCAACATCAAGATTAATACTACTTCAGGCAGCTCAAACTATTTCTATATTTGACTCAGATACTGTTCCATTACAATTTGGACATTTAAAATTGGTTACTAATGAGTCAATAAGTGTTTTTAACATTTGGTAATTCATATCTCTATTATTAAAAAATAACATTTTCATTTCTATTTTCTCAACTATCTTTTTTATTTCAGGTCATATTTTGCTAAAAACATAATACTACATTTTTATATGAAATTCAAAACTTTTTTAATTCTTTGTATTGACTTTTCTCTTCCAAGTATAAAAATTAACTCTAATGCGCCTGGAGAAAATTCTTCTCCTGATAAAGCTACTCTTACTGGCCATAATACTTGTCAATTTTTCATCTCAGCATTTTTAATTTCTTCTACAAAAATATTTTTAATTTCTTCTATATTTTCAAAATCATTATTTTTAGCACTCAATATATCTAGTGCCAATTGTAATCATTTTTTGACAATGTCAAGATTTTCTATTTTCATTTTTGGGTTTATAAGAAGTGATTTTCTTTCTTCATTCATTTCAAAGTCATTATAGAAAAATCAAGTAAGTGCAATAAATTCTTTTAAAGTAGTAAGTCTTGTTTTTAATTCTATTAAAATAGCTATATTATATTTTTTTTCAGCTTTCAAAAATACATTTTCATAAAAACCTTCTTCAAAAGTTTGTAAATATTCTCCCAATGCTTCATAGAGTTTTTCTATCGGAAGATTTTTGATATATGCCGCATTTACAAAAGTCAATTTATCCATATCAACAAGCGCTCAAGCAGAGTTTATTCTTTCTAATTTAAAATCAAAATCAAGATAACTTGCTTCAAGATTTTGTTTTCTCCAATCTTCAAATCAAGCATTTAAAATATTTGATAAAAAATCGAGAATTGCTTCAATAAAATACCCATTTTGAAAATAAAATTCCACATCAGCTTCAGCATCTTTTCTTTTTGATAGTTTCCTTCTTGAATCTCCATCAATTTTTACAAGAGGACCATAATGAGCATATTTTGGAACTTCCCAATCCATCATATGGAATAATTCGTAGTGAAGTGGAACAGAAGCAAACCATTCATCTCATCTAATTACATGAGTCGTCCCCATCAAATGATCATCTATCAAATGTGCAAAATGATATGTTGGAATTCCTGAACTTTTACAAATTACGATATCAAGAAAATTTTCTTGTGTAGATATTTTTCATTTTATCAAATCTTCTACTTCTATTTTTTTTGTAAGTTCTCATGATGATTTTAATCTCACTACAAACTCTTTTTTTTCTGACAATGCTTTTTGTATATCTTCAAAACTTGCATATCTCCAAGGAGAATATTCTTTATAAATCCCTGTTGGAACCTTTGAAGCTTCTTGAATTTCACGAGTAGCTGTAATTTCCTCTTCAGTTAAAAAACAAGGATAAGCAAGTCCTTTTTTCACTAAATCTTTAATAAAGACTTTATAAATATATTCTCTTTGTGATTGAGTATATGGTCCATATTTTCCCACGTCTTCCCCATTTGGTCAAATAGGTCATTCATCAAATTCAAGTCAGAATTTCTTTAAAATTTCTACATATTTTTTTGCCGCTCCTTCTACTTCTCTTTTTTGATCAGTATCTTCAATTCTCAGAAAAAAAATTCAGTTATTTTTATGTGCTACAATTTTATCAAGCATAGCTGAATATACAGCTCAAATATGTAAAAATCAGGTTGGAGATGGAGCAATTCTTGTCACTACTTTCCCCTCTGGTCTTTTTGGATATTTTTGTAAAATACTTTCTGGAGTATCTATAATTTCTGGAAATAATATATTTTCGAGAGTCATTTTATTATATTTATTAATTAAAAACTTAGATAAATAATACTCAAAAGCTGTTTTTTTGCAATTATTTTCATATGTTTTAAATTGATTTTAAAATAATAAAACTTGCAAAAAATATATTATGTGTTAATCTAAAAAAGATATTTATTTTATAATTTTTTAAACTTGAATATGAAAATAATAAACAATACCCCACATAGCAATATGCTAAAATATTGATTAAAGAAAAACGGATTCACATTGGTTGAACTCATTATTGTTATTACAATTTTAGGTATTTTAGCTACTATTTCTTTCATTTCTTTTAAAAATTATTCTTGAAATGCTAGAGATGGAAATAGAGTATCAACTTTAAAAAATATTGAAACTGGTTTATGAGTTTATTTTGTAAAAACTTGAGAATATCCAATGCCAGAATGAAATATTTTGACTGGAAGTATCAATGGGAAAGAAATTATATATTCTTGAGAAATAGGAGAAAATATATCAAGAAGTATTAAATTAAACAAAGTTTCTGTTGATCCTGTATTGTGAAAAAATTATAAATACTGAATTACGTATAATAAACAAGAATACAATCTTTGAGGAATTGGAGAGTCAGATAGTATTTCACAAAAAATAATTCCAATAACATATGCAGATAATTATTTTTGACAAGTAGTAGGAAACTATAGAGGATATATTAAATATTCTACTGGAAGTTATCATTATCTTACCAATCCACCGAGTCTTATATTTACATATAGTGGAAGTGTAAATAATGTAGAAGATATTTTTTTAGAAAAAGAAAAAGTTCATTTTATTATCAAGAAATGAGAGAATATTCCATATGAAGTTTCTGGAAAAATAAACTCTCAAAATCCGGATGAAGTTATAAAGAAAAAAACAGGAAAACCAAATGCACACTTTGAAAATCTTGATATTAGTGAAGTAGTAAGTGCAAGTTCTGATACAGAAAAGAAAACAAAAATACAAGAATTACTAAATAATCAAGAAAATGAACATATCCTTGATAGTTTTTGAAGTGATAATGAAGAAATGTTTGAAAATATAGTAAATGGATGAATTCCTCAAACAACTTCAAATAATTCTTCTTCGAGTTCATCAAGTAGTTGATGAGGAAATCTTCCTTCTCAAAATAATTGTCTTGCAAATCCAAGCTTTGAAAAAGATTGAAAAATATTTAATGTTCCTGAGTTAACTAATTGAAGTTCAGCAAATCCTAAACCATACATCGATGTAGTAGAAAATAATGGGACTTTTAGATATGAACTTACCGTTAATTGTAATGATGGAAGTTTAGATGGAAGTGTATCATCTCCTATTTTACAAAGTTGTAATTCTAGTTTTCATAATGAAAGTGGAATTTGTATTTCTGATACTAAATCAGTATCATGTTGATGAACTAATCCATGAGTAATTGTATCAATTCTATGAACAGCAACTACTAATATAACATGGAATGCAAATACTTGGCCTAGTAATCCAAATTGGACTCACTCAACTACTACTCCATGAGCTTGCCAATATCAGTGTAAAGCTTGATATTATTTTAATGGAACTAGTTGTCTTTTGTCTGATATTTGATATTACGTAAATACTCCTTGATCAATCGTTCAAACACAATGTCCAAGCTGACAAATCACTTCTCAAAAATGATCTACTAATATAAATCAATGTTATATTCCTAAATTTACCCAAATTTGTAATACTCTTTCTTCGTCTGATTATTATAAGACTATCATATATACTAATGTCTCTTGATTAGAAATATGAAGAGTAGATTACAATTGAAATCCTATAAATTGAAATCCTTGAAGCTTACCTATAGATGGGCATATAGTAGTTTGTGGTGAAAATATTTCTGATAGGTTTGTATTAAAAGCAATGAACCAATGAGCTTATTGAATTTGAGGCTATGAGACACTGTGGGCAACGTCACATCCATCGTATTGAAATTATTATATATTTTGAAACGGAGAACTGGAAAGTTGGTGAGTATCTAAAGATGTTGCTGAAACTATCACTTGGGAATCATCAACTTCTGAAGGTAAAGAACAAATGCAAGGTCCTTGTGAGCCAGGTTATCATGTTCCTACATACTATGAATGGAGAAGTATAGTACTTCTAATGTCTGGAGCAAATGTATCGAATTCTTTAAAATTACCTTTTCCTGGAATTAGATATCAAAATGATGCAAATGTAATTTTTCAATGACAACTTGCATATTATTGGACCTCTTCACCAGATTCAAGCTGGGGTGGAGCTCATTATGTAAGTCCAAGTTCTAATTGACAACTTTTTAGTTGAGGTCATGATCCAAATACCTCTATCTCAGTAAGATGTTTTAAAAATGATAGTTTTTAAAAATACTCTTTGCAAATGCAAAGAGTATTTTTTTACCTTTCAATTATACCGGTAGAAAAAATTCCATCTTTTATACAGAAAACTCTAATTTCAAAAGTATCTAAATAATCAATATCAAATTCTCATTTTACATCAGCTCAAGCTTCAAAATTATGTTTTAATATTTCATCTCAGCTCTCATCAAATAATGCTATTTTGTAAATAAAATGATTTTCATCATTTGGATGTTGAGTTTCTGAAAAATGATATTTTAAAATATCTCAAACTATTTCATAATTTGGAAAATGTTCCCCCTCAAAAGCAGTTAAATTATTTATATTAATTGGAGAATGAATTTGATCTTCTAATATAACAAAATCATCTTTATGAGTATCACAAAAAGGACAAAAAAAATCATTTGGAAGATTATCAAAAAAAGTTTTTGGTTCAATTCCCAAATCTTCATCTCCAATAATTTCATCATAAATATAATCACATCCTGAACAATGGTATTTCATAAACAAAAATAACAAATAAAATTTTTAATATTATATTTGTTATTTTTTTATTGCAATTTTAAAAACGCACTATATTTTCAAAAATTTATTTTTATAATATACAAATAAACTCATGATAATAAAAAGTCATAATAAAATCATTATCCCAAGAAAATATGAAAATCAATAAAGAGAAAAATATTTGATAAAATAAAATAAAATTCAAAGAAATATACTTCAAAAAAATATACTAAAAAACAATCAAATACAAACTAAATATCAAAACTCAAAACTTAATGCTGAAACAAGCGACTCTTTTTTTCATCATAAAATATTTAATAATTTTATTTTTGCTGTTTTAAAAGTTGATAAAAATGAAAGTGAAACAATAAAACTTAAAAATGAAAATATAAAAATATAAGATAAACACACATACACAACTATCAAAATTTTATTCGCAATATTAATAACAATTTCAACAATTTCACGAGTTTTTATAAATGTTAAATGATTTCCAAGTTCTTTTGATAAAGTATTTTCAAGATTTTGTGGTTTTTCGCTTTCTTTGTAAGATATAATATAATTTTTAGGAAATTTTTCAAAATCACTTACATCAAGTTGAAAATAGAAAAAAGGATTCGTTCCATTTCTCACTGCTTCTCTAAAATTCACTACTTTAAGTGTTTTTTCAAGTCCAGCAACACTAAAAACAATTTCATCTCCAAGTTTCACTCAGAGTTCAGAGGCAAATTCTCTATCCACTGAAACTCATCAAACAGATAATTTTTCTCACGATAAAATTTTATTTTCTAAATCTTTTGTTGTTGAAGAAAATTCTCTTCAAAATTGTCTTGGAACTTTTTCTTGTCATAAAAATTCTTGTAAAGTTTTTCCATTTATTTGCTGAATTCTCAAAGTTACGATTTCAAAAATTTCATCTGAACTAAAATATTTTTCCACCGTTTGCAAATCATCTTTTTGTACATTGATAACAAAAGTATCATTAGAACTTTGAGTAATATTTCCTAAATAACTCAAAAAACTTCCAGAAAAAACATAAAATATAAAAATAGAAATAAATGAAATAATTCCAGAAAATATGATAAGAAATGAAACATTTCCAGGTTTTATTGTACTTCTGATAGCATCAAAAAAGTAAAAATTTTTAGAAATTTTATTTTTTGCATTCAGAAAGAAAAAAGAAAAATTTTTGTGTAATATTTTTTCTATTCAAACATAAAATAAAACAATAATAAAAATAAATAAAAAACTATACAAAAAACTCTCAAAAATAGTAATTCCAGAAATCAAATTTACTCATAAAAATCAAGAAAAAATCAGTCATAAATACACAACATAATCACTAAAATTAAAATGAGAAAAATTTCCTTCATCTTTCAGTAAAGCAGAAATATCTGATTTAAATATTTTATACATTGGAGAAAAAATTCCTACCAAAAGTAAAATAATAGTAACTCAAAATCATTTATAAAAAGATTCCAATTTACTTTGAAAAAAATCATATTGCGTTGCAAGAAGGCTCATTATTCACACATTTAAAAGGTATGCAAGTATAAACCCAACAAAAAACACAAAAAATAATACAGTAAAATTATACAAAAATATTTTCTTTTTCTGTAATCCAAAAATATTTAAAAGTCATAAAGTACCTTTTATTTTCTTAAAAAATGTTTCCAATGATAAAATAACAATGAAAAAAGTTAAAACGAAAACCACTAAATTAAAAAAATTTATAAATACATAAAATCTATCGGTTGTATCTGAAATATAATCATTTCTATCGTTTAAACTTCTCATTCTAAAATCTTTTAAAAGCACATCATTTGATAAAATTTCTTTATACCTTTCATCATATTCTCACTGAAAAAGAAGATAATAATTATATTCTAAACGAGAATTACTTGCATTTAAATTGGCATCAAATTGATCAATAGGAAGATAGAGTGTGTTTTGATTTGCATATAAACTAATATCTCAAATTGGAGATTTTTTAATAATTCCTTTTACTTGATAATTTTTTCATAAAATTTCAATATTTTTTCCATATTTATCCAAAGTTGCTTGATTTACAATCAAACTTCCACTTTGGTCTATTACCTCATATTCAAACTGATTATAAAAAGGATAATTTTCGCTATGATACACTAGTTCTACCAAACTTGGATTTTTATTTTCATCAAACAGAGTTGAATTAATAGAAATATTTTTTGCTATTTCAAAAGTATTTTCATATCTTTCTCTGAATGCACTTTCATCCAAATCTTCCCTATTTGATAAAACCATATCTCATCCAACCAAAGGTTTTACTTGTTCTTGAAGATAATCTTTTACTGATAAAACAATATTATTTCCTAAAATGTAAGAAAATAAACTCAAAAAAACCGCAAGAAAAACAAATACAAAATATTTTTCTCATGTTTTTAATGTAATTTTTGTTATTTTTCCAATCATAATTTTTCTTTAAAAATATTGTTTTCAATAATAAGAAGAAAATACAAAATTCAAAACTTAATTTTTTACAAAATAAAAAAATCATATATACTTTTGCAAAATTATTTTTAACCGATGAAATATGTGGCAAGCTTTTTTCATAGCATATGGATGACTTTTAGTGTTTCCTTTTTTAATATTTTTAGTTTATAAATACATAAAACATAAAAATAAATCTTGAAAAATACATATATGATATTTTTTATATTTTATTTTGAGTATTTCGTTTATTTATGCAAGATTTATAGAACCTCAAATGATTGTGGTAAAACATAAAGAAATACAAACTGGTTTTCAGGCTCGTTTTATTTTAATATCAGATTTGCATTTATGACTTTTTAAAAATGAAAAGTTTTTAGGAAAAATTATCTCAAAAATTCAACAACAAGAAAATATTGATGCAATTTTAATTCCTGGAGATTTTACATTAGTACTTGATGAAAATGCTGATTTAAATACATTATTTGCTCCTTTTTCAAAATTAAATATTCCTGTTTTTGCTACATTAGGAAATCATGATACGATGAGACCAGGACCAAATATTTCTCAAAAATTAAGAAACGCACTGGAAGCAAATAAAATTATTGTATTAAACAATGAAAAATCTCAGCTTATATCAAAAAATATTCAAATACTTTGACTCTGAGATAATTGGTCAAATGATGACAAAACTGAAATGATTTGAGAATATCATGCAGAAGATAATCTCATAGTTTTAGCTCATAATCCTGATACAGCTCTTAAATATACCAATAATATTGCTGATTTAACGGTTTCATGACATACACACTGATGACAAATAAGAGTTCCTTTTCTTTGGAAAAAAGTTCTTCCTGTAAAATGAAATTTCAGTGATGGATATTATGAAGATAATGGGATAAAACTCTATATCACATCATGAGCTTGAGAGGTGTGACTTCCACTTCGTTTTAGGATTCCACCTGAAATCGTCATTTTAGATTTGGTAAAATAAAAAAATAACTGCTATAAGCAGTTATTTTTTTATTCACTTTCAATTACTAAAAGTTCACTTTTTTCTAAAAATTCAATATCAAGTTTTTCTCAAACACTTCTGAGTTGATATTTTTCACCTAAAATATCTTTTCCGTTTACTCTGATTTTTCAGCTGGTAACATATAAAAACACATATTTAGGAAAATTTATTTCTATCTTTTTCCCTGCGTCAAATTTTCATCTTTTTACACTGAGTTTACTTGAAAGTTTATTCTCATTTTCACTTATTCCTGAACCAAGCGTAAATAAATTATTTTCAAAATCTTTTTCTTCGAATTTTGCTGTATAATAAATAGGTTTTGGAGACATATCAGGTGGAGAAAACCAGACTTGATAGAGTTTTAAATCCTCATTTTCTTCATTAAATTCACTATGATAAATTCCCGTTGCTGTATCTGTAACTTGTACTTCATTTTTATGAATTTTTTGATGATTTCAAAGACTATCTTTATGCGTAATAGTTCCTTCTAAAACGATAGTCATAATCTCATAGTATCTATGTGGATGCATAGGAAAACCACTTCTTGCACTTAAAAAGTCATCATTAAATACTCTTAAATTTCAAAATGATTTATTTTCAGGGTCAAAATAATGTGCGAAGTTAAAAAGAAAATGTGAATTCATCTCTCACATATCAGAAAAAAATCTTTTTTCTTTTGGAATAATTTGATACATATTTTTATATTAGTTACTAAAACACTATACATTATATAGTGTTTTATGTTTTTTGCAAATATTTTTTAAATTTTGATAATATCTCCATCTCAAACTTTATATATTTCTTGAGCTAATTTTGCTACTTCATCATCATGAGTAATCGTAATAATGGTATTTTTAATTTTTTTATGAAGTTCTAGAATCAAATCCATAATAATTTTTTTATTTTTGCTATCTAACGCTCCTGTTGGTTCATCAGCAAGAAGAATTTTTGTTTTTCAAACAAAAGCTCTTGCAATCGCGACTCTTTGGGATTCTCCTCAACTCAAATGAAATGCATACACATCTTTTTTTGAAGAAAGTCCAACAATTTTTAAAATTTCATCCGTTGAAAAATTCCTTTCTAAATTATTTAATTCCACTATCAAATCAACATTTTCTCAAACTGTAAGATTTTCTACTAGTTTAAAATTTTGAAAAATATAGGAAATATTTTTTCCTCTAAATTTTGTTATTTCATCATCTTTTAAATCTGAAATATCTTGATTATCAATCTCTAATTTTCCATCAAAATCTCTATCAATTCAAGAAAGAAGGTTTAAAAAAGTTGATTTTCAACTCCCACTTGGACCGATAATAGCTATAAAGTCTCAAGTTTTTATCTCTAAACTGAGATTTGTAAATATTTCTATTTTTTCACTTCCTACCTGAAAATATTTTTTTAGTTTTTCTATTTTTATCATATATTTTTATTTAGTAATTATATTATTTTTTTCTAAAAATTTAACCAAATTCTCAACAATGATTTTATATCCATCACGATTTGGATGAATCATATCAGAAATATTATATTCCTTTTTTCCTCATACTCATTCTAAAAAATAATCCAAAAAGTAAATATCTTTTTTTTCATTTGCAATTTCAGTATAAACTTTTTTAAAATCATTTCTATATGAAATTCATAAATTTGCTGGAATATCCATTCATCCCAAAACGATTTTAGCATCAGGAAAAGTATCAATAATTTTTCAAATATTTTGTTGTAATTCAACAGTAGAAAGTCATCTCAATCCGTCATTTCCTCCAATTACTAAAATTACAATACTTGGTTTTTTTTCTAAGTATAAACTTGATCTTGATAATAAATTTGCTGAAGTATCTCAAGAAACTCAAGCATTTATGATTTCATACTTATATCAGTATTCATCGAGTTTTTTTTGTAATTGTGTCGGATAATTTTCACTTTCTTCTACTCAATATCAAGCCGTCAAGCTATCTCATAAAGCGAGAATAATTTCTTTTTGTTGTATTTCAATAGTTTCTGATATAATGTCATTTTGATTTTCAGTATTACATGAAAACAAAAACAGAGAAAAAAGTAAAAATATGTATTTCATAAAAGGGGCATTAAAATAATATAATTTGCAAAAAAAACATTTAGATTATAATAACAACTGTTTGAAAACAAAACTTTATTTTTTAAAAATGCGAGTATGAAATTCTCAAATCCGATCTATGAAAACGAAGAATTAACTTATGAAGATGTGTTTATTTTTCAACAATACTTTGAAGGAAAATCAAGAATTCATGATGTTGATATTACTCCAAAAAATAAATTAAATACCAGTCTTCCCATCGTTTCAGCAAATATGAATGCTGTTACTGGGAAAAGAATGGCTGAAACTCTCGCAAGATATGGATGAATTTGAGTACTCCCTCAAGATATGGAAATAGAAAAGATGATAGAAATTGTACATTTTGTAAAAAATGCCAATACTATTTTTGATACTCCTCTTACAGTAAAAAAAGATGAATATGTGAGAGATGCCCTTTCTATTATCAATAAAAGAGCTCATAAATGTGTTATTTTAATTGATGAAAATAAAAAACCTCTTTCTATTT
Organism: Patescibacteria group bacterium UBA7396; assembly: GCA_002470645.1. GTDB lineage: Bacteria > Patescibacteriota > Gracilibacteria > BD1-5 > UBA6164 > UBA7396. The sequence continues at coordinate 87,650 of DKNE01000023.1, forward strand.
TCACCCCTTCAGATTTAGAAAAATATGAACAATTTACTCTTCTTTGAAATATAAATAAAAATTTTCTCATTACCGCACCACAATCAATTACCCCTGAGGAAGCATATAATCTGATGCAACAAAAGTCAATTTCTTCCCTTCCAATTATAGATAATAATTGAATATTAGTTTGAATTTTGACTAAAAAAGATTCTGTGAGAATGTGATTGTATAAACCAACTTTAGATAAAAAATGAAGACTGAATATTTGTATTGCTCTTGGAATTAACAATTTTTTAGAAAAAGCCAAAAAATTAATAGAAATTTGAGCTGATACATTTATTTTAGATACTGCTCATGGGTACCAAAAAACTATGATTGATGCTATTAAAAATTTTAGAAATACTTTTGGAAATGATATTTGTCTCATTGCCTGAAATGTTTCAACTTCTGAAGCTACCAAAGCGTTAATAGAAGCCTGAGCTGATGGAGTAAAAGTTGGAATTGGACCAGGAGCTATGTGTACCACTCGTATGATGACTGGAGTTGGAAGACCTCAATTTAGTGCTGTATACCATTGTTCTAAAATAGCAAAATCACTCGGATGATTTGTCATCGCTGATGGATGAATAAAAGAACCAAGAGATTTAGCCCTCGCAACTGCTGCATGAGCAAGTCATATCATGATGGGGACTATTTTAACATGAACTTTTGAATCAACTTGAGATATTTTTTATGATGCTGATTGATTTATGTACAAACAAAATTATTGAATGGCATCAGGAAAAGCAGTAAATTTAAGGAATTCAAAATTATCAGAATTTGAACAAGCAAAAAAAGCATTATTCCAAGAGTGAATTTCTACTTCAAAAATATATTTGCGCGATTGATATAAATCAGTTTGAGATGTAATTGATAAATTTTCAACATGACTCAGGTCATCTCTTACTTATGTTTGAGCAAAAACTTTAGAAGATTTTTATGAAAAAGTTATGATTTGAGTTCAAACTCCAGCTTGATTTCATGAAGGGACTCCACATGGGAAAGTAAAAAAATAATATTTTGCTTTTTTTCAAAAAAATTTACAATATTTATGTTTATTTATTAATTTTTTTCTTATGACTCCATTTTTAATATTTTTATGAATTTCAGCAATAGTAGTAATTTACATTATTTCAAAATATAATGGTATAATAGCTTTAAAAAATAATAGAACCAATGCTTTTGCAGATATAGATGTACAATTAAAACTCAGATTTGATTTAGTAGAAAACCTTGTAAATACAGTAAAAGGGTATGCAACTCATGAAAAAGAAACTTTGGAAAATGTAACCAAAGCAAGAACTTCTTTTATGAATGCTCAAAATATTGATGATAAAATAGAAGCAAATAATATGCTATCGCAAACTTTAAAAAGTTTATTTGCCGTATCTGAAAATTATCCTGATTTAAAAGCAAATACAAACTTTTTACAACTTCAAACAGAATTATCTGACATAGAAAATAAACTCGCTGCTTCAAGAAGATTTTTTAACTCTTCAACAAAAGAATTTAATACCTATATTGAAATGGTTCCAACAAATATTATAGCATCTCTCTTTAAATTTACTCCTGAAAAATTCTTTGAAGTAGAAAATGAAGCTGAAAAACAAGCTCCAAAAGTACAATTTTAATTTTTATATATATGGTTTGATTACAAACTTCTATTTGGTCAAATAGATTGAAAACTTTGTATTTAATTTCTCTCATGCCAATAATAGTATTTTTATCTATTGTTTTGTGATACTATTTGAGTTATTGAAATTTAAGTGAATCAGTGATAAATGAAATAATTTCTTCATCACTTTTTTCTTTACCAATAATATTTATTTGGTTTTTTATTGCTATTTTTTTTCAAAAAAAAATTATTTTTTCTTTTGCTGGAGCGAAAGAAATAACAAGAAAAGAAAATCCTGAAATTTATAATATTGTAGAAAATCTTTGCATTTCCAGATGACTTTCAACTCCCAAAATATGAATTTTGGAAGACGATAGTATGAATGCTTTTGCTACTTGATGGGGACAAAAAAATGCACGGATAGTTTTTTCAAGATGACTATTACATAAACTTGAAAAAAATGAAATAGAAGCAGTTGCTGCTCATGAACTGACTCATATCATAAATGAAGATATAAAAATTATGGTGGTTGCTACTGTTTTTATATGAATTATAGGAACTATTTGAGAAATACTTTTAAGAACAGCAAAAAGTTCTTCTAAATCTTCAAATTCAAAATGATGAAATCCACTTCCAATTATAGGACTCATACTCTATTTAGTTTCTATCATTATTCTCCCTCTTATCAACCTGGCTATTTCCAGAAAAAGAGAATTTTTAGCTGATGCTGGAGCGGTTGAACTGACAAAAGATAAATTTGCCATGATACAAGCTCTTGAAAAAATATCAACTGATGCCTCTATAGAATCTATAAAAAAAGTATCGGTAGCACAAATGTGTATAGAAGACCCTTTTATGAAAAAAGCAAAATGAATTACTCATTTTTTTGGTAATTTTTTTTCTACACATCCAAGCATTGAATCAAGAATACAAGCACTAAAAAACTATTAAGCTATGCAAACATTTTCACTTAAAGAACACCAAAAGTTTAAAAAATATTTTCATATAAAAGCTGACCTTTCAGAAATTGATGAAGGGTTTTTAGAAAAAACAAAAAAATATATTCGCTACATAAAGTGGGTTCCTGGACTCAAAATGATTGCAGTTTGAAATAGTATTTCTATGCATGCTGGAACTCCTGAAAGTGATATTGACCTCTTTATCGTAACCACTCCTGAGTCTATGTGGATAAATAGGATTATTATAACTTTTATTTTTTCTCTGCTTTGAGTGAGAAAAACTGATAAAAAACACGCAGGAATGTTTTGTTTGAGTTTTTTTGCCACTACCAATGCTCTCAATTTTAATAATTGGAAATTACATGATGATATTTATCTTTATTTTTGGATAATATATTTAAAACCTATATTAAGCTATGATAATACTTATGAGCTTTTTTTAAAAGAAAATAGTTCTTGGGCAGATTTTTCTTTATATCAAGATATTATAGAAAAAAATAAAACTTTTATCTCATACCAATAATCATATTTTTGCATTTTTTATATTTTTATAGTACAATAATAAAAACTTAAAAATAAAAACAAAACTATGACTACTATAAAACTAATACTTTCAAAAGGATTAAATTTTCCAAGCTTTTTATCTCTTATGAATGCGATACTCAAAAAAATATTCCTACCAAAAACACTCAAACATTACGAAAAAATAGGAAAACCTTATGGAATTATTATTCATGACCATATGCTCAAATTTCATAATAATGATATCAGAAAAAAAATAAAAAAAGAACTTTTAGACTAGTCTAAAAGTTCTTTTTTTATAAGTTCTACCTCTACTGATTCTATCTTATTATCTATAACATTTTTAATTTTTAACACTAAGTACGTTTTTATTTTTTCATCATCAAATCATTCTCCATAGAGTTCTTTTTCGAGTATTTCACCACTTTCTGGAAATCTTTCTAACTCCTCTGTGATAAAATAATTGAGAGTGGTCGCGTAGTAATCTTTTTCATCCAATCAGAGATTTTCAAATTGGATCTCGAGTTCATCGAGTAAATCTTCAAAAATCACACTCGAATCAACGTCATACTTATTTTCTCCTATTTTTCTCATCTCATCTTTTTCTTTATCATATTCATCTCTGATATCTCCAAATACTTCCTCTATGATATCCTCTAAAGTTACGAGTCCTGCTACTCATCCGTATTCATCGAGTACAATAGCTAAGTGTTTACGAGAATTTTTAAATATTTCTAATAACTTATCAATCGGATGATTGAGCGGTATTTTTATCGCTTTATCGAGATTTTTTAACTGCGAAAGTTTCAAACTCCCATTTCATTTTTTTTGTTCACTGATTAAAAATCTCAGATTTACCACATATCCAATATTATCTATTTGTTCAGTATACACAGGTATTCTTGAATGCGTATGATTCAAGACAAAATCAAGTGCTTCTTCTACGGTAGTATCGATATCTATTGCATCAATATTGACTCTTGGAGTAATGATTTCTTCCACTGAGATATCGGAAAACTCAAGCATATTTTTAATTTTCTCATGTTCTCCAGCTTCAAAAACTCACTCCTCTCTTCACATATCAATAAAAGCCTCTATTTCTTCATCGGTGATTTTTGAAACCGAACTTTTCCCAGTAGTAAGTTTAATGATTCCTTCCATAAAATAGATAATAGGAGAAAGAACAATAATAAGTCCTTTATAAAAATTAGCTACCAGTAATGCTATTTTTTCAGCATTTTTAGTGGCATAGCTTTTGGGAACTATTTCTCAAAACATCAAAAGTAAAAATGTAATAATTCATGTAGAAACTCACACTATAAGAGCCTCATCAAAAGTAGAAGATTTTGAAACTGTGATTGCGAATTGTGTTGCTAATGCAGCAATATAAACATTTACAAGGTTATTTCATATGAGTATAGTGATAAGAACCTTATCACTTCTATCTTTTAAATATCTCAAAGCTTTTGATCAAAATCTATTTTGTTTGAAAAGAGAATCTATTTTATGTTCTGGAAGACTCATAAGAGCTATTTCAGAAGCAGAGAAAAAAGCAGAAAGTAAGAATAATATAGTGAAAATAATTATAAGTGTGGGGTCCATAATATATTAAAAATAATGAAAATTTCCATCATTGTATACATTTTTATTTTTTTTCAAATTTTATTTTTATGAAATCGGTTGTATTTTTGACAACGAATAAAAAATATGTTACTCTATATAAGAACTTATTTTATAATATTTTGAAAGTATGAGCCTAAAAAAAATAAATCTTTCTGCTCTGAGCGCACAAACAACAACTCAAGCAACAACATCAGAAGTTGATGCACCTAAAGAAATAGATGAAATAAAAACTGAAAAAATAATGACTCAAATAACCGAAGAAAAACTTGAAGAAAAGATTGAGATACTTCAAACAGAAGAAACTAGTAGTATAAAAAGAAAAATTTCACTGAAAGATTTAAAAAAATCTCATACCACAATGTGAGGAGATTTTTCATGAACAGAAATAAAGAAAATTCAAGAAGAAAATCATATCACCCCTATAAAAAAAGAAGAAACCGTCACTATTCAACCTATAGTTGAAGCAGTTACAGCACCAAGCGAGCTTGAAAAAGTAGGAGAAGAAAAAATGGAAAAAATAGAAGATATATCAACTCCCATTCAGGAACAAGAAATAGTTATTATATCAGACGGTGATACAACTTGCAATATAGTAAAAGAAGAAAAAAGTGAAATTTTTTGAAATTATCAATGATCTTTTTCAAAAAAAGACCCTTCTGAAGAAAAAGTAAAAGAAGAAATTATTGAAACATTGAGTGAAAAAATTGAACCAGAAGCTCCTAAAATAGAAAGAAAAGCAGATACTCAAAATACCAATCTTGAAAGATATGCCCAAGCAGAAGAAAAAACAAAGAAATCAACAAAAAAGAAGATATTCATTTCTGGGCTTGCTTCAATTTTTGCTCTGAGTATTCCTTCAGTTATGTTTTTACAATGAGGATTTTTAAAGTCAAACGTATCTGAACTTCCTCAAAATACAACTACACAACAAAAAGTTATAGATATCCCTTCAATTGAAATCCAAAATCCACCAGAAATGGAAATGAATACACCTCCTGAAACAAAACATATTCCTCAAGAAAATATTGAAAATATTGAAACCCCAATATCACCAGAAATTCAAATAGAAAATAATCAAGTATGAAATAATGAGATTGTCAAAGAAAATATTGAAAATGAAGTTGCTAATGAACAAAAAAACACTAAAATAGATGAAAAATTACAAAATTATCTTCTTCAAAAATATAAAAAATAAATAAAATAGGTATGCAAAATATTGATAGTATGAAAGTAAGACAAGAAATTCCTGATGTAGTAAATTATATCAATGAACTTTTTGATGATGCTATAAAAGACAATGTTTCAGATATTCATATTGAAACAACGAAAGATTTTTTAATAATTAGACATAGAAAAGATTGAGATTTTGATATATATGACAAAATCTCTTTAGAACATGTTTCAACTCTAATAACAAGACTTAAAGTACTTGCAAAAGTAAAAATTGATGAAAATAAAAAACCTCAAGATGGAAAAATAGTTTATGTATCAGAAAAAGAAAAAGAAACTATAGATATAAGAGTTTCCACCCTTCCGACCATCTTTTGAGAAAAAGTAGTAATGAGAATTTTAAGACAAGATGAAAGCCTTATTAATCTTGAATCAATCTGACTTCATGATATAAATCTTGAAAAAGTAAGAAATGTGTTAGAAAGTAAATATTGAATTATACTTGTTGCTGGGCCAACAGGTTCATGAAAATCAACTACTCTTTTTAGTATTTTAAAAGATTTCAACCCTTTAGAATACAATATATCAACCCTTGAAGATCCTGTTGAATACAATATAGATTTTGTAAATCAATCCCAAATTAAACCAGAAATTTGATATACTTTTGCCTCATGACTCAGAAGTCTTGTAAGACAAGACCCAGATATCATAATGGTATGAGAAATCAGAGATAAAGAAACCGCTCTTTTATCTATAGAAGCAGCACTTACATGACATTTGGTACTTTCTACTATCCATACCAACTCAGCAGCAGCAACGATACAAAGACTTATTAATATGTGAATAGAACCATTTTTAATAGCAAGTGCTTTAAAGATGATTATTTCTCAAAGATTAGTAAAAAAAATATGTACTCATTGTAAAAAAGTTCATGAAATTGATGATTTGATGAAAGCAAGAGTAAAAAAAGAACTTTTAGATATCATGGAATCTGATGAAATAAGTGAACTTCAATTTTATAAATGAGTTGGTTGTGAACATTGTAAAAACACAGGATATGCTGGAAGAATATGAGTACACGAAGTGCTTGTACTTTGAGATTATTTAGAAAAAAGTGTACTTTCTATGGCAAGTGCCAGTGAAATACACAAAGTAGCTACAAAAGAATGAATGATTACTATTCTTCAAGATGCTATATTTAAAGCAGCACTATGAGACACTACTTTAGAGGAAGCATTTAAATTAATTTAATCTTTATGTTGAACTTTTTTAAGAAAAAGAAAAAAAACATCGATACGAATGCCATAAAAGACTTCAATAATATTGTAAAAGTTATTGAAGATTTTATATTATTTGAAGAATTTGATAAAGCAGAAAAAGCTATTCAAGAAGTTTTATACAAAGAAAATGAGTCTTTTAAATATTATATTGAAAATGTTGCTGAAAAAGATAAAAAAGATGAACTTAAAAAATACAAAAATAAGATTTCAAAAATAGAAGCTCTAAAAATAAAAAACGATACAAAAAAAAGAAAATTTCAAATATATATAAGAGATAGAAAGAAAAAAGAAGAAATAAAATTTGTAAAAGAAAAAACAAAAGAATTTACTCAAACCTGAAATTTTGATGAAGCAATATCACTTGTTAATAGTCTTATAGAAAATAATACTAAAGATATAAAAATCCTCAATCTTGGAAATAATATCAAAAAAGATATAGCAAAACAGATGGAGAGATATAAACAAAAAAAACAAAGAGAAATTAAGAAAGATACCCTTAGAGAAGCTCAAGAACTCATCTGAGAAATAGTTACTAATGAAGAAAATCAAAATAAAAAAACACAAAATACAAGTTTTATCCAAACATTAAGAAATAAATTTAATTTTTACTGAAGTTTTAAAAAAAGACTCAGAGAAAAAAAATTAATTGATGAAGTAAATTTATTACTTCAAAGTCAAAATCAAAAAGATGAACTTACCGCAAAAGCAAAATTAGCACAAGTACATTCTGGAATTTCAAGAGAAATTTACTGAGAAAAAATCAGTGGTTATGATATATATGGGAAAATCATGTGAGCCGATAAAATATCATGAGATAGTCTTGGCTTTCATAAAGGAAGAAATGATTCGATTTTTTTTATTTGAGATGCAACATGACATGGAATTAGAGCAGGATTTATTATATCACAACTCAATAAAAAATTCCACGAACTTGCAGGAAATGCTAAAATGGAAGAAATCTCTTTAGAAATAAATAACTCCCTCAAACAAGAATTAAAAAGCTGAAATTTTATTACATCTATATTTTTTAATATACATAAAAATAAACCCAATGTTATAGAGTTTATTTGAATGTGACATGAACCTATATTTGTATTTAGAAAAGCAACAGGACATGTAGAAAAAATTATCCCTGGATGACTTGCAGCATGAATCAGATTGATCAAAGATATTACACAAATTAAGAAAAAAGAAATTCCTTTTCATGACGGAGATATTCTTATCACATATACTGATGGTATAGTAGAGGCAAAAAATGAGTTTTGAGAAATGTATTCGATTGATAGAATTGAAAAAAAATTAGAAGAATTTTCAAGAAATGGAAAAAATTCTTTAGAAGATATCTACAAAAAATTTATCGATGATTTAAAAAAATTCACCTGATGAAAAGCAAATTACAATGATGATGTTACACTACTACTTTTAAAAAGAGATAAAAATAAAGAAGTGTTAGAATGACAAGATGTAGATGTTTTTATAGCTAAAGAAGGTATCAATAAAAAATATAGAAAAAAAATTGTCTGAAAATCTCTCGAAGAAGTCAGAGAAGAAGTGCTAAAAATACAAAAAGAAAATGCTCTCAAAAATATTATCAGATCCCTTGATACTCTTTATCAAACTTGAGAACTTCCAAAATTAAAAATGGATTGTATCAGATACATAAAAGAATGATATATTCATAAAAAAATAAATTTTTATCTAAAAAAAGCTCTTGAAAATGAAAATGCATTTAAAATATGACAAAAAAATAAAAAAATGCATGATAAATATAATGTTTTAAAAGAACTCCTAAAAAAATGAGATTACGAAACTGTTATAGCTGAATGTTCCAGTATCATTTCTAAAAATGGAAACATATAAAAATTACTAATTATAGATACGTATGCTTGGAAATAATTTTTTTGACAAATATGGAAACTTCGAAAATAAAAAATTTTTAGAACTCTTAACGCAAGCGCAAAAAGGACTAAAAAAGAAAAGAAGTAACAATAAAGGTTTAAACATAGAAATAAACCTTTTTAACAGTGTGTCACAAAAAGAATTATGGCAATTTGTAAACAAACTCTCTATATTTATTAACTCTTGAATTGATATAAAATGAGCTTTTAGTATTTTAGTAAAACAAACAAAAAATCCATACCTTAAAAAAATAGCAAATGAAATCAAAGTAAATATTGATTATGGTATTGGGATTAGTGAATCTATGATGCAATATCCAAAAGTATTTGATAGTTTGCTCATAGCTCTTGTATGAGTATGAGAAAAAACTTGAAGTCTATGAAAAATTCTTTTAGAAATGGATAAAAGACTTTTAGAAAATATAGAATTAAAATGAAAAGTAAAATGAGCTTTAATATACCCTGTTATTTTGCTTTTCCTAACATTTGCTATGGTAACTTTTATGATGATATTTATCATCCCGAGAATCACTGAAAGTTTTGCACAAACTGGAACTGAATTACCAGCATTAACCCAATTTGTTATTTGAATATCTGATTTTTTTAGATATGAATGGCATCTACTTATAGCTTGATTGGTTTGATTTTTTGTGTTTTTAAATCTTATGAAAAAAACCTACCATTGAGAATTATTCCTTTGATATATAGCTATCAATTTACCTATTTTTGGACATATTATAAAACAATCAAATATCATATATTTTATTAATTCCTTTGCTTTACTTATGGAATCTTGAGTACTATTACTCGATTCCCTAAAAACAGCAAGTCAAGTAGTTCCAAATATTCATTATAAAAAAGAAGTAGTAAGAATAAAAAATGAAGTCGAAAGTTGACTGACCATATCAAAATCTCTTTGACTCAACTTAGAATATGATACCAATATCTATTTAAATAAACTTTTTCCTGAAGAATTTGCTTATATTGTAAATACTTGAGAAGAAACATGAACTCTTTCAGAAAGTTTAAAAAAGATTGGAAACAATTATTCATCAGAATTAAAAAGATATATTGGAAACCTTGCAACAATGCTTGAACCTTTTATCATAGTAGTAGTTTGAGCATTAGTAGGAACTATAGTAATAGCAATTATGCTTCCATTTTTCAAACTTTGAGAAATTGCAAAAAAAATGTAATAGTGTATACTTCAAAAAATACACTATTATTTTTTTCTTATGAAAACAAAATACATACTCTATCCTCTGACATTGATGTTAATAGTGATATTACCAACCATAAGATATTATATCACTACACCATGAATAAATTCATGTGTTTTAGATTATGTAGATGAATTAGAAAATAGTAATTATAGTGGATATTTATACAATATTAATGGAATGAGACATATCGAACCCAAAAATTCTCCTCTCGCCCCTTCACTCAAAGAATATCAAGTTGGAGTTGCGAATGGTTGTATTATGGCAAGTAATAATTTATATATTGACCTCACCAATACTTTTTATTGCACCATTACATATCTCATAAAAAAAGCTCCCATACACGAAAGTATGAAAGAACCTTTTTGAGTTTATGATGGGAATGATATTAACAAATAATTATTTTTTCATAAAAGTATCTAAAGTTATTATCATATCATCTTTTGCAAGTAATCATTCAATCAAATGATATTTTCCAGTTGTATTATTTATAATAACAAAACTTGGTGTTGAAGTAACTCATAAATACACTCCTTGTCAAAATTCTTTTTCTAAAGCCACTTTTGCATCAACTCAAGACATACAAGTTTGAAATATTTCTCCAAGAGAATATTTATCAATAGTAGTTTCTAAAAATTTTTCTTGTTCTTCTGGTAATATACTAAAGGCATCTTTCATATAACTAAGAAAATCTTCTTGAGTTTTTTCTTTTGAAATACATTTTCCATATAATGCTAAATTATAATCCTGAGTTCCCTCTTTATTCACCATATTTTTAAATATATAATTCATATTTTCATGAGACTTTAAAAGTTCCTCTCAAATATTTTGATCATGAAACGTTTTACAATATTTACAAGTAAAGTTTGAAAATTCTACAAAAGTATACTGAGCATCTTGACTTCATATAATATTTGATCATTCTTTTAAAATAGAAATTTCTTCTTGAGATAATTTTTTTGCTTTTTTATATTGAGGGTCAATTTTTGCTTTAATTTCTTCTATGTATTCTGGATTATTTTCAATCATATCAGTAATATAAGAATTTGTTTGTTCTTTTTGAATTTCTCTAAGAATCTTATAATTCTCTTCCCCACCTACTTTTGAATATTCATAATTTTGAATAATAAAATGCACTTCTTTTATAATACTTTTACTAAAAATATAATTTGTTAAAATAATAGAAAATGTTGATAAAATGATGATAATAAATAAAAAATTTATCGAAAAACTAGTTTGAAAATCTTTTTTTAAAGTAGAAAAAAATCACTTACTTTCTTTATCCATAATACAATAGTTAAGAATATTTTTATAAATATAACAGTTTTTTAAAAAAAAGCAATACTCTCTTACCATCTTAGGGGATTGCTTTTTAAAAAAAATATATATGATGAAAAAGAATATAAAAATAAAAATAATTTTTGACTTTTTTATATTTATATGTATAATACATTTGTTGTTAGGAAAAATTAACCAATACATACTTTTCCTAAACACACTTTATTTTTTTATTTTATAACTTTTTTATTATGGTAAAAAGTACAAATACAAAATGATTTACTCTTGTTGAGTTGATTATAGTTATCACTATCTTAGCTATTTTAGCAACTATTGCTTTTATCTCTTTCCAAGGATATTCTAAAGAAGCAAGAAATTCTAAAGTAAAATCAGAAATTGCTAACATTACTAAAGTAATATCTGTTAAACAAGCTGAAGGAGCTCCTATTACTACTTTTATTTCATGAGGTACTGCAGCCACTACTCCTGCTAATGTACAATGAACTACTGCAACAAACCACCTAACTTGAACTTTAAATCAAAATGCAGTTGCAATTAACTCAAATATAACTTATGAATTTGCAACTATTGATAACTTTGGATGAGTATACCAAATCAGAGGAGCTTTAGAAAAAACTGAAGCAGAACCTATTGACGAATATACAGCTGGAACATATTTCCCTAGAAAAGCTATTTCATTAGCTGAAACTACTGATTATGTTATTAATGGAGAAACAGCTACATTAGATGATGATAAACTATGACTTCTTAAAGTTAAAGACATAAGTGGATGAGTTACAGTTACAAAAATATCTTCAGATTTAAAAACTATTACATTTGATGCCGCAGCTCCAACAACTTTTGCAATAACTGCTGAATCAGAAAGCTTATTAGATTAATACTTTAACCAAAAAAGAAATAACTAAAGTTATTTCTTTTTTTTTGTTCTTTATAAATAAAAAAATATCCCCTATTTGGAATAGTAGAGGATATTTTTTTATTATTGAAATACCTTAGATAAAAAATAGTGAATAAAAAAGTAGATTTATCTTTCTACTTTTTTATTGTGAAATAGGATTAATAATTATAATTTAGTGATAATTACCTGTCCGTGTCAAGTATTTCACACTGAATTTGATTGATTGGTTCAATTATTATATGATGTACTTCCATATGTAGGAAAAACACTATTATACTGATTTAATGGTACTACAGATCATCATTTATATCATCATCATCATCATCATTCATACAATGCTCATGCTCATCAACCAAATCATCCATCTCATCAAGTAGTATCACTTTTTATTCATCATACTCATCAATTTGTAAAAGAACTTCAGGGTGTTGCTGTACCACTAGTTGAATTTGCTCAATTTCATACAAGACCTCATCATCAAGCTCAACGTCATCAGGCTCATCATCATGTAGTTGTATCATTTGTTGTTTGAGCACTTGGTCCATGAGTAGTCCAACTTCCCCAATTATTTCCATTTCATCAACCAGCAACTATAAGAGGTTGGTTATTTTCTTTTGTCACAAAAGATCCTCATCATCATCAACTTGCTCTTGAAGAACTTCATACTGGCAGTCATCATTTTTGTCATACAAGTATTTTAATTTTTTCTCATTTAGATAATAAAAAATCTCCTCTCATATTTGCTCCTTTTCATCAATATGTGCTTGCATTTTCTGAACCTGGTCATCATCATCACTCTGCTCCATATACATCAATTCTATACCATCCTGTCTGAGGAACTGTCCAAAGCTGTATTCACTGAGCATGGGATTGAGCAAAAAAATTATTATCACTTGCCCATGTTGTTGAATTATATGCAGCTCTACATTGAGCCAATGTTGGTCAATTTCTTCATGATACTCAACATGTTGTAAAAGTATGATTGGTAAATGTATACAATATGTAAGACATAGTTTTAGTTACTTCTGCTGTTTGATTTCCACTAGCATCTCTCCATTTCATTTGAATTGTTTTTATATCATCTGTAGAAGTAATTGTTATATTTTTACTGCTAGTACAAGTTTCCCAAACTGGAGAAGTATTGATACTTCCACTAATATACATCTCTATATTACTTCCATCTATTTCATCAGTTGGACAAGTTATATTTAATAAAACTGTTGTAGAAGTTGTTGAAGTAGGAATAGTAAAATTTCATCCACTTGGTGCAGTTTTATCAATACAATTTCAGTCCTCATGAGTATATCAGCTATCACAAGCAAAATCACAACTATTTTCACTTGGAGTCAGATGATACGTTGGATTTGGTGCAGAAGTTCAAAAAGGTACTATAACTGAGTGTGTATCAGAAGCATTAAAATATTTTGAATGAGTCGGTTTTCAGCTACATTCCTTTATTTCTTCATCTGGATTAGCTCTTGAAGCAGTACAACTTGCACTTCCCCCTCCATCTGGCGATATACAATTCCAAGATACTTCTGTTCAATGATTTGGGAATGCTGGAAGTTCTGGGTCCGGAGTTCATAAACTACAAAAGCTTGTATTTCATCAAATATATGCTGTTTCGCTATGAGTATATAATTTTGCTCCTGTTCAACATTGTGCACTTGTTCTTGGTGCAGGAGCTTTTCACACAATAACACTTTCTATATCATTTAATATACTTCATTCTCACTGTCCAGAAAGTACTTGTATACCAAACGTTCATAAAATATTTTTTGAAGTAATTCAAGGATAAAGCTCCATATCCGTTCATGTTCAAAATATTTCCCTTATTTTTTGTAATCTTGTATCTCAAGTTGTATTCACTATATCAGTAATATTGAGTGTTAACATTTTTGCCTGTGGGTCTTTTCTTAAAAATTGTATAATATTTTGATTTGTTTCAACCTTTGAATTATAAGTATTTTGAAATCAATACGGTAAATTTTTTCCTCCATTTACTATACTATAAGCATCTGAAGTATTTAACATATGTTTCAATGTTTCTTCATCTGGGACAAATAACATACTTGGAACAACAGTAAAATATGTATTTGCCCCACTAAGAAATTTTACATTTAATTCATGGTTTCACATAACTTTTGCTTGATATCAACTATCAGCATAAGTTTGTTCTATTAGTGGAAATGTACGAGTTGATAATTTTTCTAAAGCAGTAGCTACTTGATAGCTACTGCCATCATTTGTTGTAGCATATACATAATTATTTTTTGTTAATGGATCAAGAGGTAGCGTATTCATTTTTATTTGCTTCGTGATTGTTTCTCATATTATTCCAAGATCAGAATACAATATACTTCCTCATTCTGGTGTTTCTAAATATCAATTTATAATAGTTCATTCAGGTTGTGGGTATTTTCCTGTTTGTAATTGAAATAGATTCAATCATTTATTGATATTAGTAATAGTAGCTAATCTATTCCCATCTCGAGAATCCTTTGTATAATTCTGAAACGACATAAAAGCTATAGTTGCCAATATTGCTAATATACTTATAACAATAATCAACTCTACTAAAGTAAATGCCTTTTTTGTTTTATGTTTTTTCATATAAAAAAGTTAAAAAATAAGTACACAAACTTTAATATATTATGAAATCTTTGTCAAATAAAAAACATTTCCTTATGGAAATGTTTTTTATAATTCATCTTTTAACATAAAATCTTTTGCCGGACAGTAAAAATCAAGTCCATTTTGTCATACTTTTGACTTTATGTATTCTATTAAATTATCTTTTTTAACTTCTTCTTGAGTTCAAAGAAGCATATCTCTTACTTGATAGATTCATGAAGTCGCCTCCATAATACCTACCATCACTACATATCTTGCGCTCAATCTATTTGCTTTTTTCATTTGAGCTTTAAGAGATGGAGTTCAAAGTGATGCGAGAGTATTAATTCCTGCTTCACGAGCTTCTAAAGTAAGTGGTAACACTATTTTTTTTGCCTCATCTCAAAGTTGAATAAAGTATAAATCAATTCTATCTTTATTTTTAATTTTGATACCTTTATCCATAAGAGCATCCGTTAATCTTTCCATTCACATCGCAAATCATACTGCTGGAATTTCTTCGCTATGACCTATTTTTTTAGATAACATATCATATCTTCATCCACCTCCAAAAGCATCTTGACTTCTTCAAGAATTATCAACAAATTCCCAAACCGTGTGTGTGTAATAATCAAGTCCTCTTACCAGTTTATGGTCTTCTTCATATGGAACTCAGAGAATATCAAGATATTCTTTTACTTTTGTATAATGTTCTTTTGATTCTTTTTTCAAAAATTTAGTAATTTTTGGTGCTTCATTAGCTAAAATAATTTCATCTTCTATTTTAGTATCAAGAAGTCTGAGAGGATTTGTTTCTAATTTATTTAAAGCTTCTGCTGATAAAAGATGTTTTTTATTTTCATAGAAACTCGTCAATTCCTCTAAATATTTTTGCCTATCTTTTGCTGTTCAAATAGAATTAATTTTTACTTTAAAATCTCATTCAAGACCTATTTTATTTAATACTTTATATCAAATATAAATAAGTTGTGCATCTAAAATAGGATCTGATTCTCCAATGATTTCAGCTCCAACTTGAAAAAATTGTCTAAATCTTCATTTTTGTGGTCTATCATATCTAAAATGTGGTTCTACATAATAGAGAAATACAGGTTGAGGTTCTGATTGTAAATCATTTTCGATATATGATCTCATAATCGGTGCTGTTGATTCTGGTTTCATTACTAATTCTCTTCCCTTTCTATCAACAAGATTATACATTTCTTTATCAATAATATCAGTTCCACTCCCAAGCGCTCCAGTAAATAATTCTTTGTGTTCAAGTACTGGTGTGGTAATTCTTTTAAACCCATTTTTACGAAGCTCATGACGAAATACTTTTTTCAAAAATGTGTGGTATAAATGTGCGTCTGGCAAAATATCTTGCATTCCTCTTACTTTTTTTATGGCTTCCATAAATAAAAAATGTTAAAATAAAATAAACTGAAAAATAAAGTCTTCCTTATTTAGGAAGAACTTTTTATTTAAAATTGATTTTACACTATATATTTTTTTTTTCAAATTTATTTTTGAGATTTTATTAATTTTTATATAATGCTGACATAATTTATACATTTATACTCTCTTTATGAAAAAAATATCAATTATTTTTTATAAACTTTAATTTTTAATTTTTATTTTATGACAAATTACCAAGAAGTGACAAAAGTTTGATTTTTTGATAAAATTAAGTCTTCTTTAGCTGGAATAATTGTTTGACCAATTCTGATCATAGTTTCTGTTTATATGCTCTGGTCAAATGAATTTAGTTATGTAGCAAGAGAAAAAGCTATTATCACATGAGAAAATATTGTTGTTGAAATAGATGCTCAAAATCCATCCCCAGAAAATAATAATAAATATGTGTATACTTTTGGAGAAGTTTCAAGTGATGTAATACAAGAACCTGATTTTCTTTTTCCTATAAATGCTGTGTCAGTATCAAGAACGGTAGAAATGTATCAATGGCAAGAAAATACAAAAACAGAAGTGAAAGAAAATCTTTGAGGAAGTGAAACTCATACAACCACTTATTCTTATGAAAAAAAATGGAGTCAATTTCCTATAAATTCAGATGATTTTAATCAAGCAACTCAATATCAAAATCCAAAAAATTGGCAATATGAATGAAAAACTATATTTGGACAAAATGTAAAATTAGGAAACTTTAAAATAAGTGATTGATTACAAGCAATGATGCCAAAATGAAATGAACTTCCTCTTTGACAAGAACTAGAAAATATGTTAGCAACCGGAAGTTCTGTAGTGAATAATTATATTTATAATTGAGTAAATTATAATGACCCTCAAATTGGTGATTTAAGAATATCATATTCGATACTTCCTATCTGAACTTCACTCAGTACTTTAGCATGACAAAGAAATAATGATATGCTCGATATCTATCTTTTAGATGGAGGGGAAAACATCACAAGAATTGAAGAATGAAACAAATCTGCAAAAATACTATTTCAAGCGATGAAAGATGATAATTCTCTCACTACTTGGTTGATAAGAATTGCATTCACTGTTATAATATTTTTATGACTTAATATGTTATTTTCTATACTCCCAACTCTTGGAAGTATCGTTCCTTTTATAGGGAAAATTCTTGGTGTATGAGTATGACTTATTGCTCTAGTATGAACTCTGATAATAGCAGGAGGAACCATTGCAATAGCATGGCTAGTAGCACGTCCTATCATTTCTGTAATTATTATCGTTTTGATTATTTGAGCAATCTTTGCTGTAAAATATATTATATCTCATAAAAAAGTAAACAACGTATGAATTTCATAAGCTCCTTACATAATAATATAAATATCCCTCTGCTTTGATACTTAAATTCATTTACTCAAAATGAAACTATATCTACAATAGTTTATACTATGGCAGATGCCCCTATTTTTTTACTTCCTATTTTTTTACTGGTATATTGGTTTTATTTTCAAAGTAAAAAAGATGTTGATGGAAAGAAAAAGCTTCTTTTCATATTTTACTCTGCTATAATTGCTATTGTGATTAGTAGTATGATACAAATATTTGTTGATATTGATAGACCTGAAAAAAGCCTAGAATGAGCTTGAAAATTAATTTTAGACCATATTCCTGATGCTTCTTTTCCAAGTGACCATGCAAGTGTTGGTATAGCATTTTTAAGTAGTTTATTTTTATTTTGATTTTATAAAGCTGGATTGATTATTTTTCCTTTTTTTATCGTTATGCTTATATCAAGAGTAGCTGGGTGAGTTCATTGGCCTCTTGATATTCTTGCTGGAAGTATCGTATGAATAATAAGTAGCTTTATAGTTTACAAATCACAAAATTTAACTATATTTAAAAAGATAAATTGATGTATCTTAAAAATAGCCTCTTACTTTAAATTATAACATAGTATCAATGAAAAATATAGCATTAACCTGATGATGAACTTGAGGTCATATATTTCCTTTAATCTCAATATATAATTATTTAAAAAATAACTCTGAACTTAATTTTATTTGGTTTGGAGATGAAGATGGACTAGAAGCTGAATTAGCTATGAAAAATGGAATGAAATTTGAACACATTCCATCTTGAAAAATAAGGAGATATTTTGATATAAGAAATTTTTTTGAACCTTTGAAAAACTTAAGTTGAATATTTTGGGGAATTTACTTTATTTTTTATTACAAGATAGATACTATTTTTTCAAAATGAGGTTTTGTAGGACTTCCTATGTGTATTGCTTGAGCTATCATGAGAAAAAAAGTATACATTCATGAATCTGATACAGCATCTGGACTTGCAAATAGAATTATTTCTCGTTTTGCTACTAAAATATTTTATACGTTTCCAAACGAAAAAATAGATTGAAAAAAACATATACTTATATGACAAATTCTTAATCCAGAACTTTTAAATAATGTTGATAAAGTTTGAGAATTAGAAGAAAATGAAAAATTAGAAGTATTAGTAATAGCTGGTAGCCAAGGTTCTACAATTATTTTTGAAAATATAAAAAGTATTTTAAATAATCTTATTGATATCAATTTTACTATTATACTTGGAGAAAAAAATCTTCATTTCAGAACTGATTTTGAAAAATATAACAATGTTACTCTCTATGATTTTGCAACTCAAGAAGAATTATGAGAGATTTATAAAAAAACTGATATTGCCATTTCTAGGGCTTGAGCTACTACTTTATGGGAATTGTATTTCTTTTGAGTTCATACTATTATTATTCCATTAGAATGAAGTGCACAAAATCATCAAGAATCAAACGGAACTTATTTTCATGAAACATTTGGAAGCGATATTCTCAAGGAATCTGATAAATTAAATCTTGAAATTTTTAGACTTTTAGGAAAATATAAAGACTTAAGAAAAGGATGACTCAATATGAAAAATTTCTTTTATGCTCTTGATAAAATAAAAGAAGAAATACTTTAGTATTTCTTCTTTTATTGTTTGTTTATAATTCATTGAGATTGCTGTTTTACCTTTTCACATAAATCTTGTATATGTAATCTCGTATTATTTGCAAGTCCTTCTAAAGTAATATCGTCAAGATCATCTAATCATGTATATGCTTTTCCTGTAGATTCGCTTAGTTTAGCAAGTAATTCTCACAAAGGATTTTCTATACCGTAATTATGTCCTATTTTTCTCAAGTTTCTATCAATAATAAGTATAAATTTTTGTCTTGGTGTTCTGTTACCATATACTTGAGATAAGCTATTTCCTTTTTCATTCCACATAAGCCTTAAAATAAGAATATAAATGAAGAAAATATTATACAATAATTCTTTAAAAGTCAATAAAAAAGATGATAAATATCATCTTTTTTCATTATTTTATTTCTTCAACTTTTGGAGCTTCAGATGCTGGAGTTACTGGAGTTTCAACTTTTGGTGGAAGTGGGTCAAACTTTCTTTTAAGTCCTATTCTCCCCTTTTCTTTATTTACTTCAATAACTTCAAATTCTACACTTTCTCATTCTTTTACGATATCAGCAACATTTGCTACTCTTGTAGCAGCCAGTTTTGAGATATGAATCATTCCTGATTTTCCGTTAAATTCTACAATAGCTCCTGTCCCTTCAATAATTTTTGCTACTTTTCCAATTCCTTTATACCCAACTTCTGGTTCCCAAACCATTGCTTTAATTTCATCTACTGCTTTATTTCAACCTATTTGATCTTTGGCTGTAATAGTTGTATTTCCATCTTCTGCAATAGAGATTTTAACAGAGTATTCTTTTTCAAGTCTTTGAACATTTTCTCCACCTTTTCCAATAACTTCTCTAATTTTTTCTACTGGTACAAATACATTCATAATAAGTGGTGCATATGGAGAAAGATTTAGCGCTACACTTGGTTGTACTTTAAGCATCTCATCAAGAATATAATTAATAGAAGATCTTGCCTGAGAAAAAGCATTTTCAAACACTTCCATAGAAAGTCATGCAATTTTTACATCAAGCTGCATTGCAGTAATTCCATTTGGAGTCATAGCAACCTTGAAGTCCATATCTCATAAGAAATCTTCTTGAGCTTGGATATCTGAAAGTATTTTATATTTTCCTGTTTCTTCATCATAAATCATCCCCATCGCAATACCGGCAACTGGTGCTGTAATTGGAACTCAAGCTTGCATAAGAGAAAGTGTCGAACCACATACTGATGCCATAGAACTTGATCCATTACAAGTCATTGTTTCTGACACAACTCTTATCATATATGGAAATTGATTTTCTGGTGGTAATACTGCTTCTAAAGCTTTTTCAGCAAGTTTTCCATGTCCGATTTCTCTTCTTCCAACTCATCTAAGCATTCTTACTTCTCCCACTGAAAATGGAGGAAAATTATAGTGATGAATATATCTTTTCGTAGTTTCTTCATACATATCATCTACTATTTGGATATCATCTGGACCTCACAAAGTCGTGATAGAAAGTGCTTGTGTCATACCTCTTTGAAATAGAGCTGAACCATGAACTCTTGGAAGTAATCATGTTTCACATTTAATAGGTCTTACTTCATCAAGTTTTCTTAAATCAAGTCTTTTTTCATTTTCTAAAATGTTTTTTCTCATTACTTGTTTTACTCTTTTGTAAACAAGTTCCCCGATAGAAGCAATATCAATTCAAAGATCTTCAGCATTTTCTTGAGTTACTCATAAAAATTCTTTTGTTTCTATATCAAGTCTATCAAGTTCTGCTTGAAAATCTTTTTTTCATAATCCATATAGTGATTCTAATTTTGCATCAGTTAAAAATTCTGAAACTTTATCAAACAAGCTTTCATCTGGAAGATTATAAAAAGCAACTATTTCAGGAATACCAAATTGTTTTTTATAGTCTGCTATAAAATCATTTTGTGCATTACAAAGTTCTTTTATAAGATTTGAAGCAAATTGTAAAGCTGACATCATTTCCTCTTTAGAAACTTCTTTCCCCGCTGATTCTACCATAGTAATAGCATCAAATGTTCCAGCTACAAGTAAATTAAGTTTTGCATCTTGCTCTTGCTCAAATGAAGGGTCAAAAATAAATTTTCCATCATTTCAAGCAACAATTCTCACTCAAGAAACTGGTCATTCAAATGGAGCTCCTGTCATAAGAAGTGCTAAAGATGCTCCAGTAATACCAAAAAAACCTAAATCTGATTCATTGGTTGCTGAAAGAGCTGTTGCTATAATTTGAACATCATTGATAAATCATTTTGGAAACATTGGTCTAATAGGCCTGTCAATAAGTCTTGATGTTAAAACTGATGCTTCAGATGGTCTTCCTTCTCTTTTCATAAATCTATTTCCCCCTATCTTTCCAGTCGCATAAAATTTTTCTTGATAATCAACTACTAAAGGAAAAAAATCAGCTTTTTCATTTACTCATGTTTCTTTGATACCAGCAGTCACAAATAATACATTTCAAAAATCATCACTAATAGTTACGCTTCCATTTGCTAAAAGTCATATTTTTCCAGTTTCGAATGTAATATTTTTTCCTCAAATACTGTATACTTTTTTCAGTGGAGTAATATGCGCCGCATTTTTATCTGATAATCCTATCATAAAAATAAATTAAAAAATAAATGATATTTGAGAAAAAAGACTAAAGACAAAAGATTAAAGACAATACAAAAGTTATCTTCAACGTTTTATCTTTCCTCTTTTCTCCAAAAAATATCTTAGTAATTATAGAGGTTTTTTATTTTTTTGCAAAATTTAATTTTTTATGTTAAAATAGAGGAAATAGTATTAAAATATATCCATGGATGAGATAGAAAAATTTATAAATGACTATGAAAGAAAGCAAAAAAAAGAAAGTCTTTCTTCATTAGAAATAAAAGAATGCAGAAAAGATGCTATTCAATTATTAATAGAGTTTGAATTATGAAATTTAAAAACAGAGATATGACATGAAGTGAAACCATGAGAAAATATATGGAGAATAATTTATGAACATAGTATTGGTATAGAAAAATCCCCTATTTCTCCTAGTAGATTAGAAGATATAGGGATTTCACCTTGAGATAAAATATATTTTACCAAAGATTATGTGTACATCAGTTTTTTAAAATGATGATATAAAATAGTTCCGTTTGATGAAAATACATGTGTTGAAGAAAATAACAATAAAAAAATATCTCCTGAAAATACTACAAAAAAAGAAAAAAAACCTCCTGAAAAACAAATACCTATTCTCAAGGCAAGTAACGAAGAAGAAAATATATGATTTCAAACTATATTTGATAAAGAATCTCCTCTTTTATGAGATAAAATTGCATATAAAAATGAGGTTGAAATAAGAAAATTATATGGGAAATCGGTTAGCTATTTGATACAAACATACTGCGAATGAAGCCTCATTGATGAAAATTTTTTATATGGTGTAATAGCAAGAGAATCAAGATTTGATAAAAATGCTCGTTCATATACATGAGTAAGGTGACTATGACAAATTACTAGTGATACGGTAGAAACGATAGTAAATATTAATAATGCAAAAACAAAATCTGATCCTAAAAGCACTGACCTTTATATTAGCTCTAGTATTAAAGATAAAAATGGAAAATTAGACAGAGTAAAAGTATTACATCCACTCAATCAATTTAAACTTACCATCAGCTACTTACTTCATTTAGAAAGTTTATTTCAATGAATATGAAATGAAAATTTTAGAAAAGAGCTTATCATCACTTCATATAATTTATGACCTTGAAAAACACAAGAAATCTTATGAAAATATAAACATATAAAAGATTGGAATGGGCTCAAAAAAGCTTTAAAAGAAGCTGCACATAAATGACAAATTACTCAATGAAAACTTAAAGAAATAACAGAGTATGTTCCAGCAGTAATGGAAAATATAAAAATAGCTTCTTTATAAAAAAATAGCTTCTTAAGAAGCTATTTTTTCAAAATTAAACACATCAACTGCCTTTCCGTTTACCATTACTTCTTCTTCAGAAGAAAGAACGATAGGTTTATGATATTCGTCTCTTGATTTTGGTATAAGATAAAGGTTTTTCCCTTCTGTTTTTGGAATTTTTAGTGTAGCTGCATTATCTACTACGAATAAAAATGCATCTTTTGTATTAATTACTTTTTCTCTTTTATCAATAAGAACATAGCTTCCATTTTCAATAGATTTCCCATTTACTTTAAAATCATTCATAGAAGTTCATTCTACTTTTACTAAGAA
The DNA here is from genome assembly GCA_002470645.1 of Patescibacteria group bacterium UBA7396. Taxonomy (GTDB): domain Bacteria; phylum Patescibacteriota; class Gracilibacteria; order BD1-5; family UBA6164; genus UBA7396. The sequence goes on from DKNE01000023.1 coordinate 111,460, forward strand.
ATAGTCTTTTGATTCTCCTTTTACTACATTTTTAGAAAGTGGCAGTGTACCATATTCATATTGTTCAGCATATGCTAAAGGTCTTCCAGCATTTGCAATTCCTAAAATAGGTATATGGAGCATAGTTTGAAATCCAATTCCATTTCAAAGTCTGATACTTCTAAATCCATGTCCTCTGGTAATAAATCCTTTTTTTTCTAAAGCTTCTAAATATTGTACTACTCATCTTTTAGATTTTTGATGAGTTAGGTTTTGTAATTCTTCTATAGTTGGTGATTTTCCATACCTTCCTATAAAATCCGTAATAATGTCCAAGACATTCTGTTGTTTATCTGTAAGCATAACTCTATAATTAAAAATTAAATTGTATAACAATTATATACTTCATTTTTCGAAAGTCAAATAAAAATTATAAAAAATATAGTTTTTAATTATGAAGCCAAAAAATAAAAAAAATCACTTGAATTGTGATCTTGATTTTAAAATGGAAGTGCTCGTCTTTTAATCAGTTATTTCACAATTTTTCTCCCCCTTTAACTTTTTCAAGTTTTTTTTTATTCTCATTATCCATTTCTTCCATCTTTAACCTCAATTCTTCATATCAATTTTTATTATTAAAATTTCATTTTATATTTAATTCAACTACTATATCATTAAAAGTTACAACTACTCTATCTACAAAAATTTCAATCAATTCATCTTCTTGCTCTTTGTTTAATGATTTTAATTTAATCTTATAGGTTTTAATAAAATCATTAATTGCTTTTATTCAATACTTTTGTTTTTTTAAATCACTAATTTTTTCCTCAACCTCATTTTTTCTTGTTTCTAAAGTTCCTATATTTGAATTATTCTCATTAATGATTTTTCTAATACTACTTTTACTTTTTTCATCATTAAACATTCAAAGTTCTTTAAAAAGTCTACTATTTTCTCATTCAATATCTTTTATCCTTTTATTAATTTCTTTTAACTCATTTTCGTAATTTTCAAAAACTTTATTAAATTCTTGATCATTATTAATATAACTTTCATAAAATTTACTTGGATCTTCAATTAATTCATATATCTTTTTAATAACAAAATCTCTTAAAATATTTTCACTTATTCAAGTATTTTTACAAATATGAACTTCATCTAATGCACGAGACTTATATGAATTATGACAAGTATAATTCATAGTATTCTTAGAAGATTTATATCAGTGATATTTATATCCACATAATCAGCATACAATTTTTCAAGTAAATATCCTTTTTTGTCATCTTCAAATTACTTTATTTTTATCAATATTTTCTTGAACTTTTTTAAACACATCATCTTCTATAATTTTAGGACACTCAAACATTACTCTTTGTTCAACTGGTACTTGAATTGTCTTATATTTTTTAGTTACATCATTATAAACAGTTGTAGTTTTTCAATAATAATATCTTCAATTATAAGTTTCATTCCTTAAAATGTTTCAAATAGTCCTAGAGTGCCAATAATTTTGAACTCTTTTATTTGTTTTTCATTCCAAAGAAAGATTAAAAATTTCTTTTATTATTTTTGCCTCATCTTCATCAATTAGCATTTTTTTCTTATCATCTAATTTATACCCAGTTGGTGGCATTGGACCTCAAACAAAACATCATTTTTTTGACATTGCAATTTTTCATAGTACCGTTCTTTCGCGAATAAAGTCTCTTTCCATTGTTGCAAATGCTCCAAGTAGAGTTAAAAAGAATTTTCATACTGGGTCTTTTGTATCAATTTTTTCATTTTTTGAAATTATCCCTACCTTATATTCATCTAAAAAATCAACAAAATCTAATAATAATTTAGTTGATCTAAAAAGTCTATCAATTTTCATAACTAAAACAACATCAATATTTCACATCCTAACTTCTCTTTTTAGTCTGTCTAATCAAGGTCTATGCTCTTTTGCTCAACTAACTCAATCATCACTAAAAATCATTCATTCTTCAAGTACAAGTCAATTTTCTGGGTCTTCGATATATTTCTTTAATATTTCTTCTTGAGTTTCAAGAGATGTTCCCTCAACTGCCTGTTCTAAAGTTGAGCAACGCTTATATAAACCAACTCTAAGTATTTTTCAATCTTCTCTTTTAATCATATTCTTTTAAAATTATAGAAAATAAATCTTTAGAATTAACTTCTTTTTCGTTAGAAATATAATTAATTCTCTTTTTTAATTTAGATAAATATTTTTGCGAAAATTTTTCATCAAAAATATCTTCAAAATATTTTATATTACTATCATCTATTATTTTTAAGAACTTAAACATTTTTTCATCATGAAATTGTTTAGTATGATAATAAATATAAATGATTTTTATAATATTTTCACTAAATAAAGAAAATACAGAAATAATATTATTATTTACATATCACTTAATTTTATCCAAAAACTCATCAACGCTAATTTCAAGAAATTCACTTATATAATTTAATCCTCAATTTATTATATTAAATAAATCATCATATTTTATTTTTTCTATATCTCAATCTTCATAAAGTAAAAATATATTTTCAAAAATTTGTTCGTATAAAACTAGATATTCATCATAATTTTCGCAACTTTGAATTATTGGATCTAAATTTTTTAATATTTCTATTCTATCTTCTCATATTTCATCTTCTATATTTTTAATTATTGTATTTGCCATTTTCATTTTTCTCAAACTATCACTTTTCTTAACTTTTGTTTCTAAACTTCACTTTATACTATTATCAATACTTTTTATTAGAATTTTCTTATATGAAATATCAAATATATCAACTCATTTTTTTATAAAATAAGTAAGTAATATATTAAATAGTTTATCGTTCTTATCATTAATAAAATATAAATCATCAAATAATATGTTTTTTGTAATATCTTTTCTCATGGATATCTCAAATCTTATTATCTCATCTATTTTATTAAAATAATTTAGATATAAATATTTTAATTCTTTTTCATGCTTACTTACTTCAATTTTTTTATCATAAATTCTGAAATAATAATATGAGTTATCTTTTTCATTTATGTTTCAAATATTAATACTCTCTGACCGGCCTCCATATACTTGG